>JANMKC010000066.1:0-42021 GCA_031371785.1 Flavobacteriales bacterium | reverse complement strand
ATCAGCAACAAGCGCATGGTGGACATCGAGAGCTTCGACCCCACCGTGCTGCACATCTTCAGCAAGGCGGTGCTCTACATGATCCGCGACGCGAAACCCGGTTGGGAGGACATGGTGCCACCGTACGTGGACAACATGATCAAGGACAACCGGCTCTTCGGCTACGTGCCACCCAAGGTGGAAGCGCCCGCGAAGAAAGAAGGGGCGAAGGTGTAGCGATCCGCAAGGTGTTCATCGGTAACGATGCTCACCAATGGTTGAAGTTCCGGGATCGGCGGGCTCGAACCGTCTTTATCTTCACGCTCGAAAATTCCCCGTCATCAGGATCGCTCTGCTCACAACCTTGATCGAAGGTCAACGTCTTCAAGCTATGAACCTGTTCTACTCCATAGGGCGCAAAAGCCTTGCTCACTTGCGCGGATGTCTGCTGATCACCTCGGTGATGGCCAGCGCAACAATGTTCGCCCAGTCCGATCCCTTGGATCACACGTTCGGCGTCGACGGCAAAGTTTCGCTCGCTTACTTGGGATTGAAGAGCGCCCCGAATGATCTGGTCACGGACGACGAGGGCAACATCTACTTGTGTGGGTCGCTTTCGGATGGCTATTTGGGCATTGCCACGGTTTGGAAGTTCACGAGCAGTGGCGCAGTGGATCAGACCTTCGGAAATGGCGGAGCTGTTCTCTTGGACATCAGCGGTAGCGTTCAATCCATCGCGCTCAAGGATGGCATACTCACGGTTGTAGGCAGTCACCAAGGAAGCCCAGCTCTTTGGCAGCTCCTTACCAATGGTTCGCTCGTGACCACGTTCGGCATCAACGGCATGAAGGTGCTCGACACGGGAACGTTGAACGGCTGGGCCTGGGATGTGAGCGTCGATAGCCTTGGTCGCTTGTACGCCCAAGTGGATGTGGCCGATCTCGCCCATAACGAAGTGCGCATCTACCGTCTGCTGGATAACGGTGACAATGACCCCACCTATGCGGTGAACGGAATCTGGACCGCTCCGCTTATTGATCCCTATACCACTGTCAGCTTTTACTGCACCGCTGGTGGCACTTGCTATTTGTCCACTGAAGAAGCACCCTCGGATTCCGCTCTCATCTATGCTATCGGCCCGGACGGCACACCGGACAATTCATTCGGTGGCGATGGTTCCATCGATGTTTTCGTTTCTGGTTGGCCAGCTTGGGTTCTTCACATCACCAAGGATGACCAGGGACGGATCATCGCTTCCGGAGCGCAGCATGGCACTGATGGATTGCGATTGAACATCTGGCGGTTCCTCCCGGATGGTTCCTTGGACCTCACCTTTGCTGATGCAGGCTTGTACTCCTTTTCATGTGACAGCCCGAACCTCGCTGATGTTGCCATGGGGCCAGGCGGCCGCATCGTTGCTACTGGCGTAGGCCAGCTTGCTTCGGGTGACCCGTTGGACTTCCTCGTGCGTGTGCATGACGATAATGGTGCTCCTGCAGCGAATTTCGGCACTGCCGGGATCTTCGCGTTCGCTGCGGAACCGGGCACACAGGAGATGGGCGGAGCCGCTGTAGTGGATGCCAACGGACGTATCGTGATCGCCGGCTGTGAACCCAATACCGGACATATCCATATCGCGCGGTTGCTCTTTGAGAATGTCACGGGGATAGCGGGGGCAACTGACCCGCGAATGCGAATGAGCGTTTACCCCAGCCCATTGACAGAGGGCTCCGTGCTCACTTTTGAGATGTCTGGATCCGAGTCGGCGACGATCGCCGTGCTCGATGCGATGGGGCGGGTTGTTGAAACGCCGTTAACGAGTGTTCGGTTGAGCGAAGGCAAGCAAACGATACCGTTGAATGACCTGCTCTTGTTGGACCAAGGTGCCTACACCCTAATGCTCCAAGCCGGTTCGCAGAAATACGCGACAAGTATTATCGTGGCGCGATGATAGGTCCTCCGTCGCAAGCGGAGGAGTACATAGGGCAAGGATCAACGACGATCGAGCGTTGCACGGAAAAGCTCTGTGATGCGCACCCTCACCATCGCGATCCTGATCCTGGCCGCTTCGCTCCCACCATCGTTCGCTGCCAACGCCACTTCGCTCGTTGAACTGCTGGAACAAGGCAAGGTGAAGCTCCAGCCCGTGGGCCTCGGCGGCCACAGCGGCGATTGCTTGCGCGTGGATGTACACAACGCATCATCCACGGCGATCAGCACCAGCATACCGCCGGGCTGGATCTTCGTGAGCGAGAGCAACAGCGTGCAGGATCTCCTTGTGGTGCGCGAGGAAGTGCTGGCCTTGCAACCCGGCGCGAACTAGACCGTGACCTGTCGTGCGTTCTGTTGCGAGGCTTCGATGGGCGGACCGGGCCACGATGAAGCCTACCTGAAGGGACATCCGGCTCCGGAGAAATTGTTCGCACTCGCGCAGGTGATCAACAAGGGACACTACGATGACGACGTGGTGCAGAACGCCATCTGGGTATTGAGCGATGGGCACGACATCAACTCGACCGGAGCGTTGGACGGCTCAGCGACGGACACGCTGCGCAACCACTTGAGCGCATTGAGCGGCCAGCCCGCGCCGCGTTATCTGGTCCGCTACGCACCGGACGGAGTGCGTGCCTCCAGCAACCGACCGGAAACGATCTCACGCACGATCTCCATGGACTTCGCCAACGCGAGCAACCTCATGGTGCTTGTGAAACGCGACGATGGCCGCATTATGGAAATATTGCACGACCAATTGCCCATCGGCCCCGGCGGCTTCGACCTGCCCCTCAGCGTACACGTGCTCACCTGGCCGAAGGGACGCTATGCGTTCTATGTCTACACCACGGAAACGAACTCGGTGAGGCGGTTGCCGTTCGTGCTCTGAGAACCTGTTTTCAAAAATCCCTTCCAACGCAGCCCCGATGTACATCGGGGCGCAAAGAAGCAGAGGAGCGCAGAGGTTGAGACGCAAACGATGCGGCCTAGAGCGGCCGGTTTGCCGGGCCGCTCGATCCAAACAAGGCGTTGGGTTTATCGCAACTGCTCCTGCTTGCCTTTCGGAGCGGTTACACGAGCTTGAGCAACTGCGCGGGGTTCAGCACGCTTATACCCGTGGCCGCTCTGAAGTGTTTGCCATTGCTGGTGCAGGCAAATGTTCAATGGAACATTGCTGTCGATGAGCACATGCATCATCGCGGGACATGCTTGCGGAGCAGGTGTCCGATGCAGTCATCGCGCTTCCAATCCTCCGGCTTCACCTTGTGGGCCAGTATGCCTTGGTTCCTCTTCAACCAGGCATCTCCTTTGTCCATCTCGACATCCTTTTCGAGCAGCGTGGCCATGTCCTCCACCAGTTCCGTGATGGAGCGGCCTCGCCGTGCGCTGGCCCTGCGCAGCATCATCACGTACTCACGCCGAACGCTCAAGGTGAGCTTGCTCTTGCCGGTGGCCCGCTTGGTTGCTTTGCGTGTCCTGGGCCCCATGCGCCCAAAAGTAGTACGTGCCGATAGTTGACAACGTACGTGTCCTAGTCCATCGCCTTATGAGCACTCTTCCGCAAGGCATGGCCCGCTATGATGCGAACGACCAACGCGGCAACACGTTGAACCTTGCACTGCGAATTCCCGCTGCGGTGCGCAGTGTGAGCGTGTACCCGCCCGCACCAGCGCTTTCGATCCCGGAGGGGTCGCATCAATACCAGCGCTTGTCGGATCGGGATCAAGACGCGATCGCCGTGGGTTCGCGCATAGTTCGCGGATCCTGACCCTTCTTTGCACATCCTCTTCCCATGCCACGCATCGCCGTTTTCTGCGGAGCCGCCACAGGCCATGATCCGATCTATGCGCAGGCCGCCGCCGAGGTCGGGCGCGCCATCGCGCAACGCGGCATGGGCCTCGTTTACGGCGGTGGCCATGTAGGGCTCATGGGCATCGTGGCCGATGCGGCGATGAAGGCGGGCGGCGAAGTGATCGGCGTGATCCCGCGCTTCATGGCGAAGGCCGAGCTCGCGCACCAAGGCGTTACCGAACTGATCCTCGTGGACACGATGCACGAGCGCAAGCAGCGCATGCACGAACTGAGCAACGCGGTGATCGCCTTGCCCGGTGGCTTCGGTACTATGGACGAACTCTTCGAGCTGCTCACCTGGCGGCAGATCGGATTGCACGAGCAACGCATCGGCTTGCTGAACGTGAATGGTTTTTACGATCCGTTGCTCGCGCAGATGGAGCGCATGCGGGAAGATGGTTTCCTGCACGGGGAGACAAGGGTGATCGTGGAGAAGGAGGTGGAGGCGCTGCTTGAACGGCTGGCGAGTAGTGCGCTGTGAACTCGTCCTTTTGCGTGATTTCATCACCACGGCGATCGAGAGATCCCTGCCGGACATACCTTCGACAGGCACTAGCACCGTACCGCGATGAGAACACGACTTCTACCCTTCGTACTGCTCTGCTCCATCATCACTTCGGCCCAAGACGCCGGCAACTTCGCCCTCGCGGTGGATCCGCCCGGAGACAATACTTATGCGCGCTACATCGATGGGGCGGTGTCCACCGCCGGTGACATTGCCATGCTCGGTGGTTACCAATACGTCAATGCCTCGGCCTTTACCCTTTCGAAGTTCGATGCGACCGGTACGTTGCTCTGGAGCCGCAAAGTGGAAACCACCAACCCGGACTTCGGCATGGACGCGCGCAAGGTGGTATTCGATGCGGAGGGCAACCTCGTGGTGTTCGGCATCATGGGCACCAGTAGTGGCCAGAACTATTTCATGGTGCGCCTCTCGGCGATCGGCGATGTGCTGTGGACGCGCATGTACCACGCCGCATCCGCTACTACCCAGGATTACGGCTTCAGCAGCATGAAGGCCACCAGCGATGGCGGCCTGCTCATGGACATGGGCATGGTGAACAAGACCATCGTTCTTCGCACGGACATGGAAGGCCAGATCAGTTGGGCGCGCAGCTACATCACCTCAACCGGCCCTACCCTCAAGAACCCCGGCTTCGATTTCGCCACCACCAGCGACGGTGGCATCCTGCTCACCGAAAAAGCCGAGAACGATATCTACCTCGTGCGCATCGCATCGAACGGGGATCTGGCCTGGGCACAGCGTTACCCCAATGGGTACTACAACCACACCAAGACGGCCATCCCCCTGAGCGATGGTGGTTTCCTGGCCGCGGGCTTCAGCAACAACGCTCCCTTCGCCATGCGCATGGACGCGGGCGGCAACGTGATATGGGAGAGATCATACGCCTTCGATATGTCCCCCGGGAACGGCTATGTGGAATACTTCGAACGCGCGGTGGAATTGTCGAACGGCGAATTGTTGCTCACCGCTTCGCAGAGCACTTCCGGTGTGGCAGCCCTGCGCATCACGCCATTGGGCGAGCCTGTCGAGGTGATCACATTGGGCACCAACGGATATACCGCGTTGATGGGCCAGGATGCAGGGCATGTGGTCCTTTCGGGAAGAATGCTGCTCGCGGTGAACGGCGGGTACGAGGACCGTTTCCTCCTGCTCCGGTTGAACGAGGCACTGGATATGGAATGCCTTCGCGGCACGGGCACAGCCACGGCCACGGATATCGAGGCGGCTTCTCCGCCGTCCAGCGGTTGCACCGTTCAGGACGAGGTGGTGAACGATTGGGCATTCTCCTACTTGGTGAGCAATGCCGTCTTCACCACGGAGAACCTGTGCGCATCGGTGCAAGCGATCAACGAACAGAAAGGCAGTGATGCGCTTCGTGTGTTCCCATCGCCGGTCCGTGCCGGAAATACATTGTGCGTGGATCCCGGACAGGCGAACAACATTGCACGGATCCAATGCATCGCTTCGGATGGACGCATCATGAAGGTGCCTGCCGTTCGATCAGGGACCGGGCAGCAATTCATCGCCACGGACGGCTGGCCCAGTGGGCTCTATCTCGTGCGCGCTTGGGATGCCAATGCCCACTTGTGCGGCACCTCGCGCGTGATCGTTGAGTAGAAGATCGAAAGATCCGTAGGTCGAAGGGGCCTGTGTGACCAAGCGCGCACGGGTCCTTCTATTTTCGGCGGCCCTATGCGTTCTGCCACTTTTCCGCGCGTCCTGCTCTTCGCCTGCGCGCAGTTCCTGCTGATCGCAGGGGCAGCCGCGCAGCACAGCCAACCCGATACGCTTTTCGCCCTGCGTGTCCACGAGCGCATCGAACTGGACGGCTCATTGGAAGAACCCTGCTGGAAGCTGGCGCGGCACATCACCAACTTCACCCAACGCGAGCCCATGGAGGGCAACCCCGGAACGGACCTCACCGATGTGGCCATCGTATATGACAGCCTCGCGATCTACATCGGCGCACTCTGCCCCTCTTCGGATCCCGAACACATGCAGGCCAAGTACATGCAGCGCGATTTCGCTTGGTATGCTGACGACAATTTCCAGTTCGTGATCAGCACCTTCAACGATCAGCGCAACGGCTACCTCTTCGTTACCAATCCCAACGGCGCGCGCGGCGATATGCAAGTGAGCCCCACCGGGGGCTTCAACACCGATTGGAACGGCGTATGGGATGTGGTGACCTCCTGCACTCCATTGGGCTGGACGGCGGAGTTCCGCATACCCTTCAACACGCTGCAATTCCCCAAGATCGCGGAGCAGGTATGGGGCATCAACTTCGAGCGCAACGTGCGCAGCAAGAACGAGCAGGTGAACTGGCAGGGTTGGGGCCGCAACAGCGGCGTGGAGAACCTCGCCAACGCGGGCACGCTCGCGGGGATCCATGACATCGCTTACGCGAAACGCTTCGAATTCAAACCGTACGCCCTCGGTGGCCTGCAACAGATGCCGGGTCAGAAGGACGATCCCACTGGCAAACTCGGCGGTGACCTGAACGTGAACCTCTCGCCCACGCTCAAGCTCAACCTCACCGCCAACACCGATTTCGCCCAAGTGGAAGCGGACCGTATCCCGGTGAACCTCTCGCGTTTCAACCTCTTCTACCCGGAGAAACGCGCATTCTTCCTAGAGGGCGCGGGCAACTATGACTTCGAGATCGATGGCCGCAACCGGCTCTTCCACACGCGCCGCATCGGCATCGAGAACGGCGCGCCCGTGCCCGTGCTGGGTGGTGCGCGGCTCTTCGGCAAGCAAGGCCGCAACAACATCGGCGCGCTCGTGCTGGAGACCGGTGCTACGGAATTCGCACCCGCTACCAACAATGCCGTGCTGCGTTACAAGCGCGATATCGGCGAACAAAGTTTCATCGGCGGGCTGGTCACGAGCAAGATCAACACGGAGCGCAGCAACCAGGTGTTGGGTATTGATGGTGGCTGGGGCACCTCGCACTTCAACGGCAACAAGCGCGTGAAGGCGGAAGGCTGGTTCGCGCAGAGCGTGACGGACGGCAAGCTGGATACGAACGGGCTCAGCACCGGCATCTGGCTCAACTACCCCAACGATCTCTTCAACGGTTCTCTGCTCATCGGCACCACGCGGCGCAATTTCCATCCGGAACTCGGCTTCCTGAACCGCACGAACTATGAGACCGCCCAAGGAAACCTCGCCTTCGAGCCCCGCTGGTTCCAGAAGCTCGGTATCCGCAAGATGGAATTCGAGCTCTTCGGCGTGGAGCTTTACCGCACGGCATCCACCAGCAACGTCGAGAGCTTCTCGCTGAACACCCGGCCATTGGGCATGCTCTTCAAGACCGGCGATGAGTTCGGGCTGAACTTCACCTGGTACGAGGACGGCGTGACCGAAGCGTTCCCGCTCAGCGACAGCATCACCATCGCGGCAGGGCGTTATGCTTACCAGGAGATCACGCTCTACTTCAATACGTTCCGAGGCAGGCGCGTCCAACTGGAGTTCACTCCTACCTGGGGCACATTCTTCGGCGGCAGGAAGACCACGATCGGTAGCGTGCTGAACACCAACCTGAGCAAGCACTTCAATTTTTCCTTGGAACACACGTGGAACGAACTGCGCTTCGCGGCACACGAAGGCCGCAGCGCGCAAGTGCTCGGAACGAACGACCTCGCGATCTACCCCACCTACGCGTTCACCACCAACCTCACCGTCTCGATCTTCGGCCAATGGAACAGCTTGGATGACTTCATACGCTTGAACGCGCGGCTGCATTGGATACCACGCATCGGCACGGACCTGTTCATCGTCTTCGACCAGAGCCACACACCTGCGGATCGCATCGACTTCGCACAGCCGACAAGCCGCAGCATCGTGGGCAAACTGGTGTGGCGGGTGGTGTTCTGAGAACAATGTGGAAACTCCGCCCGGATACTGGACCGCGTTCACCGTCGGATGTGGCAGGAACGAACGAACCCCGACAGGGTCGGGGCTCGTTGCTCAGGAAGGGCACCACCATCAGCCTCATCCCAGTTACGGCTGAAACGATCGGTGGCACGTCATCCACCACCGACATCCCGAAATCGATCGCGCTTCAGTTGATCATCACCACCGGACAGTTCACCTTCATCACATCAACGCCTAAAAGCGGAGCGGCTTGCGCGCTGGGTAGTCCGCTCACCGAACCGAAGGCGGTGTTGTTGATCACACTTACGCTCCACAAGGGTGAGTAGCCCGCATCGCCGGGCAGGGTGGCCAGCACGTTGTGCGTTTGCATGGTGCCGGATTCCACCACGAAGCCCGATGGCGGACCACCGTTCGGTTGGTCGGGGTTGATGTTGAAGATGACATAGATCGGCGAAGTGGGCACCGAACTTCCAGCGAGCGGATGCTCCATGAAGCTGAAGTAGAAGCACACCTTGTCCTTGTACCAGCCGCTCATCAGCGCGGTGTTTTCACCGGCCAGCCGCTTGGTGGCTGTGGAACCTTCGGGCACCACGGGGCAGTTCACGATCGTTGTGGTGTTCTCGATCGCGTAGCCGAGGGCGATGATCTCCGAATAGCTCGTCACGGAATTGGCGACGTAGTCCGCAGGCACGGTCACCTTGCGCACCACCCAGAAATCGTTGTAGCCGCTTTCGCCGGGGATCTTGTCGATGATGTTCAGCTGGCCGGGCACAGGACTACTTGCACCCGGTGTGAACAGCACCCAGATGGGCACCAGGGCCGTAGGCTGCACATCGAAGTTGTAGTACTCGGTCACTTCCCCGGCCGGTCCCAAACCGGTGGTGAGGAAGGGCGCTTGATCGAAGTTGACCGCTGTGTTCGCAGCAGGCAATCCGTTCATGCCGTCGCGCACCATAAGTGTACCGGCGGCGGCGCTGAAGCGATCAACGGATACGCGCGCGGCGGTGGTGGGATCCACGGCGGGGCCTGCGGTAACGGGCGTCGGCGTTGGCGTGGATGCAGTGTCTTCTTTCTTGCAGGCGGTGAGGGCTGCGGCGCCGAAGGCCAGCGCGAGCATCATGTTCTTGTTGTACAGCATGTGGGTTCGGTTTGTGAACGTTCGTGCCGCAAACCTCCCCGTACCGGGTCACGGAAAGATCACAGCGCGATCACACTTCCGTGGACGTGTTCCACGAGCCGCCGCGTCACTCGCGCAACAACCACACGCGTGCGGTTTCGCCGTTCGTTGCGGAGCGTACTTCCAGCAGATAGGGACCGGCGACCAGATCGCCCAGGTCCACGGTGAAAACCGGTCCCGCCGCATTGCCGCTGCCGTTGGAACGACCGAGCGCATCACGCAATGTGTAGTGAGCGTTCACAAGTTCTCTGGAAAGGGTCACTGTAGACCGATCCGCCGTCGGGTTGGGTGCGACATGCAAGGTGAGCAGCGGCTGCTCCTCGACGCCGGTCGGATCGAAAGTCACCAGCCACGTGCTATCCAGCACCGTTTGCGCATTGCCGATCCCCCCGGCAATGATGAAGCTGTTGCCACCGATCTCGCCGATGCCCCGCAGGTCCATGATGTGCGGGAGCGTGTTGCCCGCGTTCACCATCGCACTACCGCTCCATTGTTGGATGAGCGTTACAGGTTGTACCACGCCGCTGCCGTTGTAGGCTACCGCATCGTAGTTGTAGCTCACAGCGCTGCCGCCGATCCATGTGGGAGCACCATTCACTATCGCGCAAGCGGAACGATAGCGCGCACCCAAGCCACCGGTGATCACGGGCAACCAAGTGATGCTCGTGGGCAGCAGTGGGTCGATCACGCCGATGCGCAATTTGTCCTGCGCCGGGAAGTTGGTGCCGGTGGACGCGCCACCGAAGTAGTAGATGGTATCGCCGATGATGTTGCCGCTCGCGCCGAAGGCTTTGAATTGGTTGGTGTTGGGCAGCGGCGTTCCCACGCTCCACTGATCCAACGCTGGATCGTAAACCTGCACGTTGGGCACGTTGGTGGTGTTGCTCCATCCGCCGATCACATAGATGAGGCTATCGCGCCACACGGCTTGCACCTGATCATCGATCGACACGGGCAATAGCGCACCATCCGGTAGCCATGTATCAGTGAGCAGATCGAGGCGATGCACCTTGTTCGAACTGAGTTCGAATGGTGGGCCGTTCAAGACGTGGTAGCCACCGATCACGTACGCCGTGCTGCCGACAACACTTGCTGATGAAGCGATCTTGCCCAGCGTATCGGGGATGTCCGGGAGTGCGGTCCACATATCCGCATCCACATCGTAACGGAAGGCATTGCGATGGATGTTCGCATTGGTGAGACCTGTGGTGATGCCACCGAATGCGTAGACGTTCCACGCGCCGCTGACCTGTCCGGCGCACAGCGCATGGTTGGCCGTGGGCATGGGTAGTGGAGCGAGGGGTGTCCATGTCCATTGCGCTGAAGCCAACCCGGCGCTAAGACTGAGAGCAGCGAAAGGAAGAGGTCGAAGCGAACGAGAATTCTTCATGAGCGCAGCGAAGTTCTGGTGGATCGCCTCAATGGACCCGCAACCGGGAAGCTGGGGTGCCCGCCTATTGCACCACGATGCGTTGCTCCATCTGGAACGCACCGCTCATCCGCAGGATGTACGCGCCAGCGGGTAGCTGCGGCAGCGATAGGTGCAAGTCACTGGTCAATGTTCCTGCTGGAATGCGTTGATCCATTCTCACGGCACCACTCATATCGAACAAGCGGATCCGCAAGTCTCCCGCGTGGGGCTGTGCTCCGATCACGGTCACCGTTCCGCCTGATGCCACGATGGTCGGATGCACACGCACGCCGATCGGCTCCGGTACGTCCGGGATCGCGGTCATCAACGAGGCGCAATTCACCGAATCGATCCATTGAAAAGCGGTGGTGAGGATCGCGTTGCGGTTGGGGAAGTCGATCGTGTGGCCGATGCCGGGCATCAGGATCGAGTTGGTGATCGCCCCGTTCGCGATCAGCGCGTTCAGCACCGGTGTGTAGCGCACGGAGGGTGAGTCCGCCGATCCATGCACGAGGTAGAACGGCTTGCCGGTGCTGTTGGCGATCACTGGTCCCACCTCGTTCAGGTTGGTGATCGCCGCACCGATCGGCAGGTAGCCACCGAACACATCGGGGTTGCTCAGTCCATACGTGTATGTAACGCGGCCGCCCACGGAGAAGCCCATGGCGTATGTCTTCATCTCATCCACGCTGTACCATGTGCGCACCGAATCCAACAGCGCCGTGGTGAAGGCCGTGTCGATGGCATCATACAGTGAACCGTCCGCACCACCATCGGGGCAGATCAGCAACAGGTCGTTCATCTCCGCGAAGACGATCAGCGTGTCGCACCACGAGATCGAATTCCACCGCGAAGTATTCAGCGGATGGAAAGCCACCATGGTGCGGTGCGCGGTGCCCGCCACGTAGCCACTGGGCACATATATCGACCACTGTTTCGCTGTGTCCGTCTGGAACGGGAAGGTGCCGTCCATGCGCGATTGACCAGCGGCAACGGTGGAGCTGAGCAAGGCGCAGACGAGGATGGTCAAGGAACTCTTCATGGCGAGAGGTGGATCAACGGTGGTAAGGTAGGTGCGTGATCGGCGCTTGAGCAGCATGCCAAGTACGAACGTGATCAGTGGATATCACAGCATCATCACGGCTCATGCCTTCCACGCTACAACCGGACCTTGTATCGGTGAGGGTCGCTCGATCAAGTAGCTTCGTGGCGGAAAGGTTCATTGCTCTCCGGAACGGACTCGACCCCATGCGCAGCCTCAGCCTCATCTTACTGTTTGCTTCATTCGGCGGTGTTGCGCAGGAGAACCCGCTCATCGCGAGCTACGAACTCACGGAACTCGACGGTGCCATCCGCATCGACTGGAGCATCCAAGGCGGCACCTGCAACGGGCAGGATGTGGAACGCTCCACGGATGGGAACAACTTCACCGGCGTACACCACATCGAAGGGATCTGCGGCGGTTCCGGTGCGCCGGTACCCTACTCGTGGACCGACGCAACACCACCGGAGTACACCACTGTGTACTACCGCGTGAAACTGGGCATCGTAGGGTACACCTCGGTGATGTCCGTGAATTTCGATCAGCTCACCACCAGCGCTCAGCGCTTCTTCCCATCGCCCATGAACGGCGAGGCCACGTTGGTGTTGAACGTGACAGGCAAGGCAGCGGTGGATCTGTTCATCTGGGATCCATCGGGCCGCTTGATGCAACAACAAGAAGGCGTGCCTGGACCGGTGCTGTCCATAACACTGCCCGGCACCGCATCGGGTGTGTACCACTATCGTGCGATCAGCGATGGCCGTGTGTTCGAGGGCCAATTCGTACGGGAATAGCGAAGCTGCTATCCCACCTTCCTCACCGGCAAACTGAAACTGAACTGTGCCCCTTCGTTCACCCGGCTGGTGGCTGTTACGGTGGATCCATGCAGTTCCACGATGCGCTTCACGATCGCGAGGCCGAGGCCCGATCCATCCGTTGCGGCCGAGCGCTGGCCCATGAAGTAGCGATCGAAGATGTGCGGCAGATCGGCGGGTGCAATACCCCTTCCGGTATCGGTGATGCGCACGTCCACGGTGCCGTTCGTGCCGCCGTCGAGTTCGACGGTGATGCGATCGCCATCGCGGCAGAATTTGATGGCGTTGTGTACAAGGTTCTGGATCACGCGATCGATCTTCTTGATGTCCACTTCCACGATCGGCAGGTCCTTCGCCATGATGATGTTGATGCTCACGTTCTTCTCGTTGGCCAGCAGGCGCAGTTTGTTCACCACATCGTGTACAAGCTCGCCAAGCGAGAGCGGCTCCAGGTCCAGCTTCACCTGTCCGGCTTCGAGCTTGCTCAGGGTGAAGAGGTCGTCCACAAGCAACTTCAAGCGGTCGGCGCTCTTCATGATCACCCCGATGTGTTCGCGCTTCTCCGGTTCGCTGATGGTGCTGTCCTTCATCAACAGTGTTTCGGCGTAGCCCTGAATGGCTGCGATGGGCGTGCGCAGATCGTGGCTCACGTTGCCGATCAGCTCTTTGCGCAGCTTGTCCACGCCCTTCATGTCATCGATGTTCTTCTCGATGGTGCCAGCCATCTCGTCGAAGGTGTTGGCGACTTCCCGCAGTTCACCACCGCCGTTCATGTTGATGCGCGCGTCGAGTTCGCCATCCTTGAAACGGCGGATCACCGACACGATGGAGCCGAGGTTGCGCGTGATGTACCAGATCATCAGCAGACCGGCGATCAAGGTGAGCGCCAACGCCAGCAATACCGAACGCGTGCCCAGTTGCAGGAAGTAGCTGCCGAACAACGTATCCGTGGCACCGGCGTACTCCTGGCCAGCAAGGATGATGTACACGAAGCCGCGGTTCACGCCTTCCTCCATCACCGGCGCCGCGCTGAAGATCTTCTGCTCGCCGGGTGCGCGGGGATCATCGCCCACGATCAAGCCGTCGATCGATGTTGATGCGATGAACCGCTGGATGGGTGCGAGTGGCACATGGTCGCTCTTCACCTCCCCTTCCAAGGCCACATACTTGAGGATCCTACCTGTGGTGTCCAGCACATACACTTCGATGCCCGGGTTCACCGCCATCATGCTGTGCATCAGCTTTCCGATAGCTTCCTCCGGGATCTCGCCGTTGAGGAAGGGCTTGATCTCCCCGGCGGTGTGCGCGGCCAGATCGTGGTTCAGGCGTTGCGATACTTCCAGCGCGTAGTTGCGGCTGGCGTCGATGTTGACCTTCAACGTGATGCCCGCGAACAGGAGCAGCACCAGCAGGAAGATCGCCGATACTTTCCAGAAGAGGCTGGAGTACCAAGGGGTGTGCGTCGTGCTCGCCATGCGTTCAGCGCTCGGTGAAGCGGTATCCAACGCCCCAAGTGGTGAGGATGAATTCCGGTGTGGCGATGTTCTTCTCCACCTTGTTCCGCAAGCGGTTGATGTGTGAGTTCACCGTGTGTTCGTAGCCGCTGAACTCGTAACCCCACACTTTGCTCAACAACTCTTCCCGTGTGAAGGTGACACCCGGATGTGATGCCAAGTGCAACAGAAGATCGTACTCCTTCGGCGTGAGTTCTACGCGCGCACCATGCGCTTCCACCGTTCGCTTTTGGGTGCTCACAGCGAGGCCGGGGATGTTGATGTCGCCTTTCGTCGCAGCCGGAGCAGGCGCGTTCTCCATGCGTCGCAGTAAGGCCTTCACACGCGCCACCAATTCGCGAATGCTGAAGGGCTTGGTCATGTAATCGTCCGCACCGGTCTCCAAGCCCAACACTTTATCGATCTCCTCGGCTTTGCTGGTGAGCATGAGGATCGGCGTGGTCACTTTCTCGGCCCGCAAACGCTGGCAAATGGTGATACCGTCCATGCCGGGCAGCATCAGGTCCAGCACGATCAGGCAGTGCTGCCGTTCCATGGCACGCAACAAACCTTCCTTGCCGTCGAATATCTGCTCCACCTCGTACTGCAGATCCGTAAGGTGTATGCGCACCAAGTTGCTGATGTCGCGGTCGTCTTCGATCAGGAGGATCTTTCGCATGTTTCAGAATGGTCGGATCGGCATCATCCTGTCTTCGATATCGGACCATCGCGCAGCAAAGCCACGGTTCGCCCGTACGGTGTGATGGATCAACGGTCCTCTCGCTCAGTGCTGGATGATGAGGGTGCCGGTGCGCAGATCTTTGGTGGTATTCAAGCGGTACACGTAGAGCCCATTGGCAAGCCCCGTAACATCCAACGCGATCCTGTCCGATTTCACCACGCGCTGCGCAAGTGGAATGGAGCGCCAGCTCCCATCGGTGACTTGCAGATCGATGATCGTGAGATCGCCGCTGGTCGGCAGGAAGACCACTTCGTTCGCCGGCACGGGATAGGCGCGACCGCCCTCTGAAGTGGGACGGTCCATGATCCCCGTGGTCATACCCCCCACCGCTTCCACTTGCCGCACCTGGTAGATCTCTCCCTGGTATTCGCCCACGAAGGCAACCACCTCGCAGTTCGCTTCATCCCAGTCCGCCGGCACGTTGAACGAATATGTGCGCAGCACCGTGGTGCCTACGGTGTTCGTCGTCACCTCGTCGCCCCAGAGCGCGGTGATGTAGCCGCGCATCACATCCTTGTGGTCGTAGGAGGGCTGGGCACCATTCACGTAGTCCTGTTGGTATCCGATGATGTGGCTTTCCTTGAGGAACACGCTGATGTAGTCGTTGCCGCCCGTACCATCGGCCGTGTAATAGGTCTCGACGTTCACCGTCAGGTCGCGCGTTCCAGCGTCGAATTGCGAGGCAAGACCGATGTTCACCGGTGATGGGAGCAGCAGCGCGTCGTTGACCGCAGCGGTCCACACCGATGTGGAAAGCACGACCTGGCCATTGTAAGGTCTGCGATCCACCGGACCCCGTGGCTGGGAAGCCACCGCATAAAAGGACCATAGTGCGGTTGACGATGCATTGCGCAGATCGGGTTCGCCCGTACTTGGAACACTGAGCCCTCCGCCATGCAATTCGGCGGCGACCAGCTGGCCCGGATGCGCGGCAATGAGTTGATCGGCCAGCACATGCGCAGCCGGGCAGTTGCCGCAATGGATCGCCGAGAACTCTTCCAGCAACACCGTGCGGTTCTCAGGGTCGTGGCTCACCAAGCCTTGGGCGAATGCGCTGAAGGGCAGAAGAACGAACAGTGGCAAGAGCTTGGTCATGGAAGCATGTGTGTTGTGCGGGTGAGGTTGAAGATCCTCTTGAAGTATCGGGATCCTGAACATGTTCAGCAAAGCAACAACAGGTAGGTCACGGAACTATCACGGGTAGCGGACGATCACCTCTTCCAATGGTTTGCGTCGCAGATCAGGCACCAGGCAGTTCACCGCCGCATGGCCGATGGGGATCAACAGGAAGGGCCGCTCATTTTCCGGTCGTTGCAGAAGAAGCGAGAGAAAATTCATGGGGCTGGGCGTATGGGTGAGCGTTTGCAAACCTGCGGTATGTGCGGCGGCCAAAAGAAAACCGCAAGCGATGCCGGTGCTTTCCTCCACGTAGTAGTTCTTCCGCTTCGAACCATCGGGCATCAGATCATACACGCGTTTGAAGACGATGATCAAGCACGGGGCGATCTCCAGGAATTCCTTTCGTTGATCCGTGCCGATCGCCGCGAGGTCCTCGATCCACTCCTTCGGCAAGCGGCCATTGTAATTCTCGCTTTCTTCCGCTTCCGCCGCTTGGCGGATCCTGTGCTTCAAGCCGGGATCGGTGACCACGCAGAAGGTCCACGGTTGCTTGTGCGCGCCGCTGGGCGCTGTGCTGGCCGTTCGGATCAACTGCTCTATCAAGGCAGCAGGAACGGGTTCGTCACTGAATTCCCGCACGCTGCGGCGGCGGTCCATCAGGCGGAAGAATTGTTCGGCTCGCGCGGAGGCCTCAGCGTTGTTCAACTGCTGGGGTCCATATCCGATGAACGAGGGGATGGGTCGTGGATCCATGCGGCCAAGGTCGCGAACTGGCGCTCACGCGCATGCGGCGAAATGGTCGGCACCGATCCTTCCGGCCCGAACAGGTTCGTAGGTTCACCTCGTGCAAAACGCGTCACCGTACTCGCTCCGCGAACTCGTCGCTTACTTCCTGAAGCTCGGTACCATGGGCTTCGGTGGTCCGGTGGCGCTGATCAACTACATGCACCGCGACCTGGTGGAGCGCCGCCAATGGATAAGCGAAGAGGATTATCGCAACGGTCTTGCGCTTGCGCAACTGATGCCCGGCCCGCTCGCCGCGCAATTGAGCATCTACCTCGGCTATGTGCATTACCGCGTGCTGGGTGCGACGCTCGCCGGTCTCGCGTTCGTGTTGCCATCGTTCATCATGGTGGTTCTTATCGGCATGGCTTACAAAGCCTACGGCGGACTGCCTTGGATGCAGCATGTGTTCTATGGCGTCGGCGCGGCGGTGATCGGCATCATCCTCATCAGTGTGCACAAGCTCACCGTGAAAACCGTGAGCAAACTCGATGGCGCTTCGGTGAAGAAGAACGCGATGCTCTGGACCTTCTACATCGCGCTCTGCGCTGTAACGGTGATCACCGAGCGGGAGGAAGTATTGCTGTTCGTGCTGGCCGGGTTGGTGTACATGGCCATCAAAGCGCCGCCAGCTTGGCTTCGGAAGTCGAGCGCTGGTGCCATCGTTCCACTTGCACTCTTTGGTTTCAGCGATGCGCGTTGGGGCGTGTTGGGCGACATCGCATGGTTCTTCACCAAGGCCGGCGCGTTCGTCTTCGGCAGTGGGTTGGCGATCATTCCCTTCCTGCACGGCGGAACTGTGGTTGAACATCATTGGCTCACCGAGCAACAGTTCCTGGACGCGGTGGCCGTGGCCATGATCACGCCGGGACCTGTGGTGATCACGGTAGGCTTCATCGGTTTTCTCGTTGCGGGTTTGGCGGGTGCGAGTGTTGCCGCCGCCGCGACGTTCTTCCCGTGCTATGTGTTCACCGTAGTGCCTGCGCCTTACGTGAAGCGGCTCACAGCGAACACGAGCGTGAAGGCTTTTGTTGACGGCATCACCGCAGCAGTTGTCGGTGCGCTGCTCGGAGCGGTTATCGTGATCGCCCGGCGTACGCTGGTGGATATACCTTCGATCATCATTGCGCTCACCACGATCATCGCGCTGCTCCGTGTGAAGAAGTTGAACGAACCGATCGTGATCCTGATCGCTGCTGGCATCGGCCTCCTATTGAAACACTTCCTCTGAAACGCCTTCGCCTCAACTTCGCCGGGCTTCGGCGAGCAAAGACGTATAGGTCAGGTCGACTTCACACTTCTTGGCGAAGGTCCACGCAACAATGGACCCCACTACCTGTTAACCTTGTATTGTGATCGCCCGCATCGCCGCCCACTCCTTATTGCTGTTCTATGCGGCAGGCGTGCTCTTGCTTCCCGGCGGCGACTTCGGCCTGCTGCGCGACCTGCCCTCGATGTATGCCCAGTGCAAGGCCACGGAGGACAAGGACATGACGCCCTTGGATTTCCTCACCGATCATCTCACCTGCTTTGATGCCCTGATCGACAACCACCCGCCTGGCGACGAACAACGCTCGCACACGCCACCGCCGAACGTGCGCGTCATCATGCCCTTGGTGGTGGAAGCGCGTTCCTTGCCGAGTGTTTCGTCCATGCCCTCGGAGTGCCTCGACATCACCTTCAATACACGGCCCGATCTTTATCGGCACCATCATTCTTCCTTGGTGTTCCGCCCTCCTGTCGCCTGATCCACCGGCTTTGACCGGGACCGCGATCACGCGTGATCGCACGCACATCAGTCGAACATCAACCCCCGGCCATCGTGCCGGGAAACAAGAACACATCATGAACAAGAACATCATCGGCACAGCGCTCCTGCTGTTGCCAGGCCTCTTCGCTTGCACTGCAAGCAAGGGCCAGAACATTGACGGCGCAAAAGTTCCAGAAGCCGTGAAGAAGACCTTCACCGCGAAGTTCCCGAAGGCCGAAGGCGCCAAGTGGGAGATGGAGGACGCCAAAGATTATGAGGCCAACTTCACCGAGGGCGGTACGGAACGCTCCGCCACTTTCGATCCCAAAGGCACGTGGCTCGAAACAGAAACAGGGATCAAGGCGAGCGAACTGCCCGCAGGTGTGACCAAGGCCATCGCTGCCAACTATTCGGACCAAAAGATGAAGGAGGCCGAGAAGGTGGAAACATCGGACCGTGGAACCCTCTACGAAGTGGAGTTCACCAACGGCGAAGCCGTCCAGGAGGTGCAGTTCAACGCAGACGGAAAGGTTCTCGGCTCCAAGAAGGAGACCGAAAAGGACGAGGACAAGGACTGAGCGCAATGAAGTGTGCGGGAGGTGGTGCAAGCCGCCCGCTGCTTCCTGCCTTCCAAAAACCTGATTACATGAACAAGCTCCTTTTCCTACCTATCCTTCTCGCGTTCGTAACATCGGTCCCCACGCGTGCATGGGCACAAGTGCTGGAGACCGAGGAATCCAAGCCGCTGATGCCCGGCCAATTCGAAGTGGGCACCGGACTTGAGTTCCAGACTTCCAAAGAGGGTACCGAATTCGCCGATCCGATCGCCATCGAGTATGGCCTCAGCAAGCGACTTACACTGCTGGTGGAACCGGTCCCCTACACATCGATCATGCCCAAGGAAGGCCGCACCACACGGGGCGCAGGCGATGTTGAGGTTACCGCTTTCTATCAGGTCTGCACCGAACAGCACGTGCGCCCTTCGATCTCGATAGCCGCTGAGGTCAAGATCCCCACCGCCCATAATGCGCTCATCGGCACGGGCCGAACGGATTGGACACCCTACGTGATCCTCAGCAAGACCACGGGGAAATTCTTCACCAGTGCGAACCTGAGCTACACCTTTCTCGGAAAGCCGCCCGGTGTGGACGTGGCCAATTTGTTCAACTACGCTATAGGCACCCTCTTCGAGTTCCACCCGGAACAACCCAAGTGGGTCCTGTTCGGCGAGGTGTACGGCAACACATCGGCATTGGGTGGAAGCGAACAACCCGAAGGGGACATGGTGGCCACGACCCCCATCGTGACCTCCGAGATCAGCGGTGGCGAAACGGTTGTAGCGGCGGGCTTCGGGGTATATGTGAAACCCACCTTGCTCATTTCCTTGGGCGTCAGCTACGACAACAACCACGCTACACTGTTCCGTCCGGGCATTGAATGGAAATTCGGTGGCAAGCCAAATTGACCGTCAGCTAAAAATGCCAACGAACGCGGACGTGGTCCGGATCGTGCCCGATCATTGGAACGTCCAGAACAACAAACAACCATGAGAACGACAGCCATTTTCCTAGTTAGCGCGATGCTCTTCGCGCAGTGTACCAGCGCCATCACCCCGCCTGAAGCGGTGAGCAAGTCTTTCGCGAAAAAGTTCCCGACAGCCACCAACGTGAGCTGGGGCAAGGAGAACGCGAAGGAGTTCGAAGCCGAGTTCAAACTGAACGGCTCACCGGTCTCCGCGAATTTCCTTACCGACGGGACCTGGATCGAGACGGAGACGCTGATGAAGATCGGGGAGCTTCCTGCCCAAGTTGCGGCTGCGATCAAGACCAAATTTCCCGACTGGACGATCTATGAGGCCGATCACTTGGACACGCCGAAGGGCAACAACTTCGAGGTGGACCTGAAGAACGGGCTGCAGAAGAAAGAGGCGCAGTTCACCCCGGACGGCACCTTCGTCGAGTAAGCACATCGTTGCGCACCGCACGCCGCGCATCATGGCGCGGCGAGCGGTCGTAACGTTGCCGCCAACCATCCGATCCACCCGACGGACGATCTTCACGGCCGCACCATTGCATCCATCATGATCCACCACGTTACCGCGCGATGATCACGAGCATCATCCGCTTCAGCATCCACAACAAGCTCATCACGGGCCTGTTGCTTCTTGGCTTCGTGGCATGGGGCGCATGGAACGTTACGCAACTTCCGATCGACGCGCTGCCGGACGTGACCAACAACCAGGTGATCGTGATCACCAACGCGCCGGACCTGGCCACACAGGAAGTAGAGCAGTTCATCACTTACCCACTGGAATTGCAATTGAAGAACATGCCGGACCTGGTGGAGATGCGCAGCATCAGCCGCAGCGGGTTGAGTGTTCTCACGGTGGTCTTCAAGGATGCGGTGCCGACGAACATCGCGCGACAAGCCGTGACCGAACGACTGAAGCTGGCCGAAGCGGACATCCCCTCCAACTATGGAACGCCAGAGATACAGCCGCCCACTACGGGCCTCGGCGAGATCTTCCAATACACGCTTGAAGTCGACAGCGCCCATCGCGAGCAATACGACCTGACCGAACTGCGGACCATCGAGGACTGGATCATCCGCCGTCAGTTGCTCGGCGTGCCCGGCGTGGTGGAGGTGAGCAGCTTCGGCGGTAAATTGAAACAGTACGAAGTGGCCGTGGATCCCGCGCGGCTCGCGAGCATGGACCTTTCCGTGCTGGATGTGTACGACGCGCTCGCCGCCAACAACGCGAACACCGGTGGCAGCTACATCGAGACCGGACCCAACGTGTACTTCATCCGCGGCGAAGGCCTGCTGCATACACTGGACGACATCGGCAACGTGGCGGTGAAGGCCACCAACGGCGTTCCGGTGCGGATCAAAGACGTGGGGGAAGTGCGCTTCGGCTACGCGCCGCGTTTCGGTGCCATGATGCGCAACGGCGAAGGAGAAGTGGTCGGTGGCGTGGTGCTGATGATGAAGGAGGAGAACGCCAACCGCGTGATCGCGCGCGTGAAGGATCGCATGGCACAGATCGAACCCACCTTGCCGGAGGGCGTGCATGTGAATGTGTTCGTGGATCGCTCGAAGCTCGTGGGGCGTGCGATCGGCACGGTGGAGCACAACCTCCTGATGGGCGCGCTCATCGTGGTGCTGGTCCTTGTCTTCATGCTGGGTGACTGGCGCGCCGGGCTGCTCGTCGCGTCCGTGATCCCGCTCTCCATGCTCTTCGCCGTGAGCATGATGAACGCCTTCGGTGTGAGCGCGAACCTGATGAGCATGGGTGCGCTCGATTTCGGCTTGATCGTGGACGGCGCGGTGATCGTGGTGGAAAGCCTCCTGTTCCTGTTGCACCAGCGCTTCCTGAACACCTCGCTCGATCACGCTTCCATGGACCGCGAAGTGGAAGAGAGCAGCGCGCGCATCATGCGAAGCGCCGTGTTCGGGCAGGTGATCATCCTCATCGTGTACGTGCCCATTTTCGCGCTGATCGGCATCGAGGGCAAGATGTTCAAGCCCATGGCGCTCACCGTCAGTTTCGCGATCATCGGCGCTCTGCTGCTGAGCCTCACCTACGTGCCGCTGATGAGTTCGCTCTTTTTGAGCAAGCACGTCCGCGCCCACACGGGATGGAGCAGCCGCTTCATCGCGCGCTCACAGAAGATCTATCGCCCGCTGCTCGAACGCGCATTGCGTTGGCCACGCACGATCATCGCATCCTCCTTGCTGCTGCTGCTTGGCGCATGGCTGCTCTTCGATCGGCTCGGCGGCGAGTTCATTCCCGAACTGGACGAAGGAGACATGGCCGCGAACTACACCATCCGCCAGGGCAGCGGCCTGAACGAGACCACGCTCATCGGCCAGAAGCTCGAGCGCATCATCAAGTCGTTCCCCGAGGTGGAGCAAGTGGTGAGCAAGATCGGAACGAGCGAAGTGCCCACGGACCCCATGCCGTTGGAAAGCGCCGACCTGCTGATCATACTGAAGGAGCGGAAGGACTGGACCACCACCGATGACAAGGAACAGCTGATCGAAATGATGAACGATTCGATCAGCGCCATCCCCGGTGTGAACGTCGCCTTCGAACAGCCGATCCAAATGCGATTCAACGAATTGATCGCCGGGGTGAAGAGCGACATCGCGATCAAACTTTATGGCGAAGACCTTGATGTACTGTATCGCAAGGGCAACGAACTGGCCTCGTTGATCCGCGACATACCGGGCGCGGTGGACATCCGCGTGGAGCAGGTGGTGGGCATGCCACAGTTGTTGGTGAAGTACGATCACACGCGCCTCGCACAGTTCGGCCTCAGCGTGGCCACCGCGAACCGCATACTGAACACCGCATTGGCCGGGGGCAAAGCGGGCGTGGTGTACGAAGGCGAGCGCGTGTTCGACCTCGTGGTGCGCCTCGATGGTTACCGCGACGCTGACATCGAGAAGGTGCGCAACATCCGTGTCCCATTGCCGAACGGAACACAGGTGCCCTTGAGCGAAGTAGCGACCATCTCCTTCAAAAGCGCACCATCGCAGATCAGTCGCGATGATGGCGAACGCCGACTGGTGGTGGAAGTGAACACACGTGGCCGCGACATCCAGAGCGTGGCCGATGACATCCGCGCGCGCGTTCATGACAAACTGAAGTTGCCCGCTGGCTATTACACGGAGTACGGCGGGACATTCCAGAACCTGCAGGAAGCGAAGGGACGATTGCTGATCGCCGTGCCGGTGGCCTTGTTACTGATCTTCATCTTGCTCTTCCTCAGTTTCGGATCTGTTCGCGACGCGCTGGTGATATTCAGTGCGATCCCGCTCGCTGCCGTTGGCGGCGTGCTGGCGCTGTGGCAACGCGACATGCCGTTCAGCATCAGCGCGGGCATCGGTTTCATCGCGCTCTTCGGTGTGGCGGTACTCAACGGCATCGTGCTGATCAGTTACTTCAACCGCGAGGATGAGGAAGGCGACCTGGACATCGTGCAGCGGATCATGAAAGGCACCCAGGAGCGACTGCGTCCCGTGCTGGCCACGGCGTTGGTGGCCTCGCTCGGGTTCCTTCCGATGGCCATGAGCACATCCGCTGGCAGTGAAGTGCAACGTCCGCTCGCCACCGTGGTGATCGGCGGATTGATCACCAGCACGTTGCTCACGCTCTTCGTGTTGCCCGTTCTGTACAAACTCTTCGGCCGACGGCGAAACCGCTCGACATTGAAACCTACCGTGCTGACGATCCTGTTGCTGCTCTTAGCGGGATCGAACCTTCGTGCGCAGAACACCCTGACGTTGGAACAAGCTGTTCAACTCGCGTTGCAACAACATCCCACTGTGCTTGCCGCCAATGGAATGGTGGAGCGCGAGAAGGTGTTGAAAGGGACGGTCTTCACACTGGATCCATTGAACGTGCAGTACCAAGGCGGAGAGATAAATGGACATGTGAACGACTATAACCTGAGCTTCGGCACTGGCATCCCCGCGCCGACAACGATCGCTCGTCGCGCCCGATTGCAACAGCAACGCATCGGCTTCGCCGAAAGCAAGGCACAGTTCACAGAGGCGCAGGTGAAGCGTGAGGTGAGCAATGCGTACATCGCTTTGCAGCACGCCCGTGAACAAACCGTTGCGCTCGCCGCGCTGGACAGCATCTATCGCGACTTCGCCGTGTTCGCCGAGCGGCGCTATACTCTCGGTGCCACCGGGCAAGTGGAAAGTTTGTCCGCGCGTGCCCGATGGGAACAGGTGGAACTGGATCGCCAACAAGCGGAAGCTGATGTGCTTTCCGCAGAAGCCAGGTTGCGCCAATGGACCGGTGGATCATCCGGAACCACCGATCGCTTCGCCCTTCTTCCATCCCCTGCATTGGATACCGCATTGATCGCGGCCGATCCGGAATTGAGGACGCTGGCCGCGCAGGTCGCGGTGAGCCAGGCCGAGTGGAAATTGCAACGCGCGTCGTGGGCGCCATCGATCCAGTTCGGTGTTTTCGACCAGAGTCTCGACCAAGTGGCTCCGTTCTGGGGATACACGGTCGGCATTTCGCTGCCGCTGCTGAAGACCGGACGGACGAGCATCGCGCGCGCCGCAGGGATCGACGCGCGGATCGCCGAGGATCAGCGGCTCGCGGCGGAGCGCAGCGCACGTGCGGATCTGCAAGCCGCCACCTCGGACTACCTCCAAGGCCAGCGGCAGTACAACTTCTACAACGAACAAGGACGCTCGTTGAGCGAGGCGTTGCTGAATTCCGCATCGCGCAGCTATCAGGCGGGCGACATCGGCTACCTCGAATACATCTCCACGCTCGATCAGGCCTATCGCTTGCGGACCGGTGCGCTCACGGCACTTCGCGATCTGGACCGCGCCATCATCCAACTCAACTTCCTCACCGGCCGTTAGGCCTGGATCACCATGAACACGAAGCGATCAATAGCGGTGCGGCCATCAACGCATGCCTCTCCTACCCGTTCGCTCGGCCGCTCTTTCACTCTTCCACCCTTTCACTCTTTCACTCTCTCTCTCTCTTGCTCTCTCGCGGTTCTCGTCTCTTGCACGTCCACGCCTCCCGATCAAACCTCAATTGATGAACAGGATCCTGCCGCAACACCGGTCGTAACCCTTTCACCCGAGCAGGTAAAAGCCATCGGATTGAAGACAGGGACCATCAGTTTTCGCAACCTGCGCAGCACGTTGAAGGTGAACGGGCGATTGGTACTTCCGCCGCAGAGCCAAGCCCAAGTGAGCACCTTGATGGGCGGCACCGTGGCGGAGATACCCGCGCGCGAAGGACAATTCGTGGAGAGCGGTACCGTGCTCGTGCAATTGAACAGCGCCGACTTCCTGCAACTGCAACAGGACTTTCTCGAAAGCAGCGCACAACTCACTTTGAATCGCGCGGACTTCGAACGACAGAAAGGACTGCGTAAGGACAACATCAACGCCGAGCGGACTTTCCAACAAGCGGAGGCCGACCTGAAGAGCAGCGAGGCACGATTTCAAGCGATGCATGAGAAGTTGCGGCTCTTCGGTGCGGATCCGGACAAACTCACCGCCGCTGACATCCAGAGTTCCTTCAGTATACGCGCCCCTATCGCTGGTTGGGTGAACACAATCGGCATAAGCATGGGGCAATACATCGAGCCCAACAAGCCGCTCTTCACTATCACGGACAACAGGAAACTGCACATCGACCTTACCGTGTTCGAGCAGGACGTGGCCCGCGTAAAGGATGGACAGAAAGTGAACTTCACCATTGCGAACGACCCGCACGCATCGCACCAGGCAGTGATCTTCGGCGTGAACAAAGCCTTCGAGAACGGACAACAGGCGATCGTCGCACATGCGAGGATCGATCCCGGCTCGGAGGCCGGGACGGAGGACCAGCTCCTGCCCGGCATGTTCATCGACGCGCGTATCGAGACCGGTCTCGACAGCGCGATGGTGCTGCCTGATGCGGCCATCGTCAGCGACGGTGACCAGCACTATGTCTATGTCCAGCGCGCAGAAGGCGCCTTCCGCCAAGTGCAAGTGCGCACGGGCGTGAAGGATCAGGGCTTTACGGAGATCACGCCGATGGAAGCGCTTTCACTTACGGATCCCGTAGTGATCGAAGGGGCGTACTATCTGCTCAGCCAGCTGACCAAGGGCGCAGGAGAGCACCACGAGTGAACTCGGCTATCGCGGGTTCCACATCGCGCTACCACTATTGTTGATCGTGTACGCGACGATGTTGAGGGTGGTGTTCAGGAAGTGAGGAACGCAGCACTGCGATCCTCAATCCAAGCCTTGCAATGCTTTCAAGCGTGCGATCTCCGCCCTGATCGAATCCAACACTTCCGGGTTGGCTATCTCCCCGTCCAGACTGTAAACGATGAAGACCTTGCCCTTGAACCTCTCCGTGAATTCCGCGAAACTGACCCGCATGCGCTCGCTGGGGGAATAGTTCCCGAAGTTCGCCTTTGCGGTCACCGGTTTGATCTGCAAGCCGAACGCCAATTCGCCGACGTATCCGAGATAGTCGATGTCCCCGGCATGATCCATCTCCGGATCCGATTCCTCGAAACGGACCGTCGGGAATTCCTTTGCGAGAACATCGAACACGACCGTCTTCTCACGCAAGTAACCATCGTATGTCCTGTTGATGGTGAGGTTGTAGACATAGTCGATACAATCCTGCTTCGTCACTTGTTGAAAGGCTGCCGTCCACTCTGGAATAACGACCTCCACTATCTTCTCATACAATCGTTCACCGAGTTCTTTGAGGCTATCTTCCGTTACGCGCGAAGGCTGTTTCGCGGTCGTGCTCGCGTGCTCGAAGAACCAGTGTTTCCATTCTTCGTATGTCGCGGGCTGGCATTCACGGATCAGCGACATCACCGCGCCGACTTTCGGTGGTCGCGTGAGCTGATAGGTCTGGCTCGTGTAGTTCAGCACTTTCTCCTTCTTGCCGAATTCCAAAGAGTATCGCTTGGGTCTATGCCGGGATTTCTTGGGCATAGCGCTCAAATCGGTTCTTGAATTTGAACGTCTCACTCGCGTCCACATCGGCATAACCCTTCTTGATCAGGTGCGCATTGATCAGCGTCTTGTTCTTCAAATAGAGATAGCCAAGCAATCGATCCTGATCATCGTGCTTGCGATCATCGAATTTCAAATAGACGCGTTGCCCTTTTGTGCAGTCCTCCAACCATTTCTTCGCATCAACAACCTCCTCTTTGCGCTCCTTCACACCGATCAATCGGATGACAAGATCGTTGCTGAGACGAACAAGTTCAGGACTCAGGATCTCCTTCACTGTGAAGTACTCTTCACGATCGCCACTGTCTTCGGATACGCGCGAACCGAAAGTGAGCTTCCTCGCATCGATCTTTTTGTCCATGCGATGCGGATCCTCGAACACGTATGGCAACCTGCTCCGTTGTTCCATCAAAAGCTCAATCGACCGGTTCTGCCGGATGAACTCGTACTGGCTTCCCGCGAGATCCACCTGCGCGACGTTCAACTTGGCCTTGATCATCGGAATGAAATCCGGGTTGATCTCATAACCGATCGATGACCGACCAAGGTTCCGGGCTGCGAGCGCTGTCGTTCCGCTGCCAAGGAAAGGATCCAGCACTTTCTCGCCATGGAATGAGAACATCCGGATCAGTCGAGCAGGCAATTCTTCAGGGAACATGGCCAGATGTCCCTCCTGCTTTGCCCCAGCGAAGTTCCAGTGGCCAGCGAAGTACTGATTCCACTGTTCCGTCGTCATTACGGACCTTTCCTTTTGCTCCGGCGTAGGCTTCGGGGCTTCGCCGAGTTTCTTGAAGATAAGGATGAACTCATAGTCCAACTTCAGGATCCCGTTCCGCGGATTCGGGAAACTGCCCATGATCGCGGCACCGCCTGTGGTATTCGTGGTCGTCACCTTCTGCCAGATCACGGCACCCATGTAATCCATGCCAAGGGCTTCGCAGAAACGGATGATCTCGGTCCTGATCGGGATCACCTTGTACCGACCGTAATAAACTGTTCGCGCGAACTGATCACCGATGTTGATGCACAAGCGACAGCCCGGTGATAGAACCCGAAAGCTCTCTTGCCACACCAGATTCAGATCATTGATGTACTGTTCATAGCTGCCGTGATATCCGATCTGGTCCTCCGAACCGTAGTCCTTCAGTTGCCAGTAAGGTGGCGAAGTGACGATCAACTGTACCGAGGCATCCGGTACCTGATCCATAGTTCTGCTATCCCCGGTGATGATGGTGTGCTTCGTGCTCATGTGACCCGCCGAAGATAGAAGGCGGATGCGGCTTTCGCCACGATGATTTTCTGCCGATCGATATATCCATTGCTTCCGACGATGCTGCGGGTAGTCTTCAAGAAAATGAGGCATTGCTATCGGTACTGAAAGGATACACTGGGCACAAGCACTTGACAGAAATGCGATCAACACCTTGGACCCCGATCAGACTCTTCAGCGGATCGGTGAGCATTGACTTCCGGTATGAAGTCCCAGGTCAGAAACAAGCCTCGGCCACCATCGAAGCCATCGGCCCGTCGTTGGATCGGAAGCACGCCACGGAACTGAACGTGGACAGCGCATTGGTCGCGCGACTCGCCATTCCGGAGAAACGATTGGCGCACTACTTCTGCCATCCGTCGGTGCTCATCTCCAACCCCATCGTGCTGAACTACTATCGCTGCATCAGCACCTTCTCGCAGAAGGGCTTGAAGACCGTAAGCCGCGTGTCCAACGTGGAGCGCATCGAAGAGGGCAAGCCGTGCTCACATGCTCAGGCCATAGCCCTCGCGCAAGCGATCAACAGGAACTTGAACCTGATCTATGGATCCATCGGCACATCGGACAAGCACCGAGAAAGCCTGATGTACGCGACGGCCGGAACGACGATCGATGGTGGATGGCGCAACGCGATCGGCGCGGAAGGTGAGCGCGTAGTGAAGACCATGCTGCTGAAATTCCTGCTGCGCAAGAAGGAACTCAAGGCGGTTGTGCGCCGGAGCGGCGAAGTGATCGAGGTCATCGGTATCGATGACGATTGGTTGGAAGCGAACACGACGGATCTGCAAACAGCGATCTGCACGAACAGTTCACAGCTCCGCTTCGGCAGTGAGCCTGATCTGAAGTGCGTAGGCGCTGATGGTGGCACCACGGCTGGTATCGAAGTGAAGGCCGGGCTCGATCCCGCTGGAGCATTGGAACGTTTGGGCGCGATGCTGAAATCGTTCGAGCATGTGCTTGCCGAAGAGACTTCAGCGGAAACGATCCTCATCGCTTCCTGCATTACGGATGAAGTCCAGAAGCGATTGAACGCGACGAAAAACGTGAGCCGCGTATTCATCCTCACTGAAGTGCTGAACAACACCAAGGGCCAAGGGCTGCATTTCTGCAACATGGTGCGCGGTTGCTTGGGGTTGGCGGCGAAGCGGCTGTGATGTGGTCTGATCCCAAAAACGCGCCCACACCCTATTGCTACTGCTGGTCGTGTAGCCGACTATGCTGCGGGTGATCTCCAGGAGAAAACGATTGCCCGGAGATGTAACGCGATCCCTTGTCACTCCGGCTGCGATCATCGGGACGGACCTTTCGTTCATGCGACAGGAGCGAGCAGGATACCACGGCGTTCTTTGCGATACACGATCAGGTAGAGAATGGTCGTCGCGGTCATCAGCGCGATGAAGAAGAGGTAATAGCGCGCACCGGTGAGTTGGGCGAACCATCCGCCGCTCGAGATACTGCCGTTGATCAGGGACACGATCCAATTCCCTCCGGCAACAGTGATCAACCAGAAGCTCATAATGGTGCTCTTCATGCTCGGGGGCGCTTGCGTGTAAGCGTATTCGAGACCGGTGTTGTACACGAGCACTTCACCGGCCGTGACGAGCACGTAGGCGATCACCTGCCAGCCGACGGAGGGTTTTCCACCTGCGTCCACCGCGCGTTGGATCATCCAGATCACCACAAAGGCAGTGATCACTAGCACGAAGCCCCAGCCGATCTTGCGATGCGGTGGCAACTTCATCCCACGTTTTTCCAACCACGGGAAAATGACGAACGCGAACAGCGGGATGAAGCCCAGCACGAGGATCGGGTTCAGCGACTGGATCTGCTCCGGCAGCCATTGCACGCCTGCGAAATGCAGATCCAGTTTCGTGGCTTGCAGCACCCACTCCGAACTGTTCTGATCGAGCAGCGCCCAGAAGACCGGCACGAAAGCGAACAACGCGAGGATCTTCCATACCGCCTTCACGCCGCTCACCGCTTCGCTTCCGTAACGCCTTTCCGCACCGGCCCATCCGTCTTTGCGCAGCGCTTCCCTGTTGATCGAAACGAAATTGGTTCTGCTGATACCTTTCGGTGGAAGTCGCCGGTAACGGTTGCGGCCGAGGAAGAAGATGAGCGTGGCGAGCGCCATCAACGCGCCGGGAATGCCGAAGGCCCATACCGGTCCGAAGCGGTGGAACACCACGGGGATCAATAGCGTGCTGAAGAACGAACCGAAGTTGATGCTGAAATAGAACAGGCTGAACGCTTTGCCGATCAGGTGCTCGTTCTCTTTGTCGAACTGATCGCCCACGTTGGCGCTAACGCACGGCTTGATGCCACCGGATCCCGCCGCGACGAGGAAGAGGCCGAGCTGGAACAGCGCGAGGTTGTCATAGAACATCGCCAAGCATGCACACCCCGCGCTGTAGACCAGCGAGAGGTACATGATGGTGCGGTACTTCCCCAGCCACCAGTCGGCAACGAGGCCACCGATGAAAGGCAGGAAATACGTGACCGTGATGAATAGATGCGTGAGCTGATTGGAATTCGCTTCGGCAGTGGCTTGTAATGCCGGATCGCGCGTGGGGTTGAAGAACTGCGAAACGAGAAAGGTGGTCAGGACGGCCTTCAGGCCATAGAAGCAGAAGCGCTCCGCAGCCTCGTTGCCGATGATGAACGGAATGCCCGATGGAAACCCATGCTTGTTCGCCATGCGGCGCAACTTCCGTAGGCGCGCGGTGATACCAAACACGCTTTCGCCAGTACGTGCGCGGTCGACGCCGACCCGTGGCGCTGTGTCGCTGAAGCGTCAGGAGAATTGGCCGAGGATGCGTCGCGCATTCTCGCGGTAGCTACGGCTGAGCTTCAGTTTCGTCTGCTTGTCCAGCACGACAAAGTACTCGCCATTGAAATGCGGGACGAGTTCCTTGATGCGATGCACGTTCACGATGGTGCTGCGATGGATCCGCAGGAAATGTTGTGGATCCAAGCGTTGTTCCAGGTCGCTCATGCTTTCGTTGATCAGGTGGCTGTCCGTCGCGGTGTGCAGAAGCACGTGATCACCGGAAGCCTCGATCCATTGCACGTCGGTGGCGTTCACCAGCACGATCCGCTTTGTGCCGCGCACGAGAAAGCGTTGCAGAAAACCGTTCGGACCCAACTCGACACGTGTGAGCTGGATCGCTTCCTGCACGGCGAACATGATCCGCCGCAACTGTTCCTGATCGTCCACTGCGCGCATCGCTTTGTTCAAGGCCTTGGTGAACCGCGCGCGGTCGAAGGGTTTCAGCAGGTAGTCCACCGCGCTGGCCTCGAAGGCGCGGATGGCATAGCGGTCGAAGGCCGAAGCGAAGACCACCGACGGAAGTCGCGGTTCATGCACGAGTTGTTCGAGCACCTGGAATCCGTCCAACACGGGCATCTGCACATCGAGGAAAAGAATGTCAGGCCGATGTTCGCGGATGGCGATCAACGCGTTGCCGCCATCGCCACATTCAGCCACCACACGGATAGTAGGGTGATCGGCCAAGTAGGTCCGGATCACATCCCGGGCCAGCGGCTCATCATCAGCGATGATCGCAGTGAGTATCGGGACGGTGGTCATTCCGTGGTGGTGAAAGGAAGTTCGATGCGTACCAATGTCCCGGGGCCGTCCGGGTTGCGACCGATGGTGAACGAGGACGCGCCGTCATAAAGGTGTGCGAGCCGTTCACGCGTGTTGCGCAAGCCCACACCTTCACGCAATCGATCGGGCGACCCGACACCATCATCGCTTACTTCGATGCGCAGGCGGTCGTTCATCCGCGCGATGCGCAAGCCGATCGTCCCGCCTTCAGGCTTTGGGCCAATGCCGTGTTGGATGCCGTTCTCCACGATCGGTTGCAACAGCAGACCCGGTATCCGTGCATCGAGGCATTCCGTGGGGATCGATCGTTCAATGGCCAGGCGATCGGCGAAGCGTGTGCGTTGGATGGCGAGGTAACGATCAAGCAGATCCAGTTCATCGCGCAACGGGATGGACCGGCCTTCGGGGTGATCGATGGTGAAGCGCAGCAGGTCGCTCAACTGGGTCAGCATGGTGATCGCTTTCTCTTGCTCACCCTTCGCGATCAGCGCTCCGATGGCGTGGTGCGCATTGAAGAGGAAGTGCGGCTGCAACTGGCCGCGCAAGGTCTGCAGTTGCGCATGGGTGAGGTCCGCTTTCAAGTGCAAGGTGCGCAGTTCCGCGGCCCGGTATCGTGCGAAGTAGAGCAGCACGTTCATGAATCCGTTCACCAAGAAATACAGCAGCAGGTAGATGTGGAACTTCGCGATGAACGGCTGGATGTAAGCGAGCAGCGGATCATGGATGCCGAACCCTTGCGCCGCGATCGGGCGGATGATCGGCATCTCGATCAGGAACTCCAGCGCGATCACCATTACGCTGAAGAACAAGTGCGCGCAGAGCCAAACCGGCCAGCGATCCCGTCGGAACGGGAATCGCACGGCCAGCCATAGGATCCCGGGCGTGAGCAAGGCCCATAACGTCCAGCGGATCACATACTGGATGCGATCCACCAGAGAGAGTTCCTCCATGCCCATCAACCGATGGAGAATGGTGCTCTGCAGGAATATCAAGGCGGCCACGGCCGACCAGAACACCGCGATGATCAATGCCAGCCGCACGCGCGTAAGTCCCATGTCCTCGCGCAACGAGCGGAGAACATCTTGGGGTGCGAGCAGCGGTTCGGGCCTTTCCATCGTGCGCAAAGGTGGGGCGGGGAAGATCGGCAGGTGAAGACCGACACTGGCCATCACCGTGATCGGTGGCTTCGTCATCACGCTGTCAATGCTGCTGGTCGTGTACCCGACGATGCTGCGGGTGATCTTCCGGAGGTGAATGCAGAGCGATACGTTCGGGCGAGGGTGGAACGCCTGATAGTCCAGACGAGGCGGAACTTGCCCATCTTGGGAACATGTTCCCATTTTGGGCAATTGTCACCCGGTCCAGATCACATGCGACCACGGTCGGGAGGCACGCTGGAAACCGAACGCCATCGCATCTTGATCGAGCACCGCGTTGATGCCTGTTGATGCGCTCAACCGCGAGGTCATTGATCGATCGAAGCTTGAGCCGGACCGATCAAAGCCCTTTCGAGTTCATGGGATCCGGGGGCGAACATCAGGCCGTTATCGCGCGACCGTTGCCAATGCATTCGCGGGTCGGTCTTTGATGCATTGAAGCTTCAGATGTGGAGCGGGCGGAGCTTCGCCCTGCCGAACCAGGCAATGCACCCAACGACATGACGACATCAAGGAAGCTGTGGCTTGGCTTCGGTATGCTCACGGTGCTATTGGTGCTTTCCAGCTTGGCGATCGCGCGAGCAGCCCAAGCAAACGATGCGGCCGCGCAACAATTGGAATGGCTCGCCGCGCTGCTCCTGATCGTAGGTGGGGGCATCGCCGTGGTCACTACTGTGATGATCAGTAGGGCGATCGCGAAGGCCGAGCGGCATGTGGAGGACGCCCGAAGTTTTGCCGACAACATCGTGGAGACCGTGCGCGAGCCGCTGCTCGTCCTGGACGGCGACCTGCGGGTGGTGCGGGTGAACCGCGCGTTCTACCAGACGTTCAAAGTGACACCGGCCGAGACCGGGAACAGCCTGTTGTACAAAGTGGGCAACGGCCAGTGGGATATCCTGGAGTTGCACACGTTGCTGGAGGAGATCCTTCCGCAGCACACAGAGGTACACGACTTCGAGGTGGTGCATGAGTTCGAGCACATCGGGAAGAAGACCATGCTGTTGAACGCCCGTCGGCTGATCCAAGCGACCGATCAAGCTCCACTGATATTGCTCGCCATCGAGGACATCACCGAACGGAAGCGATTGGAGGACGAGTTGCACCAGATCGCCACGGAAATACACGAGTACACCGCGAGCATCGTGGCCACGGTACGCGAACCGCTGCTGGTGCTGGACGCGGACCTGCGCGTGCAATCCGCCAGCCGCTCGTTCTATGAGAACTTCCGCGTGACGCCCGAAGGCACGGAGAACCGCTTGCTCTATGATCTGGGCAACCGCCAGTGGGACATCCCGGCACTGCGCCGACTTCTCGAAGAGGTGCTTCCGCAGGAGAACCAAGTGAACGACTTCGCGGTGGAACACGAGTTCGAGCACATCGGGAAGAAGACGATGTTGCTGAACGCGCGACGGCTGATCCGAGCGACGGACCAAACCCCGCTGATCCTGTTGGCGATCGAAGACATCACTGAACGCAAGCGGTTGGAAGACGAGTTGCGCCAGGTCGCTACGGAAATACACGAGTACACCGCGAGCATCGTGGCCACGGTGCGCGAACCGCTACTGGTGCTGGACGCGGACCTGCGTGTGCAATCCGCCAGCCGCTCGTTCTATGAGAATTTCCGCGTAACGCCCGAAGGCACGGAGAACCGCTTGCTCTATGATCTGGGCAATCGCCAGTGGGACATCCCGGCCTTGCGTCGACTGCTGGAAGAGGTGCTGCCGCAGGAGAACCAGGTGAACGACTTCGCCGTGGAACACGAGTTCGAGCATATCGGAAAAAAGACAATGCTGCTGAACGCGCGGCGACTGATCCGCGCGACAGACCAAACTCCGCTGATCCTGTTGGCGATCGAAGACATTACCGAACGGAAGCGGCTGGAGGATGAACTCCGGCAGATCGCCGCCGCTATGTCCGAAGCCGCGCGCCGCAAGAACGAATTCCTGGCGCTGCTCGCGCATGAGTTGCGCAATCCGTTGGCGCCGATCCGCAGTGCCGTGCAGCTTATGCAACTGACAAATGATCCGGAGTCCAACAAAGCCGCGACCGGCATTGTGGAACGGCAAGTGGACCAGATGGTGCGCTTGGTCGACGACCTGTTGGACGTAAGCCGCATCAGCCGAGGCAAGATCGAACTGCGCAAGCAGCGCATCGATCTGGCCTCCATCGTGACCCAAGCCGTCGAGGACACGCACGCGCTGGTCACGAGCATGGGGCATAAGCTGATCGTTACCGTGCCACCGGAGCCGGTCTATCTGAACGCCGACCGCAGCAGGCTGATCCAAGTGCTGGGCAATCTGCTCAACAACGCGTGCAAGTTCACCGACATGGGCGGTCGCATTTCGCTCGCAGTGGAAGAGCAGGACGGGGAAGCGGTGATCAGTGTACGCGACAACGGCATCGGCATCGCCGTCGCAGAACTCCCCAACATTTTCGACATGTTCATGCAAGCCGACACGTCCATGGAGCGCTCGGTGAGCGGATTGGGCATCGGGCTGGCATTGGTGAAGAATCTGGTGGAGATGCACGGCGGTACGGTGGACGTACAAAGCGACGGTCTCGGCAGTGGCAGCGTGTTCGTGGTGCGCATGGCGATCATGGACCAACCGTCCCTTTCACCTTCACTAGTGCTGCCCGATATCGCGTCCGCGTCCGCGAGTGCCCAACGCATCCTGGTAGTGGACGACAATGTGGATGCGGCGGTTATGCTCGAACGGTTGCTACAATTGAACGGGAAGCAGACCCGCATAGCGCACAGCGGTCTTGAAGCATTGGATGTAGCGGAACAGTTCCAGCCGCACCTGATCCTGCTCGATATCGGCCTGCCGAAATTGAACGGCTACGAAGTATGCCGACGCATTCGCCTGCAACCGTGGGGCAAGGACATGGTGGTGATCGCCCTCACCGGTTGGGGCCAGGAGGAGGATCGCAAACGATCACGTGAGGCTGGCTTCAACGCGCACTTCGTAAAGCCCCTCGAGCGAGCTGCGCTGATGCAGGTGCTCGCTGGGAAATATCCTGCTGCAGCATAGCTGCCCGAAGCGGACGCTGATGTCCACAATTACTTCATCTCTTCCACATCCAGCACCACGAAGCTCCCCGGCTTGATGCTCGGCCGAGGCTTCGGATTTTCCGGCGTTGCTGCGGGCGCAGGTCCGCGATCAGCAGTGGAGAGGAAGATGTGATGTGTCCGATGATCCAACGTACAGGTGCGCGCGTTCTTCTGCGTGACGACATTTTCCAGCACCGTGAACTTGTCGCCATCGCTTTCTTGCACCACGGTGAGTGTGCCGTCACCGTTGGAACTGAACACGCGCTTGGTCGCGGGGTCGAACGCTGCGCCGTCCACACTCTCACCAATGGGCAGCGTGGTGATCACCATTCCGCTCTGCGCATCCACCACCACCATCAGTTGGTTGTCGCACACGCTGAAGAGACGGTGCGTCGCATTGTCCAGCGCGAGGCCGCTCGGCTCCACGCCCGGCGCGATGGGCCAGTTGGCCAACACCGTCATCTTCATCGGATCGATCTCGCATATCAAACTCTTGTCCTCGATGTTCACGTAGATCTTTCCCGCGCCATCACTCACCGCGAATTCAGGTTTGCCCTCCAGCGCGATGGTACCGAGGACCGCGTTGGTGTTCGCATCGATCACGGTCGCATTCGAGCTGCGTCCGTTGAAGGTGAACACGCGTTGCGTGAATGCATCGTACAGGATCGCGTCCGGGTTCGCGCCGGTGACTTTCACCCGATCCGCGAAGGTGAGACCGCGAATGTTGAAGACCACCACGGATGAATCCTTGCCGCAACTGATGAAGCCCTTACCGATATCATCGGCGAGCGCGATGCCGTGTACACCTTTCGTGTCAGGGATCACGCCGAGCGACGTGCCCGTGGCCTCGTCGATCACGTTCACTTGCGTGCCATGCGAAACGAAAAGGCGACCGTTGATCTCGTCAGCAACGAGATAATCCCAACCGCCGTCGCCTTCCACGGGGAAGGTGTGCGCAATGGCGTAATGCGGGGATTGTGGACGGCAGGCCGTGGCCGCGCACAGCGCGGTCAGGATCAATGATGCGGTCAGGGTTCTCATGTGTTCCGTGTGCTGGAGCGAAGCAAGGAATTCGTTCCGTGAAGTTAGCGTCCGGCCCATCCACACCAAAGGGGAACGTGATCCACCTCCCCGCTCTTCAGTCGCATGTGGCTGTAATGCGGGCAAGAATATTTCCTGGCCCTTGTCGCGCTACGTCATTATATCGTAATATTGCGATCTATAGATGATCTGATGGGAGCCACGAAGACCGAACACTTCAGCAAGCGGCAGAACGAACTGGCCGCACTGGCCAAGGCATTGGGTCATCCAGCTCGGGTGGCCATCATCGAGCACCTGCTCAAAGTGGATAGCTGTATCTGCGGAAGCATCGTGGACAAACTGCCCCTTGCCCAGCCCACCGTGAGCCAGCATTTGAAAGAGCTGAAGAACGCAGGGCTCATCACCGGAACCATCGAGGGCAACTCCATCTGCTATTGCCTCGACCCGAAGACATGGACCCGCCTGCGCGATCTGTTGGATCCGCATTTTACCGGGGCCACCGCCAAAAAAGCGGAGTGCTGCTGAACAACGTACCGGCGAAATATCATCACCTATCAACCTCCGCGAAGAACCCAAGAGAACATGACAACGAACGAGAACATCAAGGACATGGTCCGGGAGAAGTATGCCGGCATCGTCGGCCAGGACAAAGCCACCAATGCCTCCAGTTGCTGCGGTGCTGGCGGCTGCTCCACCGAGGTGTACAACATCATGAGCGACGACTATGCCGACCTGAAAGGCTATTCGCCCGAAGCGGACCTCGGCCTCGGATGTGGACTGCCCACCCAGAGCGCCGGGATCAAACCGGGAGACACGGTGCTGGACCTCGGCTCCGGTGCCGGCAACGATTGCTTTGTCGCCCGTGCCGAGGTCGGCGACGATGGCCGCGTCATCGGCGTGGACTTCACGCCTGAGATGATCGCCAAGGCGAAAACCAACGTGGCCAAACTCGGCTATCAGAACGTGGAGTTCCGCCAAGGCGACATCGAAGCCCTGCCATTGACATCGAACATTGTTGACGTGGTGGTGAGCAACTGCGTGCTGAACCTGGTGCCCGATAAACGCAAGGCCTTCAGCGAGGTATTGCGCGTGCTGAAACCCGGTGGGCACTTCAGCATCAGCGACGTGGTGTTGCGTGGCGACATACCGACAGCGCTTCGCGATAGCGCCGAGATGTATGCGGGCTGCGTTGCCGGTGCGTTGCAGGAGAGCGACTACCTCGGCATCATCCACGACCTCGGCTTCCAAGGCGTGACCGTGCGGAAGCGCAAACCGATCATCCTGCCGGGCGACATACTTGCGAAATACCTGAGCACCCAGCAGATCGCGGAGTACACCGCCACTGGGGCGGGGACGTTCAGCATCACCGTATCAGCTTCCAAACCGGGTGCGAAAGCGGAAACCAGCGGGGCCACTGTTCCAAGCGCGGGCGCTTGCTGCGCACCGAACGCCGAAGGAACCGAGAAGATGAACCTCGCTACGGGGGAGACCTGCGGCTGCGGTATCAACAGTAGCTGCTGCTGATCGATGCGCATCCTCGTGCTCTGCACCGGCAACAGTTGCCGCAGCCAGATGGCCGAAGGTTATCTGCGGCACTTCGTCGGCAAGAGGGCCGAAGTCTTCAGCGCCGGAGTCGAAACACACGGTGTGAACCCGCGCGCCATCGCCGCCATGAACGAGGACGGCATCGACATCTCGCACCACACTTCGAACCTGCTTGATGAGTACAGGGACATTCCGTTCGACCACGTGATCACCGTATGCGACAACGCACGTGAGCGCTGCCCGTGGTTCCCGACGAACGCGCGGCAGTGGCATCAGGACTTCCCCGACCCAGCGAGAGCCACCGGTGATGACGCGACGATCATGAAGGAGTTCCGCTGGGTGCGGGAGATGATCAAGCTCTATTGCAGGGAATTCGTAAGGGAGCACCTGTGAAAAGATCCATCGCCGAACTGATCGGGACGTTCGCACTGGTATTCTGCGGCACCGGTGCCATTGTTGTCAACGAGAAAACGGGCGGTGTGGTGGGCAACATCGGCATCGCCATCACCTTCGGCCTGATCGTCTTCGCCATGATCGAGACGTTCGGCGGGATCTCTGGCGCGCACTTGAACCCGGCGGTGAGCTTGGCCTTCTCCATCGCGGGCCGCTTTCCGTGGAAGTCGCTTCCCGCCTATTGGCTCGCTCAATTTTGCGGAGCCGTGCTCGCTTCGTTCACACTGGAACTGCTGTTCCCGGAAAGCCTCCATTTGGGCGGAACGATCCCTGCCGGTAGCGCGATGCAGTCGTTCGTGCTGGAATGCATTCTCACCTTCTTCCTCATGCTGGTGATCATGGCCGTGTCCAGCGGTTCACGCGAAAGCGGCTTGCTGGCTGGGGCCGCCATTGGCAGCGTGGTTCTTCTGGAAGCCTTGTTCGCAGGCCCGATCTGCGGTGCATCGATGAATCCCTTCAGGAGTTTGGCACCCGCACTGGTGTCCGGCGAATTGGGGCTGGTGTCGATCTATCTTCTCGCGCCGACCACCGGGGCGACGTGTGCCGCGGTATTGTGGCGTTGGTTCTTCGGAAGAAGCTAACTCCTCACCACCATCGGCGCGCATACACGTGCAACCACTTCCACCGCTCGATCGATATCAGCGGCCGTGGTGAATTTGCTGAAGGAGAACCGGATGTTGGCACCGACCTGATCGGGGTACAGCGCTGCCATGACATGCGATCCCTTGTTGCTTCCGCTGCTGCAGGCACTGCCGCCGCTGCATGCGATGCCCTCGATATCCATGTTGTAGATGAGCATTTCGCCCTTGCCATCATCCGGAAAGTTCACGCTGAGCACAGTGTACAGGCTCTCCGGTCCGCTGTCACCATTGAAGCTTATGCCCGGCACGTTCGCCAACAGGATCTTCTTCATCCTGTCCTTGAGGTCTTGTATATGGCGCACATGTTCATCGAGATCGCGGTACGCCACCTCCATCGCCTTGGCCAGACCAACTATGCCGTAGATGTTCTCGGTGCCCGCACGCATGTTGCGCTCCTGCGAACCACCCAGGATCATGGGCTTCAGCGTTGCACCGTTGCGCATGTAAAGGAAACCGACGCCTTTCGGCCCGTGGAACTTGTGCGAGGCACAAGCAAGGAAATCGATGGGCGTGTTCGCGAGATCGAAGCGGTAGTGCCCCATGGTCTGCACCGTATCGCTGTGGAAAAGCGCGTTGTACTGGCGACAAAGCGCACCCACCGCGTTCAGGTCGATGCGGGTGCCGATCTCGTTGTTGGCGTGCATCAAGCTCACCAGTGCCTTGGGGTTCGTGGCCAGCAGTTCTTCGAGGTGTACCAGGTCCGGGCTCCCGTCGGCATGCAACTTCAACCAGTGCGCTTTCGCCGCGCCGCTGTGGTCGACAGCGTGCGTCGTGTATTCCACGGCGTGGTGCTCGATCGGCGAGGTGATGATGTGCTTCACACCCAGATCACGCACGGCACCGTTGATCGCCATGTTGTCGGCCTCCGTGCCACCACTGGTGAACACGATCTCGCCCGGCGCGCAGTTCAGCAGGCCCGCCACGGTGCGCCGCGCCAATTCCACCGCCGCCCGCGTGGTGCGACCGAACGAATGGATCGCGCTCGGATTGCCGTGGTGCTCCTTCATATAGGGGAGCATCGCATCGAGCACTTCCGGATCGAGCGGCGTGGTGGCGGCGTTATCGAGGTAGACTTTCCTCATGGAGCGCAAAGGTGGCGCGATCAGCGGATCCGGGCCACGAGTTCCTGCATCTCCGCCATGATGCGCTTTGCCAACCGATCCGCTTTGGACGCGCTGTCGCTCTCCGCATATATGCGCACGATGGGCTCGGTGTTGCTGCGGCGCAGGTGTACCCATTCCTTGCCGAACTCGATCCGCAGGCCGTCCACTGTGCTGTGCGGTTGGGCCCTGTGCCGCTCTTCCATGGCGTTCACCAGGCCCTGAACGTCCATGCCGGGCTGCAATTCGATCTTGTTCTTGCTGATGAAGTAGTCGGGGTAGCTGCGGCGCAGTTCCGTGGTCTTCAGGCCGCTTTTCGCTAGCAGCGTCATGAACAATGCGATGCCCACCAACGAATCGCGGCCATAGTGCAATTCGCTCAGGATCACGCCTCCGTTCCCTTCACCGCCGATGGGCGCGTTCACCTTCCGCATGAGATCCACCACGTTCACCTCTCCCACCGCACTTGCATGGCGCTTGCGGCCGTGACGCCCGGCCACGTCGTCCAGCGCGCGTGTGCTACTGAGGTTGCTCACCGTGTCCCCCGGACGATGCGCGAGCACATGGTCCGCGCACGCAACAAGCGTGTACTCTTCACCGAAAAGACTTCCATCCTCGCACACGAGCGCAAGGCGATCGACGTCGGGATCCACGCTGATGCCGAGGTGGGCGCCACTGCTCTTCACCTTTTCGCAGAGGTCAGCAAGGTGCTCGGGCAACGGCTCAGGGTTGTGCGGGAACTGGCCGGTGGGTTCGCAATACAGTTCGACCACATCGTGTACGCCGAGCGCTTTGAGCAACTGCGGGACCGCGATGCCGCCCACACTGTTCACCGCATCCACCACCACGCGGAAGTTCTGCGACCGGATCGCCGGAACATCCACGAGGTCCAACCTCAGTATCGCGTCGATGTGCTTCTTGGTCCATGTATCGTCCGTGCGAACGCTGCCGAGATCGTCCACCTGTGAGAAGTTGTACGAGTCGCTCTCGGCTATGCGCAGAACCTCGGCACCATCCGCAGCACTGATGAATTCCCCCTTTTCGTTCAGCAGCTTCAGTGCGTTCCACTGCTCGGGATT
>JANMKC010000065.1:0-2818 GCA_031371785.1 Flavobacteriales bacterium | reverse complement strand
AGATCTGTCGGACAGATCCGTAGTTCAAGCACTATTGTTCGGATGCCTGATGCAGTTCCTGGAATCTACGTTCTGGAAATGCACGGTAACCGTGTCAAGGTGGTCGTCCAGTAGCGAGGTCGATGCATCCCGCTACCGGTTGAACTGCTTCAACCGATCGAGCAAAGCACCGGTCTACTTTCGCGCGCTGTTCTGGCTGATCGGCTGATCGACGCATCGGCTGATCGACACTATGGAGATCATGCCCCGCTATTTCCTTGAGCTCGCTTTCGATGGCACGCCCTATCGCGGGTGGCAGCGGCAGTTGGCGGCACCGAGCGTGCAGGAGGAAGTGGAGCGCGCGCTGCGAACCTTGCTGCACTTGCCGGAACTGTACGTGGTCGGTTGCGGCCGCACGGACACCGGCGTTCACGCCACGGAGTTTTTCGCGCACTTCGAAGTGCCGACGGACCGCGCGATCGACGATCGTCTTGTGTACAGCATGAACAGTTTGATGCCGACCAGCATCGCCGCGAAACGTGTGATTACCGTGCCCGATGATGCCCACGCGCGCTTCAGTGCAACGGAGCGCGGCTATTGCTATTTGATCCATCGGAAGAAGGATCCCTTTCTCGTGGATCGATCGCACTTGCTCTATCCGGCGCTGGATGTGAAGGCCATGAACGAGGCGTGCGCAGCGCTGATCGGCAAGCAGGACTTCAGCAGCTTCTGCAAAGCGGGCAGCGATGCGAAGACGATGATCTGCGACGTGCGGCGTGCCGATTGGGAAGAAACATCGAACGGCTATCGCTTCACTATCCGCGCTGATCGGTACTTGCGGAACATGGTGAGGGCCATCGTTGGAACAAGCTTAGTGATCGGCCGGGGCTACAAGCCAGTTTCTCACATGCGCGAGGTGCTCGAAGCGCACGATCGATCGCAGGCGGGCAAGAGCGCGGCCGCGCGTGGTCTCTACTTGGAACATGTCGCTTATCCTTTCATTCCTTCGCAGACCCCCGCCGCGTCTGCGATGATCGACTCCTCCCCACCGGGGAGGTTGGGTGGGGTACACAACGCATGAGCGAGACCGCCACCGCCAAGGGCAAAGCCTTCGATCGCCGATTGTTCGCGCGTGTGATGGAATTCGTGCGGCCGTACCGTCGCCTGTTCTGGTTCTGCTTCGCGCTCACCATCGGGTTGAGCATTATCGGTGTGATCCGCCCCGTGCTCATGGGCAACATGATCGACAAGCACGCGATGCATGCGGATCGCCATGGGCTCATCGTGCTGATGTGGATCGTGGTCGGTCTCCTCTTTCTCGAGGGCATCGTGCAGTTCTACCAGGCCTATTGGACCAGCTGGCTCGGCCTGAGCGTCACCTTCGACCTGCGGCAGAAACTCTATGCGCGCGTCGTTGATTTCCGTCTTCGCTACTTCGATCGCACACCCATCGGCACGCTCGTTACGCGGGTGATCAGCGACATCGAAACGGTGGACGAGATCTTCTCGCAGGGCCTGCTCATGATCATGGGCGACATCCTGAAGCTCGTGGTCGTTGTCGTCGTGATGTTCGTGGTGAACTGGAAGCTCGCGTTGCTCAGCCTGACGCCGATCCCCGTGCTGCTGTGGGCCACGAACATCTTCAAGAACAGCATCGCGAAGAGTTTCCAGGATGTGCGTACACAAGTGGCGCGGCTGAACGCCTTCGTGCAGGAACACATCCAGGGCATGGGCATCGTGCAATTGTTCGGGCGTGAGCAACAGGAGTACGGCAAGTTCCAGGCGATCAACAAAGAGCATCGCGCGGCGCACATCCGCAGCGTGCTCGCCTACAGCATCTTCTTCCCGGTGGTGGAGATCCTGAGCGCCATCGCGCTCGCTTTCCTAATCTGGTGGGGCGTGGGCGACGTGCTCAGCGGCATCGCCACTTTCGGCGAACTGATCGCCTATATCCAGTTCATCAACATGCTCTTCCGCCCGATACGGCAGCTGGCCGATCGCTTCAACACCTTGCAGATGGGTATGGTGGGGAGCGAACGCAACTTCAAAGTGCTCGATACCGAAGCGAGCATCACCGACACGGGCACGCGAAGCACAGCGGGCGTGCGTGGCGACATCGTCTTCGATCACATCTCCTTCGCGTATGAGGAAGGCAACCCGGTGCTGCACGACATCAGTTTCAGCGCGAAGGCGGGAGAGATGATCGCCTTGGTGGGCGCGACCGGCAGCGGCAAAAGCAGCATGATGAACGTGTTGAGCCGGGCCTACGAATTCCAAAAAGGCCGTGTGCTCATCGATGGGCACGACATACATGAGTATCGGCTGGACGAATTGCGCCGCAGTGTGGGCGTGGTATTGCAGGACGTGTTCCTCTTCAGCGATACGGTGCTGAACAACATCACGCTGAACGACGACCGGATCCCGCGCGATGAAGTGATCGAGGCGGCGAAAGCCGTGGGCGCGCACAACTTCATTGAAGCACTACCAAAGGGCTACGACACCGACGTGCGTGAGCGTGGCAGCGTGCTCAGCACGGGCCAGCGGCAGTTGCTCGCCTTCATCCGCGCCTATGTACACAAGCCGGTGATCCTGGTGCTGGACGAAGCCACCAGCAGTGTGGACAGCATGAGCGAGCAGTTGATCACCGAAGCGACGGAGAAGATCACGAAGGGCCGCACGAGCATTGTGATCGCGCACCGGCTCAGCACGGTGCAGAACGCCGACCGGATCCTGGTGGTGGACAAGGGCCGGATCATCGAGCAGGGCACGCACCAGGAACTGCTGAGCTTGGAAGGCAACTACAAGCGGCTGTACGACCTGCAGTTCCATTAGGTCTTCT
>JANMKC010000466.1:0-3578 GCA_031371785.1 Flavobacteriales bacterium | reverse complement strand
CCTTACGGGAACGGCCTCAACCCATCCCAGTTCTCCGCGCCGAACACTTCCCAGTAGCGTTCGCGCGTCATGCCATCCCAGTGTATGATGGCTTGGAGGTATTGCCTCTGCTGGAAGAGGTTCAGGTGTATACCGGCGACGACGATCAGCGTGAACGGGATGGAAACGAACAGCCTGGAACGAAGCACGCGCTCGACCAGCACCGCCATGGGCAAAGCGAGCAGGGCCAGTGTTTCCACGAGAGGGCGCGCACCGAAGCCGCCGCCGTACCACCACTGGTACCAGCAGAAGATGACATAGAGCGCCGGTGCGAAGAACGCCAGCACGGGCATGGCGAACGGACGCCATACGCGATCGCGGAGCATCATGACCAGGCCTGCGACGCCGAATGCGACCAAAGGCGACCAGATGAACCAGCCCTTGCGGAAACTGAACAGTCCATCGATGATGTGCGGGTCGCTCCAGTTGAAACCTTCGTTGCCGTACGAATAGAAGATGAAGCTGCCCGTGGTCGCTTTCCAATAGAGCAACTGCGGAACGATGGGGATCGCCCCGCAGAGCGCGGCGATGAGCAACTGCCGCTGGTGGGCGCGCACCACGGCCCACTTCGCGCGCCAGCCTTCACCTGTGGTCCACGTGATCGGAACGAGCACCACGAGCACATCCACCGGGCGTGTCAAGGCCACCATACCGAGCGCGAGCCCGAGGCCGATGGCCGTTCGCGTGCGCGGTGCGCGGTGCCATCGGTCGGTACGTTCAAGCACGAGAGCGAAGAGGAAGAACAAGTAGCCGTGGCTCATGCCGCTGTCCACCGTGGAATAGAAGAAGAGGTTGGTGCCGAAGGCCAGGATGATGATGGCGATGGCGGCGGCGCGATCGGACACGTGGCGCAGCAGGAAACGCCGCAACACGAGCAGCCCGAGCAGGACAAAGAGCACGGTGGAGAGCGAGACTGCCAGTTGGTAGGGGGCCGAGTAACCGTCGATCGCGGGCGGGGATGCGGGATCGGAGAGAGCGCGCGCAAGCAGGAAGAGCGGCAGTTCGAAGAGCGCGACACCACAGGTGTACTTCAGGTGATCGTGTCCGGTGGTGCTGTCCGCGACAATGCCGAAGGCGCTCTGCTTGAGGTCCGGGTGCAGCGTGGGATCCACGCGAACCACATAGCTGAGGTCGCGCACATCGTGATGGATGAAGGTGGCGGGGAGGTAGTGGTAGTAGGCTTCTATATCCCAGTTGAGGGTGCGCAGGTCGCTCCAGAAATGGATGCGTTGGATCTCCTGTGCAGCGGCCCAAGCGAAGAGCAGACACACGAGCGCGCTCCAAGGTGCTTTGAAGAACGCGCGCGCAATGGAGCGATAGGTCACTTCGGTGCCTTCCAATAGATCCACAAGCCGATGAGGGCGAAGAAGAAATTGGGCAGCCACACGGCGAGCATCGGGTTGAAGTCCGAATTGGTGGCGGCCACGGTGGTGAGCTTCATGCCGAAGACGTAGACGAGGATGAGCATCACACCGAGCACGAGGTGAACGCCTGTACCACCGCGCACTTTGCGGCTGGCGATGCCCACACCGATGAGCGTGAACACATACGTGGCGAAGGGATATGCTGTGCGCTGGTCCTGTTCCACTTCATAGAAAGCGACGGTATTTCCGCCGCGTGCTTTTTCCGCCTTGATGAAGTCGGCGATCTCGTGGCGGTCCATCGCGGCGGCCACATCGAGGCGCTGGCCCAGGTCGCTCGGTTTCAAAGCGAGCAGGGTATCGACGCGATCGCGATGGCCGACCTGTTCGGTGATCGCGTTCCCGGTATCGGTCGGAATGATGCGCAGCATGCAATCGAAGAGTTGCCACTTGCCGCTCACACTGTCATACACCGCGTGATCGCTGGTAAGGCGGGAGCGCATCGCGCCATTCTCCCAATGGGCCACGCTGAAGCGGGCGGCGGTGCGCGAGCGCATGTCGATGGACTCCATGTACACGATGGTCCCTGGTGCCACCTCCACGTGCAGGTTGTGATCATCCAGGTGGTACGCGTTCCAGATGTGCCTTTTCTCGAAGGCGATGCGTTTACGGTTGGCATCGGGCAGCACGAACACGTTCAGGTAGAGCGAGAGCGCGGTGAGGATGGTGGCGGCGATGAAGTAAGGCCGCACGAAACGCGGGAAACTGACACCAGCGCTCAGCGCCGCGATCACCTCGCTGCGGCCGGCGAGCCGGCTGGTGAAGAGCAGCACCGCGAGGAAGATGAGCAGGCCGCTGAAGAGGTTGCTGTAGTACAGCACGAAGTTCACGTAGTAGTCCAGCGCGATCTCATGGAAGGTCGCGTTGCTCTTGGCGAAATCCTCCGTCTTCTGGCTGATGTCGAACACCACGGCAACGGCCATGATGAGCACCAGGATGAAGAAGAACGTGCCGAGGAACTGACGGATGATATAGCGGTCGAGCGTCTTTAGCACGGGGTGAAGATCAGCAACGGAAACCTGAACCAAGAGTCCAGGGGTCGAACTTGAAAAAGGAAAAGTGAAATGGCCCAACATTCTGAGGTAAAGGAAGTTCTCGAAGCAAGGCTGGAGGAGCTTACGCAGCGAACTGCTGAGATTGAAGCGAGACTGAGTAATCCGGGCAATGCAGACTGGGAAGAAAATGCAGTGGAGTCTGAAGATGATGAAGTGCTGTCGAGCGTTGGCAGTGCTGCAAAACATGAAATTCAGGAGATCAAACTGGCACTGAATCTGATTGAGTCTGGCCAATATGGCAAATGTACTGCGTGCGGCGGACCGATCGCGAAAGCTCGCCTTGAAGCTTTGCCTTATGCAACAACATGCATCAAGTGCGCATGAAGCATGGTCTTCAGACGCGACGAATTTAATTCACCACTGAAGGAACAGGTCTGTTGAATCCATCTGATCAGGACACAGCTCCCAGACCGATTGCAGAAATTGCCTCGCAGCTGGGGCTGGACCAAATGTCCGTCGAACCGTATGGCTGGTATGCAGGCAAACTTTCGCACGGTCTGCACGAACGACTTACGGATCGGGCAGCAGGAAAATACATCGGCGTCACAGCCATCAATCCGACGCCGTTCGGCGAAGGCAAGACCGTCGTGTCCATTGGACTGGCGATGGCGATTGCCCGTCGCCGACATCGCTCAATCGTGACTCTGCGCGAGCCCTCACTGGCACCTGTCTTCGGAATCAAGGGCGGCGGCGCGGGCGGCGGACGATCCCGACTATTGCCGGCTGAAGAAATTAATCTGCACTTTACAGGAGACCTGCACGCCGTGGCGGCAGCCAACAATCTGCTGGCGGCAATGATCGACAATCACTGCAAGCGAGGTCTGATTCCTGCCCTGACCGCTGACGGCATTCTGTGGCGACGAGCCCTTGACATCAGCGACAAGGGGCTGGCCCATATTGAATCCGGCCTTGATGACACTCCGCAGGCGCCCCGGCGTCACACAGGATTCGACCTCACGGCGGCCTCTGAAGTGATGTCTGTTCTCGCGCTGGCGACGGGGCTCAAAGATCTGCGTGAACGGCTCGGGCGCATTGTAGTCGCGCAGTCGCCGGATGGTGAATA
>JANMKC010000434.1:0-6651 GCA_031371785.1 Flavobacteriales bacterium | reverse complement strand
GTACACCGCGAACTGCATCTGCGCTGGTGTGTTCGCGAACGATTGCGAAGGTGTGGTCGGCGGACCAGCACAGCCCGGAACTACCTGTGATGATGGCGATGCCAACACCGGCAATGATCTATACAGTGCCAACTGCGTTTGCGCCGGTACAACCATCGACTGCGCTGGAACCGTCGGAGGAACCGCGCTGCCCGGACTGCCCTGCGATGACGGCGATGCCACAACAGGGAATGACCTCATCGACAACAACTGCCAGTGCGCTGGTCTGCTCATCGACTGCACAGGTGTTCCCGGTGGAACGACCACCGTCGGTTCCGCATGCGATGATGCCAATGCCGCAACGACCAATGATGTGTACACCGCGAACTGCATCTGCGCTGGCGTGCTCGCGAACGATTGCGAAGGTGTGGTCGGCGGACCAGCACAGCCCGGAACTACCTGTGATGATGGCGATGCCAACACCGGCAATGATTTATACAGTGCCAACTGCGTTTGCGCCGGTACAACCATCGACTGCGCTGGAACGGTCGGTGGAACAGCGCTGCCAGGTACCACCTGCGATGACGGCGATGCCTGCACCACTGCGGACGTGTATGGCAATGCGTGTACGTGCGTGGGAACCGCCGTGCAGATCAGCGCGATCAATGGACCCGCGCTCGTGTACACCGGAACGAACAATGCGTACTACGTGAACCCCGTGCCCGGTGCCACCGGCTACTCTTGGACCCTGCCCAACGGATGGAGCAGCCCGAGCACGACCAACTTCTTCCTGCAGGCGGATGCGGGCACCGGTGTCGGTACGTTCAACCTCTGTGTGGATGCCAACATCGGTACATGCGTGCTTACCACCTGCCTCCCTGTGCAAGTGGATCTTTCAACGGGTATCAGCACCGCGACTACTTCCGACGATTGGTTCACCGTACAGCCGAACCCTTCCAGCGGTGTGTTCCAACTGATCCCCGCGAACGAGCAAGTTGCGATGAGCATCACGGTGTACGATGCGACCGGTCGCACGGTGAAAGCACCGTTCCTCGTTGCGGGCAAGCGTGCGGTCTCCCTCGATCTGGGCGATGCCGCTCCGGGTGCCTACTACCTGCTCGCTACGCGTGATGGGGAACAACGCGCGATGAAGGTGATGGTGAAGCGCTGAGGAAGATCTCTTTGTGCAAGGCAGCCCCGACCCCGGATGAGACTCCGGGGCCGGGGCTGCTTGCGTTCCACAGGGTGCTGTGCGCGCAGATCTTTACATTGCTGCTCCCGATGGTCCCGAGCCATACCGAACTGTCCAACCTCGAGCACCTCTTCAAAGGTGACAGGTCCCTCATTCGCGAGTGGATCGATTTGTACTTGCAGGAGTCGCCGCAGTACTACACGCAATTATCCGTCAGCTTGGAAAGCGGCAATGCCGAAGCCTTGGCCACCGCCGCGCACGACCTGCAGCCGCAAGCGCATTACATCGGCTCAGCGCGCATGCTTGAGCTGCTCGCTGCCATTGAAGAACAAGCGATGAACGGCGACACGCTGGGCTGCACCGACCTGTTGAACGCACTGCTCCCGGTGCGCGAGGCCGTGGATGGTGAACTGCGCTCGGTACTGAACGCGAGCTAGGACCAACGAACAGAACAGGTGAAAACACGCGCTGCCGGGATGAACAAGGGCACCACCTTGCGCCCTCCCGACAAACACGGGACGAAACAAGTGATCAAGCTGGCCCTCGCTGATGATCAGCTCCTCTTCCGGAGGGGATTGGTGATGTTGCTCCGCGACATGGCGGACGTGCAGGTCGTCTTCGAATGCGGCAACGGAGAGGAACTGCTCACCGGCCTGCGCGACAACCCCATCGACATCGTGCTGCTCGACCTGGAAATGCCGGTGATGAACGGGCTGCAAGCGCTCGGCCATCTCCGAAAGGAGTATCCGGACGTGAAGGTGATCGTGCTCAGCACGCACAACAAGGAACAGTTCATCGCGGAGGCCATGGACAGCGGCGCGGCCGGTTACATGCTGAAGTCAGCCGATACGGACGAGATCGAAAGCGCTATCCGATCGGTGCGGGAGAGTGGCTACTACTACAGCGACCGCGTGAGCCACGTGATGCTCCATAGTGTCCTGCACAAACAGAAGGTGAAGCCCACGTTCAACGAAGTGGATCCGCTGAGCGAGCGGGAACTGGAAGTGCTACGCTCGATCTGCCAGGGCCTCACCAACACGGAGATCGCCGGCAAGCTCTTCATCAGCCCACGCACGGTGGAAGGCCACCGCAACAACATGTTGCTGAAGACCGGCGCGAAGAACACGGCGGGGCTGGTGGTGTATGCCATGACGAAGGGCTACTACACCCCGTAGCCATGCGCGCTCGGCCGATACTAGACCTCTTTCACAATTCAAAAGACTTGTCATGTCGAGCAACGCCGAAGGCGTGGGACGCAGGGCGCGAAAGCGACCGAGGGTCGAGACGCTTCGACTGCTCAGTCGCTGCGCGCCTTGCGCAGTATCGCTTCGCCATTGCTCAGCGTGACAACTCGAGTGAGGGTGCCGTGGTGATCAAGATGAATTGTCTAAGAGGTCTTCTGTTCACGATCCTTCTGCTTGTCGCGGGGAACGGAATGGCGCAATACGATACGCTCATGCTTCCGTTCCGTGCGCTCACCATCGAGGACGGGCTCTCGCAGGGCATGGTGAGCAGCATCATCCAGGACCGGGCCGGTTTCATGTGGTTCGCCACCAAGGATGGCCTGAACCGCTACGATGGCTATTCCTTCCGTGTGTTCCGCAACGATCCGGCGGACAGCACCACGGTACGCGACAATACGATCGAGGCGGTCTACGAAGATCGTGCAGGGCTGATCTGGGTGGGCACGAACATCGGGCTGGACGTGTTCGACCCCGCAACGGAGGTCTTCCACCATTTCCCATGTGGTGGTCCGGCTTCCAGCCCGCCTGCTGGCAAGGCAGGCCCGCTCTCGCCAATTGGTAGTGACCAATGTGCCACGAAGGCCATTACGCAAGACGCCGCCGGGCATCTCTGGGTGTCGACAGGCCAAGGGCTGTACCGCATCGATCCGGATCGACGTGGATCAAACCCTGCGGGACCAAGTGCGCGCGTTGATCTGGTCGGTGTGTGCCCGGGAGTGAGGATGCATTGGATGGCCGTGGATGGATCGGGCGTACTGCTCGGGACCTGGTCGTTGAACCTCACTGACCTGGACGTGCGCACCTTCACCGTGGATACCCGTGATGAAGCACGCATCGCGGCCATGATCGCGGATCCACAACTGCTGCCGTCCAGCCCGGTCGTTGCCGGACAGGGAGAAGAGGACTTGGCCGCCTTTGCCGCCGATACCGACCGAAATCTCACCTTCTGCTTGGGTGCAGCACTGCTGGGAGCGCACGATTACGAGAACATCCCCCGCTTGGTGGCCGGGACAGGGTCCACCACCGCGCTCCACCCCCCGGGTTGGATGAATGTGATCCGCCCGACCACCGATGCCAATGGAGCGCTATGGGCCACGGACCACCGCCTTTGGCGATACGACCCGCGAACCCGCCGCGTAACCCGCCTTATCCCGACAGCCCCCGATCTGAGGATCGAAGCGCTGCTGGTGGTCTGCCTGTACCGCGATCGCAGCGGTGCGATGTGGATGGGAACGAACGGCTACGGTGTGCTGCTGTACGACCCACGCGGGGAACGCTTCCACAAGCAGCGGTTGCCCAGTCTGAGGGCGATGGCACCCTTGCGCGACGGACGGGTGTTCGCTTACACCTGGGGGGCCTTGTACTATATCTTCCAAGACCAGGACGTTACGCCGTTTCCTATCGATAGGCGCGGAGAGGGTTGGGATCTGGATTCATATGAACTCTGCATGGTGGAGGAAGCCAGCGGGGCGTTCTGGTGGAATCCGGGGGATGCACTAACGCGGTACGACGAGCGTGACGGAAGCATGCTACGCTTTGCCGACCCGCAGCTCCCGGTCCGCTTTCCGCTGTACATGCAGGGCGACACCCTGATCAACTTCGGGAGCAGGAAGGCCTTTGGCCGATTCAATACGCGCACCAAGCGGTTCAGCAGCATCCCCTATCCCATCCCTGCACAAGGTGGATCATTTGAGTTCGTACAGGCCATCGTCCAGGACGCGCAGGGGATCTTCTGGCTCGGTACCATGAAGGGCCTGCTGCGCCTTGACCCTGCCACCCGTGGCTGGACCCATTATGCCACCACGCCGAAGGATCCGCGATCACTTTCCGCCGATGTGATCTTCTGCCTGCTCAACGATCCGAAGGACGCGAACATCCTTTGGGTGGGCACCAACGGCGGCGGCCTCGACCGCTTCGACAAGCGTACGGGACTGTTCGCGCATTTCAGCACCGCCAATGGCCTGCCGAACAACGTGATCTACGGCCTGCTCGCCGATGACGACGGCCAGCTCTGGATGAGCACCAACAAGGGCATCGCGTGCTTCGATCCGGTCACGCACGCCGTGCGCAGTTTCGATGCGAGCGATGGCCTGCAAGGCGATGAGTTCAACCGTTATGCTTTCTGCAAGACCACGGATGGCTCGATCTACTTCGGCGGCGTGAACGGCGTGAACTATTTCCGCCCGGAGGAACTGCGCCCCGATACGTTGCCTGTCGTGGTGCACATCACGGACATCAGACTGACGAACCGGTCCATCGCTTTCGGTGCGGAGGGTTCACCCCTGACGGCTCCCACGCACCTCACGCGCGAGCTCGTGATCGCGTACCGCGATGCGGCCATGCTCACCTTCGAGTTCGCAACCATGGAGTTCAGTGAGCCCGAGAAGCACCGTTACCAACACAAGCTGGATGGCTTCGACAATGATTGGATCATGGCTGGCCACGATCGCGGTGCGGTGTATACGAACCTCGATCCCGGCACCTACACGTTCCACGTGCGTGGTGACAACCGCGATGGCCTCTGGGACACGAAGGGCACCGCGTTCCAGCTGATCGTGTTGCCGCCGTGGTGGCGCACGTGGTGGGCATATATGATCTACGCCATAGTGATCATCGGTGGTGTGCTCTTGTACATCCGCATGCGCACGGTGGGCCTGAAGCGGCAGAAGGAACGCTTGGAGCGCACCGTGGAGCAACGCACCGCGGAACTGAACCAACAGAAGGAGCACGCGGAGCAGTTGCGTACACGGGCCGAGCACAGCGAACAGATCAAGCAACAGTTCCTGGCGAACATGAGCCATGAGATCCGCACGCCGATGAACGCCATCATGGGCATGGGGAACGAGCTCCACAGGAACGTCCACTTGCCCGAGCAGGAGCATGTGATCGATGCCATCACCAGCAGCAGCAAGCACCTGCTGGTGATCGTGAACGACATCCTCGACCTGAGCAAGATCGAAGCGGGCAGCATGCGCTTGGAAAAAGTGCCCATGGACCCGCACGCCGTGCTGCACGACGTGATGGAGGTGTTGCGCTTCCGGGCGGAAGAGTCGGGCTTGAAGCTGGAGGTGGACATCGCACCGGATGTACCGGCACTGGTACTGGGCGATCCCACACGCCTGAACCAGGTACTACTGAACCTCGTGGGCAACGCAACGAAATTCACCGAGCGTGGACGGGTGAGCGTATCCGTTCGTGTGGAACGTCCTCGTCCCGAAGGTTCGGGAGAGCAGCTGACCGATGCGGTGATGCTCCACTTCAGCATCACCGATACGGGCATCGGCATCGCGCCGGATCGGCTGCCCTTCGTCTTCGATGAGTTCACACAGGCCGAGACGGAGCATACCCGGCTCTACGGAGGTACCGGGCTGGGGCTTACCATCTGCAAGCGCTTGGTGGAAATGCAAGGTGGCACCATCGACGCTACCAGCACGCCAGGGGAGGGGAGCTGTTTCACCTTCACCATTCCGTATGCGCTCGCCCCTTCGCATGTCACGCTGAGCGCAGTCGAAGCGGCAGGCGAGGGGCAACCAACCCCCGGCCTTCGCCGGGGCACCAACCAACAACCAACAACCACCGCCCTGCACGATCTCCGCATCCTCCTCGCCGAGGACAACAAGATGAACGTGATGGTGGCCAAGCACGAACTGACGTACGCCATTCCCGGGGCGCGCATCGACGTGGCCGCGAACGGACAGCTCGCCGTGGAAATGGTCGGCCTGAACGACTATGACCTCGTGCTGATGGACGTGCGCATGCCCGTGATGGACGGCTTCACCGCCACGCGCGCGATCCGTGCGCTCGGTGGTGACAAGTCGCGCATCCCCATCGTGGCGATGACCGCGAACGTGCTCGGACAAGGATCGGAATGCACCGCTGCCGGCATGGACGCCTACGTGCCCAAGCCCATCCAGAGCGAGGTGCTGGTGGCGCGCCTGCGGGAAGTGCTCCATCACTGAGCGTGCTCCGCGGAATGTGGGGCTTCCGCAGATGACGCCGACCTGGCTCCGCCAAAGCGGCTTCGCGCAGGCGCAGTGGCACAGATAAATGCGCCTGACGCCTGAGCGGTTCATCGGATCCGACTTCGAGGGCCCGGTAAGGGACCATCTGCGTCATCGGCGTCATCTGTGGATATGCACCTGTGATCCCGGACCGGATCCCCGGAACGGAAGCAAAACAGGTGTTTCTACGCATTGGGGGGCCAACCCATGCGGGCACTTTTGGCACGGCTCCGAA
>JANMKC010000420.1:0-3680 GCA_031371785.1 Flavobacteriales bacterium | reverse complement strand
CTGATCACATCGTTGGATTGCGCACGTGCTTTGGCGGCGTTGTAGACTTGATATGCGGTGTTGTAGCGCTCCGCATCATCCTTCGAATATCCGGCGTGCTGGAGGTTCTCGGCTGTCACAGGTGCGCCTTGCGGAACCTTGCCTTCCTTCTTCGCTTTCTCCATTTGTTCGTCGGCTTCGCGCGCTTCCTTGGCACTGCCGCGTGTGCTGCTGCTCACGGCGTAGAGCGTAACGCCAGCTGCCATATCGGTGGCGACCGTTCCGGTGTTCGCATCGAAGTTCCCCTTCTGGAAATCGCGCGCCTTGTCCAGCGCCTTGCTGTCCACATCGGCGCCCACGTGCTGTGCGCTTTCGAGCGCGTTCGCCGAGAAACTCGATTGAAGCACGCCTGCCCAACCACTGCCTGAGGTGCTCCCGTTGGCGGTCTGCGAGTGCTGGATCTTCCGCACGCACTTGTTCGCCGCGTTCAACCAACGATCATGCTTGGGATCATTGCACGGCATGTGGCCCATGAGGTTGCTGAAGTATTGCGAGGTGAGCGCCACGTCGATGTTCTGGCCCAGCTTCACTTGGATCTGCGTGCCTTGGAGGTCCGTGATGTTCGATGACTCCTCCGGTGAATTCTCCACCGCCTTCAACAGGAACTCGGTGGTGCGCACGAGCACATTGGAGAATTTTCCTTCTGTCGGCGTGCTTCCCGCGCGCAGCAGCGCCATGCTCACCATCGCAGTGGTGGCGGGGTCGCTCTGCACCGCGTGTGGATCCATCACTTCCTGGTGCGCGTGGGATCCCGCACCGAAACCGCCGTCCTGGTTCTGTGCGCTGATCATGTACTCGTACGCGCGGGTCTCGGAGGTCAGCACTTGCTCGGTCGTCTTCACGATGAAATCCGGATCGAGGCCTTCCCCTTCGAAGACGGTTTTGAAAACGCAGCCTCTGGGTGCGTAGTCTGCAGCAGGAACGCGGCAACAGGCGCGCGCGGCGTGATCACGCGGCGCGGCGCGGAACGAGATGAGCACGAGCGCCGATGCGGAAAGAACCGCGATGGCGCATGCGATGATGAACGACTTCTTCATGGCGATGTGTGTTGGGTTGCGGAACGCGGATGCGTTCCGATGTGCCCGTACACAACTGTGGAAGGAAGGTTCGATCGATGCGCTCGTGATACCTCAGGGTCCTCTGCCCTCCTTCGCGAAGACGCTACGGCGCGCAAAGCGAGAGACCCTGAGGGAGCGACACGTGATCGGGGCGACGTGCCCCGGAGCGTCATCCGGGGGTCGCCCCTACGCCTCCACTACCTTCTTGCCCGCCTTCTTCCGGTCGTTCTCGTCCAGAAAGATCTTGCGCATGCGCAGGCTCTTGGGCGTCACCTCCAAGTACTCGTCATCGGAGATGTACTCCATGCACTCCTCCAGGGAGAACTTCACCGCTGGGGCGATGTTCTCCTTGTTGTCCGTGCCGCTCGCGCGCATGTTCGTGAGCTGCTTGCCCTTGAGAATGTTCACCACGAGATCGTCCGTTTTCGGGTTCTCGCCGATCACCTGGCCCATGTAAACCTCATCTCCGGGGTCAACGAAGAACTTGCCGCGGTCCTGCAGCTTGTTGATGGAGAACGCGATGGCCGTGCCCGTACCACCACTGATGATGCTGGCCGCGCGACGCACGCCCAGTTCGCCTTTCCAGGGTTCGTATCCTTTGAAGCGGTGCGCGATGATGGCCTCACCTTCCGTGGCTGTGAGCAATGGATTGCGAAGGCCGATGATGCCGCGCGCCGGAATGTTGAATTCGATATGTACTCGATCGCCTTTCAGCTCCACGCTGAGCAGTTCGCCTTTGCGGCGCGAAACAAGGTCGATCACTTTGCTGCTGAAGGTCTCGGGCACCTGCACGGTGAGGATCTCCACCGGCTCGCAACGCTCGCCATCGATCTCCTTGGTGAGCACCTGCGGCTGCCCGAGCTGGAATTCATAGCCTTCACGGCGCATGGTCTCCACGAGAATGCCGAGGTGCAGAATGCCACGACCGTAGACCAACAGCTTGTCCGGCGATCCCGTTTCCTCGATGCGCATCGCGAGGTTCTTCTCCACCTCCTTGAAGAGGCGATCGCGCAGGTGGCGGCTGGTCACGAACTCGCCTTCTTTGCCGAAGAACGGCGAGGTATTGATCGTGAAGAGCATGCTCATCGTGGGCTCGTCCACCTTCACGAACGGCAGGCCTTCGGGGTTCTCGGCGTCCGCGATGGTGTCGCCGATATCGAACCCCTCCAAACCCATCACCGCGCAGATCTCGCCGCTCCCGAGTTCTGTGTTCTTCACTTTCTCTTTGCCCAATCCCTCGAACACCATCAACTCGGCGACCTTTCCTTTTTTGATCGAGCCGTCGCTCTTCATCAGGCTTACCGTCTGCCCAGCGGCGATGGTACCACGCTTCACGCGCCCTACGGCTATACGGCCTTGGAAGCTGCTGTAGTCAAGCGAGGTGATGCGCATCTGCAGGGTGCCGTCCAATTTTTTCGGCGCAGGGATATGCTCCAGGATCATGTCGAGCAAGTAGCTCACGTCCTCCGTCGGGGTCTTCCAGTCCGGCCCCATCCAACCTTGTTTGCTGCTGCCGTACACAACGGGGAAATCAAGTTGGTCCTCGCTCGCATCGAGAGCGAACATCAAGTCGAACACCTGCTCATGTACTTCTTCGGGCGTGCAGTTCGGCTTGTCCACTTTGTTGATCACCACGATCGGCTTCAACCCGAGCGCGATCGCTTTTCCCAATACGAAACGCGTTTGCGGCATCGCGCCCTCGAAGGCGTCCACCAGCAACAGCACGCCGTCGGCCATGTTCAGCACGCGCTCCACTTCTCCACCGAAGTCGCTGTGGCCGGGCGTGTCGATCACGTTGATCTTGATGCCCTTGTAACGCACGCTCACGTTCTTGCTCAGGATGGTGATGCCGCGCTCGCGTTCCAGGTCGTTGTTGTCCAGCAGCAACTCGCCCACTTCCTCGTTCGTGCGGAAGAGCTGGCACTGGTGCAGGATGCGGTCCACCAACGTGGTTTTCCCGTGGTCCACGTGGGCGATGATGGCGATGTTGCGGAGCTCGATCATGAGATGTATTCAAAAATTGGCGCGCGAAGGTAGGCCTTTGCACCGGGGTGACCACCGATGCGGTGTGCGGCCTGTCCTAAGTTCGCGCTCCCAATGCGCACGCTCGCCCCTTTCATTCCCGCCCTCCTGCTGCTGCTCTCCTGCGGATCACACGGCCAAGGTCCGGAGACCGCTCAAGCACCCCTCGCACGTGACACCAATTGGATGGCCGACCTCCGGATCACTGCGGGCGATACGCTTGTGCGGCTATGCGGCAGCGGCAAGCGTTACCACCTTACCGGGAACGTGATGGACACCATCGCTTACCGCTATCGCTATGCGAACACGCGCAAAGGACAGTGGATGAAACTCTGGTGCTTGGGCCATTTGGGTACCACCAACTCCTCCGGCCACATGGACAGCTCGCTTTGCGCCACGAAGTTCCTCCACTTGGACGCATCGTTGCATTGCGACCCCGTCCCAGACCCACGCATCAGTGGAAGTTATGTCGTGGAGTTCACCGACCCCATGCATAGCCGTTCGGTGCGTTTGGACCTCTTCGACGACGGCTCGGTGACGATGTACTCGGACCTCCACGAT
>JANMKC010000393.1:0-6252 GCA_031371785.1 Flavobacteriales bacterium | reverse complement strand
AGATGAACGAATAGAAGTTCATCGAAGCGTGATCGAGCTCGTACTGGAAGTAGTGCCTGCCGTCCGCCATCCACTCCTTCTTCAATGATCCCGGTGCCACGGCGATCTGGTCAGCGGCCGTACTGATCGTGGTGTTCACATGGACCCAATCACTGTTGTGGACGAGGTAGGTGTCCATCCGTTTCGCGGGATCGTCGCTCAAGGGTTGCATGCGCTCTTTCGCGGGCAGCTTGTGCTTGCGGCGTTTGTTGCGGTCGTCCAGTTCGCCTTGTTCACTGTAACCGATCACCGGGATCAGGTCCATGTTGTTGAAGAAGGTGCCATTGCCATTGAGCTGCGTGAAGGACACGCTGTTCTCAAAACCCTTCGCCCGATAGTGGCCCCTCACCGTGAACTTCAATTGCGCGCCGGGTGCGAGCGGTTGCTTCAGCCAATAGATGCGGTAGTTCAGCGGCTCGTCGTTCTTCACCATCTCAGCGCCGGGCATGTCGATCTCCACGTCGTGGTCGTTCGGCATGATCAGGTGGATGGAGTCGATAGGCACTGCGCTCACGTTGCGGGTGGTCGCTTCCGCTTCGTAGTTCAAGCTGCGCTGATAGGGATCCAGTTCGATCGCGAAGCTGACATCCGTGTAGTGCGGTTGCGGGATGTTCTCGAAGCGCTTGTACTCCTTTTCGTAGCGCACCGCGTTGTCCTCGAACACATCGCTCGTGGTGTATTTGTTCAGCACTTTGGTGTTGTAATATCCCCACGCGCCCAGGATCAGCCATGCGCCCAGCAAGGGCATGGCTACATGCCAGTTCTGCCGTAGCCGCAGGCCAGCGGTGCGCATGCGCCATTTGAAACCGTTCTCGCGACCACGCACCCAGAACATGAACGCGACGAACAGCAACATCGACCCGAAGGCCCACCAGTACGTCTTGAAGAAGATCCATCCCTTCACGAACGGGCCGAAGTGGTTCATGTCCGAGTACCGCATACGGGGCGACCCGTTCATGATCACCAGGTTGCTGTTGATGTCGATGCCGTTCCACAGGAAGGTGTTCAGCGCCAACAGCACGATGAACACGAAATAGCCGAGGTACTTGTTGTTCACCAACGTGTGAACGCACAGCGCGAGCATCGCGAGGAAACCGAAACTGATCACGCCGGGAAGGATCAGGTAGAAGAGGTAGACCGACGGCTCCAGCTTCGTATAGCCGTTCAGCAATTGCGTGATCATTCCCGCGAGGGAAGAGAGCAACAGCACGATGGTGAGCAGCACCAGCATCGTGGTGAACTTGCCGAGCAGGCCGAGCCATGTGGGCACCGGCAGCGCATCGTGGATCTCGTTCATGTTCGGATCGCGCTCTCGCCACACCAATGCACCGCTGTAGAACGTGACAACGATCACCACGTACAGATAGAAGGATCCCTCGATCAGGTCGATCACGTTGTAGGTGACCGGATAGGTCGTGTTGTCGTAGAGCGATGTCACGTAAGCGAGCGAACTGAAAAGCTGTGCCACGCCGAGCAGCATCACGATGATGAAGACGGGACCCGTTACGATGCTCTTCAACTCCATGCGCACCTGATGCCGGAACTGCCGCCAGCGGGCACGCGCCCCGAACATGCGTGCCACCTGCGGAAGCGGACGTGCTTGCGCGGAAGACGGATCCGCTTCTACCGCAAGCGCCCCCGCCTTCTGCTTGCGGTCGCTGAAACTGAAGCGCGCATAACCGAAGATGAACACGCCGATGGACACAGCGATCCAGAGCAGCCGGTTCCAGAGCAATACGCCATGCGTCGGAAGCAGCAGCGAATTCTTCTCGCTCACCGTCCAATACTTCGTCACTTGATCCAACGCGTTCAACCCGAACGGATCGAGCAGCGCACCGCTGATCTCGTTCTCCACGCTGGTCATCAAACTCAGCGCGATCAGGTAACCGACCATCAATACAATGGCGCTCACGAACGACGCGATGGTGCTGCGCGCGAGCACGGCCACGGAGAAGATCACCGCCGATGTGAAGAGGACGTTCGGCAACGCGAGCAGCAGGAACGCCTGCAGATGCGGCATGAGCAGGTTCGGCCCGATGCGCACCGGATCCTGCCAGGGCATCCAACTGCCGATGATGATGCCGAGCGTGATCCCCAGCATGGGCAACAACGCGATGAACGTGCTGCCGAGGAATTTGCCGATCAGGTATTGAGGTTTAGTGACGCGCGTACTGAAGATGATCTGCGAGGTGTTGTTGTGGAAGTCGCGGATAGCCGTGCCGTTCACGAAGGCCGTCACCATCAACAGCCCGATGAAGGACATGATGCCGTAGAAGTTGTAGATCACCTCCGGAGCGTTGCGGTACACGCTGCCCACGCTGCCGCCGATCTGGATATTCTCCGTGCTTACCGCGCCGAAGACCATGAGCGCATTGATGAGCAGAAAGATGTACACCATCGGCTGCCTGAGCCAATAGCGCACTTCGAAGAGGAACATGCGCGCGATCATGCGACGACGGCGTTGCGCGGTTGATCGGCATAGAGCGAACTGAAGAACACATCCTCCAACGTCGGTTCCGCTTGCGCGAAACCGTCCTCGGGTTTCTGTTCACTGAGCACATGGATGATCGGCCTGCCCGCGACAAGCTTGCTGCTGATCAGTTGGAAGTTGTTGGTGTAATGTTCCAGCTCCGCCTTCGCGATCGCCTTTTCCCATACGCGGCCGTTCATGTTCCTTAGCGCATCATCCGGCGGACCGGCATAGAGCAATCGTCCCTTGTTGATGATCGCCATCCGTGAACAGAGTTCCTTCACGTCCTGCACGATGTGCGTGCTGAGGATCACGATCACGTTCTCGCCGATCTCTGTGAGCAGGTTGTAGAAGCGATTACGCTCGCCGGGATCGAGACCCGCCGTGGGCTCGTCCACGATGATCAACCGCGGATCACCGATCAGCGATTGCGCGATGCCGAAGCGCTGCTTCATGCCACCACTGAACCCGCTGATGCGCCGCTTGCGGTAGTCCCAGAGGTTCACTTTCTGCAAGAGCGCACTTACGAGTTCCTTGCGCTCACCATTGTTTACCACGCCCTTCAGCAATGCGATGTGATCGAGCATCTGGTAGGCGCTCACGCGCGGGTACACACCGAACTCCTGCGGCAGGTAACCGAGGATCTTGCGCACTTCCTCCTTCTGCTTCAACACATCGATATCGCCGAGCATCGCGCTGCCGGCATCGGCCTCCTGCAACGTGGCGAGGATGCGCATGAGCGTGCTTTTGCCCGCACCGTTGGGACCGAGCAGGCCGAACATGCCTGTGGGAATGTGCAGGTCCACATTGTCCAGCGCTTTCACGCCGTTGCCGTAGGTCTTGCTGAGGCCTTTGATGGTGAGTTCCATGCGATGTTCCGGGTTGATGGTGGGCGAAGATGCCGAACGCGCTCCATGTAGAGGATGCGATCACATGAGCGGTTGGAAGAGTGACTTGTCCGGGAGGAAGGATCAATCCCTTGGTGCGCCTTGCCGGATCTCTTTCCGCACTTTGTACAGCCGTTCGCTGAAGCCGCCTTCCTTTTCGAAATCCTTGGCTTGCTTCTCCACCTGCTTGTCCAGCAGATCGATGGCTACGATGCACAAAGCCTGGCCCACGTTCGCGCTGATCTCCGCGTATGCCCTGTCTTGAACTGACTTCGGCGTGCGTGCGGTTTTCGCGCCTTCGGGCTGAACCATGCGCCCGGCCTGCTCGCGCAGCCAGACCGCTTTGATCCAACGCGCCAGTTCATCGGCATCCTTCGCGCGGAGCTTGGTGAGTTCGTAGCGGCGCGGGTCCCGTTCTTCCCAGATCGGCAGCTTGCGGTGCTTCAGGAAGTCCTCGTAGTCGCTCTTCAGTTCATCCAGACTTGCGCGCGCCACGTTGGTCAGGTTCATCTCCAGCTTCTTTGTGGTGGCGCTGATCACACTACCCTCCGCGATGTTGCGCACACCACTGCGCGCCGATTGCTCCATCTGGTCCGATGTTCGACTTCCCGCCGGGATGTACCGGTCCACAAAGCGCACTGTCATATCGTACAGCAGCTCCGCCACTTGGAAGCTCACCAGCTTACGGTAGCCACCGCTTGGAGGCAGCACCAAAGACCATCGTGGGTCGCGGCGTTTCATTGGTCAAAAGGTAGGAGTTGGTTCTATATGGACACTTTATGGACGTCGTATGCTGTTAGTAATGGCTGTTGCGGTTGAAGCATACGGTGTCCATAAAGTGTCCATACACGCGTGCTTGCTACGCCCTCCTGTTCGCCAGCAGCACCGGTGCCTGCCCATCGAAGGGATCGTCCATGCGGCCGATGGAATGCGCTTCCATGCCAGCCGCGCGCATCACGGTGCGATCACCGAAGCGCTTGCGCACCTTGTCCATCGCTTGGTAGAGCGATATGGCCTCTTCGGTATCGGTGAAGGCATCCATCTGATGACCACCACCAACGAGGTGACTGAAGCGCACGCCCACGAGACGGATCCGCTGGCGGCGATCGTACAGTCTGTTGAAGAGATCATGCACTGTGGGCAGGATGACGTGATCGCACGCGGTGTAGCCGATGCGCTGCTGCCGCAAATGCGTGTTCATGTCGGCATAGCGGATCTTCACGCTCACGCAACTGGTGAGCTTGTCGCCTTTGCGCAATTGGAAGGCGAGGCTCTCGGCCATGGCGGTGAGCATGCCGCGCAACTTCACCACATCGATGGTATCCCGCTCGAAGGTGCGTTCGGTGCTGATGCTCTTGCGCTCATGCCATGGAACAACAGGGCTGTCATCAATGCCGTTGGCCTTGCGCCATAGCATGGGGCCGTGTTCTCCAAACAAACGCCGCATCAGGTCGATGGGCAGTTCCTGCATGGTGTGTATGCGCGCCACGCCCATGCTGCGCAACAGGTGCGCGGTCTTGCCGCCCACACCGGGAATGCTTTCGATCGGCTTGGGCGCGAGGTAGCCTTTCTCCCTGCCGCGTTCCACTTCCAATTGTCCGTTGGGCTTGGCGTCATTCGTGGCCACCTTGCTCACCGTTTTGTTGATCGAAAGCCCGAAGCTGTTCGGCAGGCCGGTCTCGTCGGCGATGTACTTCTTCAGTTCAGTGGCCAGCTTCCACGCGCCGAAGAATTTCTCAGTGCCGGTGAAGTCCACATAGAACTCGTCCACGCTGGTCTTCTCGAAAAGCGGCACGCGTTCACGGATGATCTCCGTGACCTCATCGCTTTTCTTCATGTACTCGCCGCTGTTACCGCGCAGCACGATGGCCTCGGGACACAACTGCTTCGCCGTGCGCATGGGCATGGCGCTGCGGATGCCAAAGGCGCGCGCCGCATAGCTGCACGAGGCCACCACGCCGCGATCACTGTCGGCGCCGATCAACACGGGTTTGCCGATCAGTTCCTTGTTGTGCAAGCATTCCACGCTCACGAAGAAGCTGTCCAGGTCGAGGTGAAGGATGTTGCGTTGCATGGCGGGTCTTACAGATCGCTTCGTCGGGGACTCTTTGGATGACGGTCAAATGCGATCGACGGATTCCGTGTCGATCGGCGATGCTCAAACTACGCGATCCGTTGCTGGCATCGAACCGGAAACGTTCCGTCCCTCCGAGTGGACGGAACATACCTTGGCTCCGTCACTCCCCCATAACACATCCATCATGAAATACATTTCCGCTCTCGTCATCAGCCTGCTGGCCGCAAGCGCACAAGCGCAGACCATCACCAGCATGTCCAACTTCACTTGGAGCCCGGCGACCCTCACGGTTACCGCCGGAACGACCATCACCTTCACCGTTACGGGCAACCACCATGCCCGTGAGGTGACCCAAGCCACTTGGAACGCCAACGGTACCACGTCCAACGGCGGCTTCGATCTCCTTGTCGGCACGCACACGCTCACCCTCACCATTCCCGGCACCTACTACTATGTATGCGTTCCGCATGTGAGCATGGGCATGAAGGGGCAGATCATCGTGGAGGCCTCTACCGGCCTATCCGAAGAGAACATGGCCAGCGCGGCGGGCATGTTCCCGAATCCGGCCAATACATCGGTGCGCATAACGGGCGGTGCATTGGCACCCGGCGGCACGATCCGCGTGTTCGACCTGGACGGGAAGAACGTGTTGGAGGCCGATCCCGCATCCGCAAAGACCATCGATGTATCCGCACTGGGGATGGGCACCTACGTGGTAATGGTGAACGATGCGACGGGTGCGGCGATCCTGCGCGAGCGATTGGTGATCGCGCGCTGAG
>JANMKC010000372.1:0-7592 GCA_031371785.1 Flavobacteriales bacterium | reverse complement strand
ATGATCTGGCCGTTGTCGACACGCACGTAGCCGATGCGGTCGCCGCTGGAAACCCGCAAGGTGTGCGCATCCGCGAACTCGATCGCCGAATAGATGAACGGAACGCGGATCTTCCCGGTCACATCGATAACGCCGGAAAATTCCTTCTCGGAAGCGATGAGCAACCCGCCGCGTACATCCGCGAGCTTGGCATACTTCGGGGCGATCACCTCCTTGCCTGTGCTGTCGATCAAGCCGAAAAGTTCGCCGGTCTTCACCCGTGCGAAACCTTCGTGCATCTCCCAAGCCCCGTCGTATTTCGCCTCGGCGAGCGAGGTGAACGATCGGCTCGCATAGCCCCATTTGGTCTTCTTCTTCACCGGGACCGCATCGCTCTCCATCAGCCCGATGTCCACATACTGCGCTGGGAAAATGCGCTCACCCTTCACATCGATCAGCCCGATCTTTCCATTGATCGCCACGCGCGCCACCCCGTTGTGGAAGTCGCCCCAGGTCAGCGGAAGTCCTTGCGGGAGTTCGAACTGCTGAGGGATCGCGAAGGTGCCATTGGCGGTGATATAGCCGCACTTGTTCTTGTCCACCACCAACGCGAGGCCATCGTTGAAGAGGCCCACATGCGTGTGTTCCACGGCGAGCAACACATCACCGAACGGACTGATCAAGCCCATGCGGTCGTTCTTCCGGACGCGCGAAACCGCTCCAGCGAAACCATCGATCCAGTCATACTGGAAGGGCACCACCACGTTCCCTTTCGTGTCGATCACCCCGCACTGGCCTTGCTGCTTCACCACGGCCACACCGTTGCGGAAGGTGTTCGCCGCTTCATACTGGAACGGTATCGCGATCGCGCCGTTCGCGGTGATGTATCCGAAGTGCCCATCCTTCTCCGCGTAGGCCTGTCCACCGCTGAACTCACCGACCTCATCGTATTCCATCTTCACCACCAGTTGCCCGCTCCGATCGACCGCGCCCACATGATCAGCACGTTCCACGGTGGCAAGCCCCTCGCTGAAGTCGATCACATCATCGTAGTCGAGGCCGATCACCTCCTTCCCCATCTTGTTGATGGTGCCCACATGCCCATCGCGCCCGACCTGCGCCTGCCCGTTCACGAAAGGTTCCGCGAACTCGTACGTGGCCTTTATCCGCTCCACGCCATTGGCATCGATGTAGCCCCACTTGCCGCCCTGCCGGAACGGATACAGCAGGAGGCTGGCGGTGTTGTAGTCCTCGGCCAGTTCGTTGATGAACGGATAGTCCGGATAGTCCTTGAGGAACTGCGTGATGGTACCGGTGCTCAGATCCCTGGTGCTGAGGTCGTAGATCGTGCGCCATGCCTCGGGCACGTGGGGATCCTTCGGATACGCATGTATGAAATGCGCCAGTTCCTCCCGCGTCCGGTGCGGTGCGCTGAGTTTGTAGATCGCGTCTTCGGCAATGCGCACGTACGGGCTTTCAGGATGAGCGCTGATGAACGCGGCGAACTCCTCGATCGTGCTGTCCGGTGCGGCTTCCCTGAAGATCGCTTCCTGCATCCGGTTGCGCGCTTCATAGGTGTCCTTCGCTCCGGGATAGTGGTCCAGGAAAGCCTGATATCCTGTTGCGGTGTTCGAGTTGCGCGCCTCTTGGAAAGCGAGCGCATTGCGCCGTAGCGTGGCTTCCGCCACTAGCGTGCTTCCGGGATACGTGGTGATGAAGCCTTCGTATCCCGCGATCGTATTCACCGCCTTTGCCTGATCCCAGGCGATACCGTACACGTGCTCCTTCTGCGCGGTGATCGCGGCATCGTCCACGCCGAATTCCTTGATCGTGATACGCTCCTTGTCCGGCGTCAGGCTGAAGGCGGCATCCGCACGTTGGATGTAAGCGAAGCTCGTGTCGAGCTGGTAGAACGGATTGTCCGCGCGGCCCGCGATCACACTGAGCCCATAACATGCCGCGGCCTGATGCTTCTCGATCTGCGTGCGGAACAGGTCACGCGCGAGGAAATAGTTGTGTACCTCCAACGCATTGAAGGCCTTTTCCAGTTTGCCTGCGAACACCGGTACGCAGAACGCGGCGGTGAAGAAGAGGACCGGAATTCGTGTTCGGAGCAGTATTGCCACGGGGCGAAATTACCCGGCCTTCAAGCGACCTGACCCAACTTCGCCGCGCCGCATCGACCATGCGCTGTTGATGGAGAACCCGATCGATCGCATCGAGCGCTGGCTCACGCCGCGTAATGCGAACATCGTCGTTGCGCTGGTCGGGCTCATCAGCCTTTCGGCACTGTTCTCCCTGCGCAACGTCCGCCTCGATTATGATTTCGAGAAGTTCTTCCCCAAGAACGATCCCGAACTGGACCGTTATCTCGACTTCCGCACGCGCTTCGGGTACGACAACGACTTTCTACTGTTCGGCATCGAACGGGAACAGGGCGTGTTCGATCGCGATCTCCTTGTGAAAGTTGACAGCCTGACGGCCGGGCTCCAACGCCTGAAGCTCGCCCGCTCCGTGCTCTCGCCAACGCGGCTCGAAGAACCGATCATCACTCCGGCCGGTGTGTTCAGCACACCCTGCCTGCGCTTTGCGGATGACACACTTGTGCGCATCGACTCGGCCCGCATCTGGAACGATCAACGCGTGAAGGACCTCTTCTTCGCAGACGATGCGACGGCCCTGATCGTGGTGATGACAGCCGAGCCCGGGCTCTCGAAAGTGAAAAGCGATTCGCTCCTGCAACAGGTGCAGCGGGTGGTGGACCACAGCGGCTTGAAGGATGTGCGCATCGCCGGGCGGATCGCGGGTCAACAGCACTACATCGAGACAATGGTGCATGAGCTCCTCTTCTTCCTCAGCACTTCGATACTGTTGCTTTCGGTGTTCCTGTGGATCGGCTTCCGCAGCGTGCAGGGCGTGGTGGTTCCCATGGCGGTGGTGGGCCTCGCGATCCTCTGGCAGGTGGGCTTCATGACGGCGGTTGGCCAACCGCTCGGCATCCTCACCATGATGCTGCCTACCATCCTCTTCGTGGTGGGCATGAGCGATGTGGTACACATTCTTGAATGCTACCTGGACGAGATACGACGAGGCATTCCGCGCATCCGCGCTATCGCCGTCACCTATCATGATGTCGGCCTGCCCACCTTCCTCACCGCGGTCACCAGCGGTATCGGATTCGCGACACTGGGCACCGCGAGCATCCCGCCGATGCAGGAGTTCGGTTTCTACACGGGCCTCGGTGTGCTGGTCGCATTCCTTCTCGCCTTCGCACTGTTGCCGGCTTTGCTCGTGCTGATACCCGCTGAACGGTTCCTTCCACGGAAAGCGCACCCATCGCACTGGGATCATCGCCTGCCAAGACTCTTCGCGTGGACCATCAGCCACCGGCGCGGGATCCTTTGGGCCTTCGCGGCTATCGCGGTGGCAGGGGGTATCGGTGCTTCGCGGATCAAGGTGAACAATTTCCTTTTGGAGGATCTGCCTGACAGCGACCCGCACAAAAAGGGCTTTCTCTGGTTCGAAAAGAAGTTCGGCGGCGTGCGTCCGTTCGAAATGGAGATCACCGTGACCGACACGACGCGCAACATTTGGGATCCTGCGGTGCTCCAGCGGATCGCGACGGTACAGGATCATGTCGAACACGTCTACGGCGTGCGCGGGATCATTTCCCCAGTCACCCTCATGCGCTCGCTGAACAAGACCTTCAATGGCGGCGCGCAGGAATTCTACCGCCTGCCTTCCGACAGTGCCGAGTGTGCCTTGATGGGAAAACGCGCGAAGCTTCTGGGGAAGGAACTGATCGCTTCCATGATAGGCCCGGACGGTCGACGCGCGCGCCTGAGCGGCCGCATGGTGGATCAAGGCGGATTCGTACACAAGGGCAAGAACGCGGAGCTCGATCGGTTCATCGTGAAGAACACGGATGCGCGGCTCGTGCGCTTCCACCAGACCGGCATGGCCTGGCTGATCGATCGCAACAACGCCACGCTCAGCTACCAGATGATGAACGGCATGGGCCTCGCCGTGATGCTCACCGCGCTCATCATGCTGTGGTTCTTCCGCGACTGGCGCATGGTGCTGGTGGCGCTGCTGCCCAACATGGTGCCGCTCGTGTTCATCGCAGGCTTCATGGGATTCGCGGGCATCGACCTGAAAGTGAGCACCGCGATCATTTTCTCGATCGCTTTCGGGATCGCGGAGGACGATACGATCCACATGCTCGCGAGCATCCGCCTGCACTTGCGCCACGGCCTCTCCCCTGTTTATGCATTGAAGCGCACATACCTCAGCACGGGCAAGGCCGTCACCGTCACCAACCTGATGCTGCTGTCCGGATTCGTGACACTGCTGTTCTCCGATTTCGCCAGCGTGTTCTACATGGGCTTGCTCATCACGCTCACACTCGCTTTCGCATACGTCGCTGAACTGCTCCTCCTGCCCGCGCTGGTAATGACGCTCATGCGCAAGCGCTGAAACGAAGAAAGCGGACACATGATCCGCCTTCCGTTCTCCTTCGTCGGGCGATCACTGGTAGCTCTCCAGCGCGCCGGTGTATTCCTTGTCCTCCTTGAAGGCGTCCTTGCCGATCTCCAGCATTTCTTTCGCCTTGGCCTTGCCGCCTTTGCTGTCGAGGTAGGCGGCATAATCCATCAGCGCGCTCTTCATCAATTTCTTCTGGTCTTCGGGCAACAGGCCGATGCCGCCAGCTGCATCCAGCGCGGGCTGGAACTTGGCGATGGCCGCATCGCCTTCTTTCTGGAGGTTGCTCTTCAGCAACGTGAGGCCAAGCATGATCCATGGGCCCGGATTCTCGGGGTTGTAGGTCGTCATTCCATCGAACCATTGCTTGGCCTTGCTCAGGCCTTTCGCGTCATCATACGCGTTCAAACCGGCCTCTTGCGCCATCGTGTTCAGGTCGCTCCAGTAGTCGGCATAGTTGTCGAAGAACTCCTTGTTCTTGTCTTTCTTGCGGTACTTCTCCGCGTACTTCACCGCGTCCTTGTCGCTCTTCTTGTACTCTTCCATCGCGCGGTACTTCTCGATCTTGCTCATCTCGTACAAGCACATGCTCATGTACAGGTATGGCAGTGGATCCTTCTTGGTGTCGTCCTTCTCGGTGTAATTCTGGGCCTTCGCCAAACAGTCCTCGTATTTCTCGTCCACGTACTTCACCAGCAGGTCCTCGTAAGGTTGCTTCTGCGCGGAGGCGGAAAGGCACAGGATCGACGTAGTGGCGATGATCAACGAACGCATCATGGTGCGGTGGTTTTGTTCCGGACGTTTCAAGAACGATGCCGAAGGTAGGGAGCGGGTCGGTTATGCGCCTGAGGCCTCGGTCCGGTTGTTAGTTGATGGTTGTTGGTTGTTCGGCGCGGTGGTGCCCGCGCAGGATCCAAAGGGCTGCCGTCTCCGAAACTTATCGGCAGCCCAACAACCAGCAATCAAGAACCATCAACCACATCTCCCCCACCTTTGCAGCGCATGCGCATAGACATACTCACCGCCCTGCCGCGCCTGTTGGACAGCTACTTCAACGATAGCATCCTGCAACGAGCGAAAACGAAAGGGCTGGCCGAAGTGCTTGTGCATGACCTGCGGGAATTCAGCACGGACAAGCACAAGCGCTTGGACGACTATGCCTTCGGCGGAGGTGCGGGCATGGTGATGATGATCGAACCCATCCACCGGTGCATCGAGGCCCTGAAGAAGGAGCGCACGTACGATGAGGTCATCTATATGAGCCCGGACGGCGAACTGCTGGACCAGCCGATGGCGAACCGGATGAGTTCACTGAAGAACCTCATCATCCTCTGTGGCCACTACAAGGGCGTGGATGAACGGGTGCGCAAGCATTTGATCACCCGGGAGATCAGCATCGGCGACTACGTACTGAGCGGTGGCGAGTTGCCAGCGGCCGTGCTCAGCGATTCATTGATCCGGTTATTGCCGGGCGTTTTGAACGATGAGACCTCCGCGCTCTCGGACAGTTTTCAAGATGGACTTGTAGCCCCGCCGGTCTTCACCCGCCCAGCGGAATTCAATGGATGGCCTGTGCCGGACGTGCTGATGAGCGGCCACGAAGCGAAGATCCACGCCTGGCGGCACGAGCAGAGCCTCCAACGCACACAGGAGCGGCGTCCTGATCTGCTGGAGGACTTAGGCGATAGCTGATCCCGACGAATCGGGACGAACACGACAGGCCATGCGAAGCCGATATTTCGCTAATATTGCGGCCCCAATTGCGGGACGTATACCGCATAATCCGCTGAACGCCATGGACAAGATCAAGCAACTCGAAAAGGAGTGGTCGCCTGTGAAGCAGTACGCTGACTTCAAAGCAGGCGATACCGTTACCGTCCACTACAAGATCGTGGAAGGCACCAAGGAGCGCATCCAACAGTTCCAAGGCGTGGTGATCCAGCGCAAGGGCAGCGGTAGCACCGCCACATTCACCGTTCGCAAAATGAGCGGCGCCATCGGCGTGGAACGCATCTTCCCGATCGCATCACCTTTCATCGACCAGATCGATGTGAACAAACGCGGCCAAGTGAACCGCGCCCGCATCTTCTACCTGCGCGATCGCCGTGGCAAGAGCGCACGCATCCAGGAGAAGCGCCAAGCGATCGAACCCGCTGAGGCGAAGTAGGACCAACATTCAACAACACGTGAAAGGCCTTTCGCCACCCGGCGGAGGGCCTTTATCTTTCCGGCATGGGCATCATCTGGAGCATCATCATCGGCGGCGTGGCAGGCTGGCTGGCTGGCCAGATCATGAAGAGCACGGGTAACGGCGTGCTGGTCAATATCCTCCTCGGCATCATCGGCGGCATGGTCGGTGGCTTCGCCTTCGACCTGCTCGGCCTCAGCGCGCACGGGCTGATCGGCCAGTTGGTGACAGCGACCGTTGGCGCGATCCTGCTGATACTGCTGGCAAGGGCGATCAGGAAGTGATCAAACACGTTCGACCCGCGATCGCTCGATCGGTCAATGCGATCCTATTTGATCGTCGCGTTCTTCTCTCGCAGCTTCCTGAACGGTTCTGAAATAGCGAGTACCGTGGGTGAGATAGGAATGTGCTTTCGCTTCGCCCACTCCTTTTCATGTTTTGCGGATCGGCGTTGCTTGCGCTGGTGCCGCTTCGCTTCTGCCGCGATCGTCCCTTCGCTCAGGTCGAGCGACTTCATCAGGTCCGTCCAGAACCGCTTGCGTTCAGCATCGGTGTGTAACGGTCCGTCTCGACCATCCACGAACCTCTGCGGGACCACAATGAGCAACTCGCCTTCGTCGTAGCCCATCGCCTCAGCGCGCTTCCGCGATCTGGCCCGGTGGTTCCAATTGTCCAGCCAGTGCTCGCCCATGTCGTTGTCCCCATCGAGGAAACGTCCGATCCACGCGAACGCCTCCCAACCATCAATTCCCAACGTCTTCGCCTTTCGCTTGTAAGCTGGATCCAGCACGAAACAGTCCAGTTCGGCGATGTACTTGAAGATCTTCATGGGCTGTGGGAAATACTTGACGAAGATCGAACAGGATCCGGCGCTCGCAAATCGCCCCTGTTCCACCTGCTTATATTTGGGGGCAAGCATCAGCGCCATGACCTTCACCAAAGG
>JANMKC010000356.1:0-3620 GCA_031371785.1 Flavobacteriales bacterium | reverse complement strand
GATCGCTGCCAGCCTTGGCCTCCATGCCACGCACTTCGAATACAGCTACTCGGTATTCGGCTTGAATGTCGGCGATAGCCATGACGATGGGGCGGCCACTGTTTCCTATCCCTTGGATCTTCAGTTCGGCATCACCGATCGCTTCAGTCTCGGGCTCTGTCTCGAACCCGGTCGTTATATCGATTCAGCCGGTACGCATCCCAATTCGTTCTTCATTGCAGGCATCACTCCGCGTTTCTACCTGGTGAACAAGGACCATTTCGCATGGCTCCTCAATGCTGACCTCGGATTCAGCGCGCTCCGGATAGGTGATGTGCGAAGCGGCTCCAAGGTGTATGATGACTCGTACGTTGGAGGCCACTTCCGCTTGGGTACCCAAGTCCAAGTGTATTTCGGCAACACCTTCGGCATCAACTTCGGGATGAAGCTGGCCGCGCACAGCATGAAGTGGCGCGATCGCGCCCCGGAGGATCCAGGGCTCGCCAACCTGAATTATGCCGCCAAGCTCAGTACCAGCGGCGTGCAGTTCCAGCTAGGTCTCCAGGTGAAACTCTGAGAACCTGTTTTCAAAGTCCCTTCCAACGCAGCCCCGATGTACATCGGGGTGCGGAGATGCGCAGAGGCAGGGTTGAAAATGAAGATCGGGCGCGCGGAGGATCCCGACGCGTCGGGACTCAGCGTTCTCAAAAGCTCTTGTCGCGATTCGTCCGCCATTCGGCGGACCTCTGCGTCCTTCGCGCCCCGATGTACATCGGGGCTGCGTTTTGAATTTGGACCACGACATCCACGACTTATTGCAAACAGCTTCTGAGATCAGAGTATATCGAAGTCCATCGCTTGAAAGCGCACGCGAGCTGGGTTCAGCGTTCGGCCTTTGCCCGTGAGGTCTTTGAAGATGAGGTTCAGCGGTGACGGCCTGAAGCGCATGGGGATGTTGGCATAGAGCGAACCGCTCCAATGCATGGCCGGGTCCCGGCCGATCCAGACTTTCCGGCGGACGGCCCGTGTTTCGATCGGGGCGACATTCTTCGGTAGATCCTCATAAGCGCCCAACACATAGCGCGCGCCAAACTGCCTGCGCTCGCTCAGCAGCAGATCCACCTTGCCCGCATGCTTCATAGTGTATGCATTGCCGGGATGGGCCGATCGCCAGCGCAAGGTTTCCTCTGTCCATGCGCGTTCATAGTGAACGTCGTTCTTTCCGGCGCGGAAAGGAAGGTTGCCGATGCCGATCATCGCGCGCAGCGGTGCCACCAATTGGAAACCGAGTTTCTTCGTGAAGCCGTGCGTGCTGTTGGCATTGGCCACACCGATCACGAACCCATAGCCCCGTTCCGCGCCGCTCGCGTATGTGGCGTTCGCGAGTCGGGTGAACAATCCTTTTCCCTGGTGCGCCGGATGCGTCGCTGTGTTCAGCGATAGCAGGCCTTTCTCCTGTGTGCCATGTACACGGGCGGCGAACGGCAGGGTAACATAGTGCGCGGCCAGAACCCCTCCGTCCCACGCATTGAAGCCGACCGCTTCCCCATCAGGGTTCTCCCGGTATTGCCAGCGCACCACTTCATCGGTGAAGTGGCCCGCGTTCGGGAACACCACGCGCAGCAGGTCGGCCATCTCCTCGATGTCCGCATCGGCAGTGGTGATGGGCCGCAGCGTATAGTCGCTCATGTATCCTGCACCTTCGCGTTCCGGCGAGGGCGGCCCGCCAAGATAGCCGCCATGATCCCATGCCTGACGATCCCATGCGCATACATTCGCACCGCGTTCGGCCAAGGGAATCCCGTGTGATCCGGGAGCTGTTCCCGCAGCTGTGAACCATCGTTGATGCCGCTGCATTGCCACTGTCCCGACCTGTCGGGATGGGAAGGCGCAACGGAAAAGGTGGTGAGCCAGAAGACCTGAACCGATCGCACCAGACAATGGCCGTCCGGAATTCCGTGGTGCGCTTGCGGTACAAGCGGCACCCGTTCCGCCCGGTCTTTTTCATCCACCTGCCTTCCGGTGAAGAAGGCGCAAAACCCCCAACCTCATGTACCGTTCATTCCTCTTGGCTTCCGCGCTGGCCTCAACCGTTCTGTTGAGCGCGCAACCGATCGTTCACCAGGTGCTGGTGCTCAACGAAGGCTACTACAATACGGCCTCGCAAACACAGGAAGTGCCGGTGACCCTCGGCAGCTACGATCCCGCAACGGGCATCTACCAGACCGTGGCCACCATCCCCGATGCGCGCTTCGGCAACCATGTGGCCGTGGATGGCGAGGTGATCTATGTGGCCGCCGATTCCTTCTTGTTGAAGTATGATGCGAACACATTCGCGCTGCTCGGCTCCACGATCGTGAGGGGCATCCGCCGCTTCGCCTTCTGGGGTGATGCCATGGTGATCACTCGCGGCGAGATCGGCGGCCTGCCGGACTATTGCGAGGTGCGCGACAAGAACTCGCTCGAGCTCCTCTATTCCATCAACAACACCACGCTGCCCTTCAGTTGTGAAGGTGTTACGGTGGTGGGGGACAAGGCCTACATCGCCGAGAACAACGCGTTCGACTGGACGAACCTCACCGGTAAGATCGGCGTGCTCGATCTCGCAACGGATGCCTGGGAGAATTCCATCGACCTGGGCCCCGATGGCTTGAACCCCGAGACCGTAATGGTGGAGGGTGATGCGGTCTATGCCTTCAACAACAAGGATTTTTCGGGCAGCAGTATCAGCAAGATGTCTTTGGGCGGTGTACTGGCCTATACGCACAACATCACATCCGGTTCCGGCTGTGGTTCCACAGCGAAGGCGGGCAACCGCGTGTACTACATGGAGTACGCGCAGAACGTGCTGAGCCGCTATGACCTCACCACCGATGCGGTGCTCGACACGCTCACCGGTTCACCTGCGACCTACGGCCTGATCGATGACCCCATCAACCACGTGCTCTATGGCACCACCACGGATTTCTTCAGCAGTGGCGAATTGCACGTCATGGCGTACGATGGCCAGGTGATGAGCACTGTACCCGTAGGCGTGAGCCCCGGCCGCCTGGCGTTGGATGTGCGCTCCAGCACGGGCATGCAGCAGAACGCCGTTCCCATGGCGCATCTTTTCCCGAACCCGGCCAATGATGAGCTGTTCGTTACCCTTCCACAAGGTGCTGGCGCGATCACGATCACGGACGCTTCAGGGCGTGCGGTGATCGGCGTCCCGGCCACATCGCGCGCGGCACAACGCATGAATGTGTCCGGTCTCGCGCCGGGCATCTACACCCTGCGTGCGCAAGGTGTCGCGCCAGTGCGCTTCTGCAAGAACTAGGACATCGACGGTGATCGGGGTGGCCGCCTACATTTGCCGCCCCGCTCATCATCGAGCGGAAATGCAAGCCTCCTTAGCTCAGCGGTAGAGCAGCTCATTCGTAATGAGCAGGTCGTCAGTTCAATTCTGACAGGAGGCTCCGGAAGGGGCTGTCTCAAAAGGGCAGCCCCTTTTCATTACGTGTTGAAAAACCGAAGTCTCCGGATCTTGACAAGGCGCAAGGCGCGATCGTCCTTTGGACATGGCCTTACGCAGAAGAGTGGTGTTCAAGGAATACGACCCGGACCAAGCGATGCTTTTGCCGCCATCGCTGGAAGAACTG
>JANMKC010000352.1:0-1835 GCA_031371785.1 Flavobacteriales bacterium | reverse complement strand
GCACGTCCACTTCCTGGATCGGCTCCATGAGCTGTGGGTCGGCATTGTTGAAGGCTTCGCGAAAGGCTTGGAGCCCCGCGATCCTGAAGCTGATGTCGTTGCTGTCCACCGGGTGCATCTTGCCATCATACACCACCACCCGGATGTCGCGCGCAGGAGAGCCGGTGAGCGGCCCTTTTTCCATCTTCTCCATCACACCCTTCAGGATGCTCGGCATGAACTTGTTGTCGATCACGCCGCCAACAATGCAGTTGTAGAAGACCAGTTTTCCGCCTGTCGGCAGGTCGTGTTCCTCCTTGCCGCGAACGCTAACGCCGAGAGGCTCGGGCATGGCTTCATGATACGGTTCAATACGCAGGTGCACTTCGCCGAACTGGCCACTGCCGCCGGTCTGCTTCTTATGCCGGTACATCGCATCGGCGCTCTTGCGGATGGTCTCGCGATACGGGATGCGCGGTGCGTTATAGTCCACGTCCACCTTGTAGTGGCGGCTTAGTTTCCACTTGAGCAGGCTGAGGTGCAGTTCACCCTGGCCTGACACCAGTTGCTGGGCGGTCTCGCGCTGGTACGTCAGCACGATCGTCGGGTCCTCCTTCTGGATCTCGAGCAGGGCGGCGTGCAGTTTCTCCTCCTGCTTCTGGTCCTTGGCCTTGATCACTTGGCGGAGGCGCGGCTCCGGGAAGGCGATGGGCTTCAGTTTCACCTTCATGCCCGCGGCATGCAGGGTGTGCCCGGTGGCCGTTTCCTTCAGTTTGATGGTTCCACCGATATCGCCGGCAACCAGTTGCTCCACTGGTTTCCGCTCACGGCCATCCAGGATGAACAACTGGTTGATACGCTCCAGCCCGCCGGTGTTGTCGTTCACCAGGTCCATGCCCTCGCGGACCACGCCGCTCATCACCTTGAACAAGCTGATATGCCCGCTGCGCGGCTCGATCATGGTCTTGAAGGTGAACAGCACCGGCTTGCCGGACGCCTCACATTGCAGCGTGCCTCCGCCCACCAGTTCCTCCGCCGCCATCTCCACCGCGCTCGGGGCCACGTTGTCGATGAAGCCCATTAGGCGGCCGCTGCCCATGTTGCGCAATGCACTCAGGCAGAATACCGGAAAACAGGTTCGCTTCATCATGCCCTGCTTCAATCCGATACGCATTTCGTCCTCATCCAGTTCGCCACGCTCGAAGTAGTGCTCCATCAGCGTCTCATCATTCTCCGCGGCTTTCTCCACCAGTTCCTTGTGGAGGGCATCGGCGCGTTTGCGCTCATCCGCCGGAATGGGCTGTTTGTCCGGTCTGCCTCCGGCGTCCTTGAATACGTACATCGTCATCTTGAGCAGGTCGATGATGCGATGGAAGCCTTCTCCTGATTCCACGGGATATTGCATGACAGTTACCGCACTGCCGAAGTGTTCACGCGCCTGTTCCACGGTTCCTTCGAAGTCGGCGGTGGGGTGATCCAGCTGGTTCACGCCGATGATCACCGGACGATCATATCGCTGCATGTGCTCCCATACCAGGTCCGTGCCTACTTCCACGCCGTGATGTGCGTTGAGCAACAACACGCACGTGTCGGCCACCCGGAGCGCCGGTACGGTTTCCCCGATGAGGTCGTCCAGCCCCGGGGTATCGATGATATTGATCTTGAAGTTGCGCCATTCGGTGTGCAGCAGGGTGCTGTACACGCTGCTCCCACGCTCGTGCTCGATGTCGTGGAAGTCGCTTACGGTATTGTTGTCCTCAACTCGGCCGCGGCGATCGATAAGACCCGCTTCGAAGAGCATGGTTTCGGCCAGCGTGGTCTTGCCGCATCCGTGGGAGCCCAGCAATACGACGTTC
>JANMKC010000347.1:0-1626 GCA_031371785.1 Flavobacteriales bacterium | reverse complement strand
AAGTGCCCTTGTCATCATCCGCCCGTCTGGCGAAAGCGAGCGAGGCGCAGCTCAACGATTGGCAGCTGATCGGTAACGGCTACGGCGTGCATTGGCCCAAGGTGGACGAACACCTTTCATTGAAAGGGTTCATACGCGACGCGATGATGGGCGAATTCCTGGAACGCTGGGCTGTTCCTGCTGACGTTCGCGCCAAGCGCAAGAAGGTCCGTCAGGCCTAGCTCAGGCCTCCACCACCCGCAGCTTCGCGAAGCGCAAGAGCAACTGCTTCTGCCCGCTGCTGGGGAAGAAGACCGTGGCCTTCAGGTCGGGCGCGCGGCCTTCGATGCGGATCACCTTGCCCTTGCCGAAGCGCTCATGTTCCACGGTGACACCCTCGGCGAGATCCTCCGGCGCGGCATGGCCGAGCGTGCTCGTGGCTTCAACCGGCGCGCCCGTGGTGGAGATCTTCTTGAGGTTCTTGCGCTGCGTGGGATCCGCACTTGGTACCGTTGGCGCACTGCGCTTCATGGGCGAGTGCGACACTTTCGCCGCAGGCGCGGCCGATCGTGGTTCGCGGCTGTAGGTCGTTCCCGGTGAAGCAGGTCGCGTGGACACGTTCCCCGGCTTGCTCCACGACGAAGCACCGAAGCTTTCGGCGTTGCGTTGGGGCATCTCGTGGCGCCTCGGCAGTTTCAGGTATTGCGGGTCGATCTCGTCGATGAAGCGGCTCGGTTCCGCTGCGGTCAGGTTGCCCCACTTGTAGCGCGTCATCGCGTAGCTCAACGTGGCGCGTTTTTCCGCGCGGGTGAGCGCCACGTAGAAAAGTCGGCGCTCTTCCTCCAGATCCGCGCGGCTCTGCACGGCCATCAGGTTCGGGAAGAGATCCTCCTCCATGCCCACGATGTACACATGCTGGAACTCCAATCCCTTCGCGCTGTGTATCGTCATCAGGCTCACGCGGTCGTTGTCGTTCGGATCGGTGTTGTCCGCGTCCGTGAGCAATGCAACATCGATCAGGAAGTCCGGAAGCGTGCGCGGCACATCGGTGCCTTCGCCGCTATCGCTGAACTCCTTCATGCCGTTCAGCAGTTCCTGGATGTTCTCGTAGCGGCTGATGCCCTCCGGTGTTTTGTCGGTGAAGAGGTCTTGCAGCAAACCCGTGGTGCGCGCGATGTATTCGCCGAGCGAGAACGCGCTCTGCGTATCGAGCATCGTCTGGAAGCTGCGGATCATCAGCACGAAATCCGCGAGCCGCTTGCGTGTGCTGTCGTTGAAGCCCAGTTCGCCAAGGTGGCTGCTGATCAGGTCGATGATCGACAGTTCCTTCTCGTTCGCCGACACCATCAGTTTCTCGATGGTCGTTTGTCCGATGCCGCGCGTGGGGTAGTTGATCACGCGCTTCAATGCTTCTTCGTCCTTCGGGTTGCACGTAAGGCGGAAGTAGGCGATGAGGTCCTTGATCTCCTTGCGCTGGTAGAAGCTCAGGCCGCCGTAGATGCGATAGGGGATGTTCAGCTTGCGCAGCGCTTCCTCCATGCTGCGGCTCTGCGCGTTGGTGCGGTAGAGGATCGCGAAGCCCCGGTTGGGCACTTGCTCCTGCATCTTGGTCTCGAAGATGCTGTGCGCCACGAAGCTGCCTTCCTC
>JANMKC010000289.1:0-9141 GCA_031371785.1 Flavobacteriales bacterium | reverse complement strand
CCAGCAGGTTCGCGGCATCGAGCGGATGGGCCTGTGCGAACTGGTATGCACGTACGAGGTCATATACCTCCTGCACATCGCGCGGCCTCGGCTCGTTGCCCGCCGCTTCCATGGTAGCCTTGAAAATATTCAGGGTCTCCTTGCTCCCTTCGATCTGGCTGCTGAACACAGCGCTTTCATAGAGTCTCATCAGGTCGCCGGAGCCACCTCCTGACGAAGGAAGGGACACGGCTTCGGCCAGTTGGGCCAAGGCGTCATCCAGCGCCACATCCAATTGCGCGCGGTAGGCGGGCAGGTAGTTCGGAGTGAGCAGTTCCACTGGTGTGAAGATCGCTTTTCAGGTCGCTTCCGGATGGGCGAACTTGAGGAAGATGAGGCCGAGCACGGCGTGTTTGCACACAGCGGCATCGAGGCTGGAGCGCAGCCTGTCGGCAGCCGTCCAAAGCTTCTTGTCGAGCTCGTGCAGGGATCGGTGTTCCGCGGACATACCGGCCAAAGTAGCTGCCACGCGCATACGTTCACCGGGTGCGCAGCGGAGCGGATGTTCACACCTCGCGTAGCACAATCAAGCCGCCGCAAGGTCACGCCAACAAGCCCCGCAAGGTCAAGTCAAGAAGCACCTGCGGTAACGAGCGGACCCCGCGGAACCAAGATCACTTCCCGATCAACACCCCCAGCACCGCGTATTCCTCCACGAACCAGAAGCGCTGCCGCGCGCGGTCCTCGCTGGTCCCGGTGGTGAGCACATCAGGCAGTTCGATGTAGCCGCCTTTCACCGCTGCGCGCAGGAAGAACCGGTCCCACCCAACAGCGAAGGCCCCCACTTGCAACCCTGCGCCATAGCCCGCGAGGTGGAACTTGTTGTTGAGACCCACACCGAACAAGCGCACGTCGCTGCGCGGGATCACGGGGCCGATGAAGGCGCCTTGGGTGAAGTAGACCGCATGCTTGCCGTTCGTGCTGTTCCACAGCGCATCGTAATGGTCCGCGTCGATGCTCAACAGGTTCAATCCATCGGTGTGCTCATATTGGAGGAAGTCCGCCGTGAGCTTCACCGTATGCTCTTCACTGCCCGCGTATTTCTGCGAGCGTTCCGCGCTGATGCTGCCGGTGATGCGCACGTCCTGGTCTTGGGCCACCACGTATTTCATGTGGTCCATGCCGATGGAAAAGCACCAGCGATCATTGTAGAACCAGCCCGCTCGGTAGTTGTATTGCGGCAGTGTGAAGTCGCCCGGATCCAGGTAGACCGCGGCCGAGAACGGCTTGGGTGCATCCATCGCGACCACATCGTGCAGGATGAGATCGTAGCCCGGCCCGGTGAAGTGGATATTGCTCACCGAGAACTGCGCGCGGTTGTAACCCCAGCTGAAGAAGATCCGGTGCGCCAGGTGGACACACGGCAAGGGCGGCTGCTTCACGGGCTGATCCACCTGTGCTGACGCACCGCTCAACGCTCCGCACAGCAGCAGCGCACAGGCCACGCGGTGCGGCGTTCCACCGGTCATCGCCATCCTTGCGGTTTCTCCTTGTGGCCTTCCAGCCGCACGCCGTCTTTCGGCGTTACCAGGATGAAGCCGTCGGGTTCAAGGCGTTCCACGAAGTAGTGTGTCTTCATCTTGCCGCTGATGATCGTTACCACACCCTTCTTGTCCACTTCCCACTGGCCCTCCACCGGCTGGCGTCCATGGCCGCTGGGCCGCACCATCACCGAGCCACTGTTGCTGAAGCAGTAGTAGCCGTGCATGCCGCCATCGCCTGCGTACCAGCAGGCGGTGAGCCTCGGTGCGATGCTGTCCACAGGCACCGTCGCTTGCGCGCTCGCTCGCTGGAGCACACCCGTGAAGAGCAGGCCGATCGTGAAAAGAACGCAGCGCATCATGGCAAGGCACCAAAGGTATCGCAGCGCGCCCGCGCGATCAACGCGCGCTGTACGGCACCATCAGCGAACGCACCTCATCCGCCCAGCTCACGCGCACGCTGTAGATGCCGACGCCCAAACCGCCCAGGCCATCGAACGGATCGATCGTCATTGCACCGGCGATCAGGCCAAGTTGCTGCTCGCGAACGATCGCACCGCGTTGATCGAACAGATCGATCGTTGCCACAGCGGCCTCCGGGCACCGCATGATCAATCGTCCGTCAGGCAGCACGTACAGGAAGTGCCCGGTGCCTGCCGTCAACCGTGCTGTGGCGATGTGCGAGAAGGTGCTGTGCCCATCCAGGTCCACTTGCTTCAAGCGGTAGTACAAGGTGCGATCCACGGGCGCGCTCCTGTCCTCGAACACGTAGTCCTGCCGGTGCAGTGAATTGCCTGCGCCTTCCACCCATCCGAGATCATCGAAGGCCTCGGCATCCACTGAGCGTTGCACCTCGAATCCCGAATTGTCCGCTTCAGTGGCCGTGGACCAGCTCGCGTGTACACTGCTCTCCATGGCCTTCGCATCAAAGGCGATCAGTTCCACCGGCAGGGTAACGGAGGCGCTGAGCGAAACATCATCCACGTAATAGTAGGCACCCTGGCTACCGTAGTTCACCTGCAACATCGTTGTTTGCAGGTCGCTCTTCAAGTGGCCGATCGTCAGGAAGCGCTCGCCCCCGCTCGCCGTGTACACCCCGGAGATCAAGGTCCAGTTCAGTGAATCGGTGAGCACGTTACCGGCGGCATTGGCGATCTGCGGCTGTGGGTTGCCGGCGAGCAGTCCCGTACCTGCGGCCGTGGGCGCGGTAGCGGAGATGTAAGCGCCGAGGTCGTCCACCGCGAACTTGCTCTTGTTGTGCAGCACCACGTACATGCTGAAGAGGTAGGTGGTGCCTGCGGTGAGCACGCTGCTGAGCTGTACTTGGATAAACTCGCGGTAGAGCGTACCTGAACTGGTGTAGAAGCCCGCGTAGCCGCTGCCTGCGTGGGGTTGTTGCCAGCCGGTGCCATTGCGCGGAACACCAGCGGGGAAGGGGTTCGCGCAGGCGTTGTAGTAATCAGGTGAAGCGGTGTTGGGATCGGTCCAGCTGCTCACGTACCCATTGAACTGCGAGAAGCCGACGGGGCACATCGTGAAGGTCTCGAAGCCCGCGTTGGGAACGAGGTTCTGCGCGTGTGCGAAGGCTCCGTACACCAGGAACAGGAGGAGGAATGGTTTGCGCGGACCCATGATCGACCCGAAGCTATGGCGTGTGTGATGGTTGCGCACCGGCGGCATGATGAACGGTTCACATGCTCACCGCCATCCGTGGGATCCCGGCCAGCGTGCCGATCAGGAAGAACGCAGCACCGCCTGATCAGGCGAACAAGGGCCGCAGCCGCATCATGCCGTTCACCTGGAAACGGATGCGGTTCAGTTCGTTCTCGTTGTCTGGGTGCATGATGGTCGCGTCGATGAGCTGCGCGATCTGCTGGCATTCCACCTCCTTCAAGCCGCGTGTGGTTACCGCCGGTGTGCCGATGCGGATGCCGCTGGTGACGAAGGGGCTCTGCGTGTCGAAGGGCACCATGTTCTTGTTCACGGTGATGTCCGCCAAGCCCAATGCACGCTCGGCTTCTTTGCCGGTGATGTTCTTGTTGCGCAGGTCGATGAGCATGCAGTGGTTGTCCGTACCGCCGCTCACGATCTCGTAGCCTTTCGATATCAGCGCGTTCGCCATGGCCTTCGCGTTGGCGATCACCTGCTTGCCGTATGTCTTGAACGAGGGATCGAGCGCTTCGCCGAAGGCGATCGCCTTCGATGCGATCACATGCTCGAGCGGTCCACCTTGTGTGCCGGGGAACACCGCACCGTCGAGCACGGCGCTCATCATGCGCGTCTCGCCTTTGGGTGTCTTCAGTCCCCACGGGTTCTCGAAGTCTTTGCCCATCATGATCAATCCGCCACGCGGTCCGCGCAAGGTCTTGTGCGTGGTGGTGGTCACGATGTGGCAGTGGGGCAGGGGGTCGTTCAACAGTTTCGCGGCGATCAGTCCCGCAGGGTGGCTCACGTCCGCCATCAATAGTGCGCCCACTTCATCCGCGATCGCCCGGAAACGCGCGTAGTCCCAGTCGCGGCTGTATGCGCTCGCACCGCAGATCAGCAACTTGGGCTTCTCGGCACGCGCAGTGGCCGCCACTTTGTCCATGTCCACGCGGCCCGTCTCCTTGTCCACACCATAGAACGTCGCGCGATAGAGCTTGCCGCTGAAGTTCGCCGGACTGCCATGCGTGAGGTGCCCGCCATGGCTCAGGTCCAATCCGAGGATGGTGTCGCCGGGTTTCAGGCAGGCGAGCATCACGGCGGCGTTCGCCTGCGCGCCACTGTGCGGTTGCACGTTCGCCCATGCCGCACCGAACAATTGCTTCACACGATCGATGGCGATGTTCTCGCTCTCGTCCACATGCTCGCAGCCTCCGTAGTAGCGCTTGCCGGGCAGGCCCTCGGCGTATTTGTTCGTGAGCACCGAGCCCATCGCTTCCATCACCTGCTCGCTCACGTAGTTCTCGCTCGCGATCAGTTCCAGCCCCTTCGTCTGCCGCCACTTCTCCTTCGTGATGATGTCGAAGATGGCGGTGTCGCGTTTCAGGTTGGTGGGTGCTACGATCGTGTCGGACATGGGCAGGGGTGTGGAACGGCGAATGTAGGGGCGGGCCTACATCGCGGATCAGCGTTTCGACAAGTACCCGCGCGTGACCAGCGGACCCACGAGGCGCTCAGTGAAGATCCGACCCGGAAATCGAAGACCTCAGCTGCGGTGGCGTGATCGGCTGATCCGCTTCCGCAACATTTTTCCGTGCAATTCGCGTTTGGCGTGGTGTACTGCCACAACCTCCAATTCGCTCTCGGTCATCACCCAATAGATGATCCGGTACTTGCCGATGATCACCTCCCGTACGAGATCGTTCTTCAATTCTGGAACCGGTTTCCCGATCCGAGGATGTTCTTGGAGCACCCGTGTGTGCTCGCGCAGGCGTGCGCTCAACTCATCCGCATATCGCACCGAGTCCTTGGCGATGTGGTCCCGTATGTCTTTCAGATCCCCGATCGCAGCCTCGGTCCAATTCACTTCGACCATTTGGCCATGCGCTTTTCCAACTGATCGATGGAGATGGACCGTCCAGCCTTCGCGTCGGCCATGCCTCGTTCGATCTTCGCCAGCAGCAGGATCCGGTCGATGATCTCATCAACGGTGAAATCATCGGGCAGGTCCTTCATGCTCTTCAGCACGCTCTTCTTCGTGAGGCGGGGTTCTTCAATGCGCATGATCTTTCAGACTTGGCGTGTGCGTGGCTGGATCCAAATGTATGCCGGGCTGTTTTCCGGCCGATCAGCGCCCCGACAAGTACCCGCGCGTGACCAGCGAATCCACCAACCGCTCATTGAAGATCCGCGCGCCCGCTTCGTTCATGTGATTGCGGTCGCTGAAGTGGTCCGTGTCGCTCAGCGTGTGCGCGTAGGCGAAGTCGAAGTAGTGGAGACCCCGGTGGGCGATGGTGCTATCAACGAAGGCAACGAAGGCGGCATGCCGCTCGTGGTCGCTCTGGTGCGGGTAGAAGTGCGTGGTGAGCACCACACGGATACCGCGTCGGGCGCAGAGATCAAGGCACTTCCCGAACCATCGGGTCTGGGCCTCGTCCAGTTCCAGTGGCCGACCGATGTCATACCGTACCGGTTCGTGCAAGCTGTCGGGCTTCACGGAGAAACCGTCGCCCTTGTAGTTCGGATCGCCATACATCGCAGGCCCCTTGCTGTTCATCAAGCGAAGCGTGAACATGTTCAGGCCGCGCAGGTCGTGCAGGTTCCACGCGAGTTCGGCGGCGGCGGCGTTGGAGGAAAGGTTCTGCGTGAGGTCGCTCGCGCTTTCGATGCCCGCTTCCACGAAGGCGTTCTCGTACAGGTCGAAGATCACCAGCTTCGTGCGGGTGCTATCCACGTAATGGTCCAGCACGGCGTAGGTGCTGAGCGGCGTTTGCGCGGTGCTCCCGAGATTGAACACGCGGTAACCGTGCGTGGCGAACACGCGTGGATCATAGCCACGGTACGCATGTGAGGAACCGACAACGATGGCGTCCCACTTCGCCTGCGGGTCCCATTCACGGAATTTGATACCCGCCACGCCGCCCTTCCATTGGTAGTAATCGCCGGTGCGATAGATCAACGGCTTGCCACGGAAATGGATCCGCGTGAGCGCGAAGAACACGGACACGTAAAGCACCAACGATACCGCGAGGAACTTCAAGGCTTGTATGCTGGACCGCTTCATCTAGAATTGGAAGTAGATGAAACTCGTGGAGCCGAAGTAGCCGAAGATGAGGATGGCCACGGCCAGTGACGCGAAGGCCACGTGCCCCTTGATCCCGGTCGGCCAGTGCCGCTCGCGTTTGATCCACGCATCGAGCGTGGGATCGATCAGGAGGAAGATCGCTGTTAGCACCACCGTGACATCGAAGAGGCCTATGTGTACGTCCTTGTACAACGCCAGCAGATCCGCGGAATGCCAGCGCGTGGTGGCGATACGCTCGTAGACCTTGAACGCATCGCTCACCTTGTTCGCCCGGAAGAAGACCCACGCGGCGAGCGCGAGATGGAAGGTGATCACGATGTTCAGCCAGCGTTTCACCGTGGGCCAATTCACGAGGCCGGTGATCAGGTCGAAACGCTTCCAGAACGGTGCGAAGAGCAAGGCGAGCACGAGGTAGCCGCCGTGCATCGCACCCCAGATCACATAGGTCCAGTTCGCGCCATGCCACAGGCCGCTCACCAGGAAAACGAAGAGCAGGTTGAAGTACCAGCGGCTTTTCGACACGCGATTTCCGCCGAGCGGGATGTAGAGATAGTCGCGGAACCAGCTGCTCAAGCTGATGTGCCAGCGGCTCCAGAACTCGCTGATGCTCGCACTGCGATAGGGCGTGCGGAAGTTCACCATCAGGTCGAAGCCCATCACGCGCGCCGCACCGAGCGCGATGTCCGTGTAGCCGCTGAAGTCGCAGTAGATCTGGATGGCGAAGAGGTAGGTGGCCAGCAGCAGGCTCAGCGCTTCGTAGTGTCCCGGATGTCCGTAGACCTGCGCCACCACTGCACCGCAGCGATCGGCGATCACGATCTTCTTGAAGAAGCCCCAGAGCATCTGCTTCAAGCCCCAAACGACCCGCGCATAGTCGAACGGCGAACCGATGCCGGTCGGCCCGGTCGCGTTCAGTTGGTTCAGCAAGTTGCCCGGCCGCTCGATGGGCCCCGCGACGAGCTGCGGATAGAACATCACGTAGAGCGCGAACGTGCCGATGCGCCGTTCGGCCTTTTGTGTTCCACGGTAGACTTCGATCGTGTAGGCGAGCGATTGGAAGGTGTGGAACGAGAGGCCGATCGGCAACAGCATGCCGAGGTCGTGCACCCCATCGCCGAGCCCGATGGAACGGAACAGGTCGCCGATGTTGTGGTTGAGGAAGTTCCAGTACTTGAAGGCGCACAGCACGCCCACGTTGGCGATGATGCTCGCGACCAGGTAGAGCTTGCGGGTACGTCCTTCACTGCGCTCGATCCACAGTCCCGCGATGTAGTCCACCCCGATGGTGAAGGCCAGGATCAGTATGTACACCGGCACGAAGGCCATGTAGAACCAACAGCTCGCACCCAACAGCAGCGCCCACCGCCACTTCTTCGGAAGCAGGAAGTACAGCGCCGTAACGAGCGGAAAGAAAACGCAGCAGAACTGGAAGGAGTTGAAGAGCATGCGTCAATGCGTGGTCACCACAGAGGCACAGGGAGCGCAGAGAATACGAATGCGATGGTACCGCTAAGGGCGCAAAGGACGCAAAGGAATCCAGCCCGCTGGAACCACCGGTCATCACCGACGGTGCAAGTGCGGTGGTCGGCATGCAGTGAGTTCGCCGGATGCGCTGTCCCCCTCCGCACGGTTCGCTGCGACGGCGCATGGTTCAAGCATCGAGGGGGTAGGGGGAGGCGGCGCCAACGCGACCCTTTCATGCATCGCGTGGGCACCCGGAGCATTTCATGCCAGCAATTTTTCCAGCAGCCTTCCATGCACTTCCTCCGCATGGAAGTTCGCTGACCAGAAGGCACGGACATCCACACGCGCGGCGGAAGCATACCACTTGCTCGCATGGAACGCGCTCAACATGGAGGCCAGGAGATCCGGCGTGAGCGCATGGGGGAGCAGTGCGCCCGTGCGTTCGGTCACGATCTCGCTTACACCGCCCGCATCGGCACCGATCAAGGGAATGCCGAAGCTCGCCGCTTCCTGCAAGGCCACCGGTGCGCCGCCTTCGGTCTCGCTGGTATGCACGAACACATCCACCGCGTTCGCCTTGTACCAAGCGATGATCTCCGCGTTCGGGCGGTTGCCTTTCAGCTCCACCGTGATGTTGGGAGGAAGCTCGTTGATGATCGCCTCGATCCGTGCGCGTTCAACGCCGTCCCCGAAGTGCGTCCATTTCACCGGCACGTTGATCCCTCGCAAGGCTTCAGCAAGAAGATGGACGCGTTTCAGCGCGACAAGATTCGCGCAGCTCGCGATGCGCAATGTGTCCGACGGTGCCCACGGCCCGATGCCGTGATCGCTCGTTGCCAGATAACTGATGCTGAATTTCCCGGCCGCCTCCGGAAAACGCGCGCGCATGTGTTCCAGTCCCGCCTTCGCGATCACGAACACGCGGTCCACCTGTTGCACATGGAAGGCCTGCAGCATCTGCCAGCCATCCCGCGCGCGGTGGTCGTACATGTCGAAGCCCATCATGCGCGTGGTGAAGCGCACTTCGGGATCGTTCAGTTTCCACAGGCCGAGCACAGTGGCCCAATCGCTCGTCCAGTAGGAGTAGAGCACCACGCGTTCCGGATCGTACTGCGATGCGAACCGCGCCGTGAGCACCCGTTCACGGTACATCGCCTGCCGCACACGGCTCATCAGGTTGCGCCGGTGTTTCGCGAACACCTCCGCGTTCTGCGCCGAGGCTTTGCTCACACGCATCACGCGGTTGAACCGGCGCAGCTCGGTGAGCACTTGCAGCGGTGAAGCCGCCGTGTACGCGTCCGCGCCGAAGAGCTCGACGATCTCCGTGTTCTTCGGCACCGTGCGCTGCGGTCCTTCGGGCATCAGCGGGAACAGCTTCACATGATCGAAGCCCCGCGCGAGGATCGGCAGTTCGTTCTCCAAAAAGCT
>JANMKC010000287.1:0-9336 GCA_031371785.1 Flavobacteriales bacterium | reverse complement strand
GTGCGCGATGATCGCAGCATCGATGAAGCGCTCGCCGCGGCGGAACATGTGGATCATCTCCTGCTCGATAGCGGTAACCCGCGTCTGCGCGTGAAGGAGCTCGGCGGGACCGGTCGCACGCATGACTGGTCGTTGAGCCGATGCATTGTGGAGGGTTCGCGCGTGCCGGTATACCTCGCCGGTGGCTTGCGCGCGGAGAACGTGCGTCAGGCTATCGAACAGGTGCAACCATACGGCGTCGACCTGTGCAGCGGCGTGCGCACCGATGGAAGGCTCGACGAGCGCAAGCTCACCGACTTCTTTCGCGCGGTGAACGGATAACTTGGCATCGTGAGAACGGTCGAACGCATCCTCTTCGCGCTCATCCTCGTGAGCTTGGTCATGAAGCTCCTGCACATCCCACTCGCGAGCTTCCTGCTCATCATCTCCTCATCCACACTGGCCATCTGCTACTGGATCTCGTTCCTATGGTTCGGTACACCAACGCGCAAGGACCAACAGACCGTCCTCAGTGCGCTCGCGGGACTGTCATTCAGCATCGCGCTGATCGGCCTGTTGTTCAAGTTGCAGTACTGGCCGATCGGTGTCACGAACATCTACTTGATCATCGGTGCCGTATCCAGCATCGCGGTGCTGGTCGCCTTGTTCGCGAAACGCTCCGACAGCCCCGAACTGGCCGCCTATCACCGCAGCATGATCCGCCGCACGCTGTTCATTGGCGTGCCGACCGTTCTCTTCTACTTCACCCCGAGCAAGGACATGGCCCGGTTCCAATACCGCGATGATCCCGTTTACGCGGAGATGTTCATCCTGCACATGGAACATCCGCAGGACACGGCGTCATGGAACGCGTTGCAGCGCTACCAGGAAAACAAGATCCGGGAGGAAAGATCCCGCGAGCGGTAAGGCCGCGCTACCGCTTCTTCCGCACGATGGCGGGCTTGCTGCCCCTGCCGTTGCTTTCGACCGGGAACAGGCCATGCACCTCCGCGTCGATCGCGTTGATGATCGTTCCCAGATCCTCGGCGCTCTTGTGGAAACGGTTGTCGTCCACGTCAACGATCAGCAATTTGCCTTTGTCGTACGTGCTGATCCACGCCTCGTAGCGCTCGTTGAGCCGCTTGAGGTATTCGATGCTGATGCTCGTCTCGTAGTCGCGGCCGCGCTCAGCGATCTGGTTCACGAGGTTCTCCGTGCTCGCACGCAGGTAGATCATCAGGTCCGGCGGAGTGATGGCGCTGTCCATGTTCTGGAACAGGCGGAAGTAGTTCTCGAAATCGCGCGTGGTCATCAGGCCCATCGCGTGCAGGTTGGGCGCGAAGATGTACGCGTCCTCATAGATCGTACGATCCTGGATCACGTTGCGGCCGCTCTTGCGGATCTCCAGCAATTGCTCGAAGCGGCTGTTGAGAAAGAAGATCTGGAGGTTGAAGCTCCAGCGCGCCATGTCCTTGTAAAAATCAAAGAGGTAGGGGTTGTTGTCCACCGCCTCCTGCAATTGGTCCCACTTGTAGTGCTTGGCGAGAAGTTGCGTGAGGGTGGTCTTGCCTGCCCCGATGTTGCCAGAGATCGCGATGTGCATGATGTATCGTTCCGATAGGATCGCGAATGTATCCCGCGCAATGAACGAGCGGACGTGATGTGGATAAATCGCGGCTACTTCTTCTGCGGTTCCGCCGTGCCGATCACGATGCGATCAGGGAACAACGCGTAGAGCGAACCGTTCTCGATGCGCACGTCGAGCGCGCGTGGGATGTCCTTCCCCACGAGCCAGGTGATGGGCAGGTCGACGTTGAAGCTCTTCAGGTCGTAACGGTGCAGCACGCCGTCCTTCAAGTAGAGCACGGCTCCCGCGCGCACTTCCACCGCGCCCGCGCCGATGACCGGCAGCGCTTTCGCGTATCCGCCGAAGAGGTCGAACACGAGAACACCCTGCTCGGGATCACAGACATAGAGCCAGCCGTCCTCTTCGACCATCGACGATGGATGTGGCGTGAAGCCAAGCAGCTGGTCGAGCCGGCCGGTGTTCGAGATGGTGTGCAACTGCGCGTCCAAACGCATGAACTGCAGCTGCCGTTCATCGAACAGCCAGAAACTGTTCTGCACGCTCATGCAGGCGAGCGTCACTTGCGGGAAACCGTTGCGCGCCAGATCGATCGCATCGCCCTGCACGCTGAGGGTATTGTCCAGTACCGCGATCAAGCTCTGGTCCCGCGAGAAGATCATCGGCTTCATCGAGGAGAAGGCGTCGATGCAACTGATGTTCCCGAAGGTCTTCACGCTGTTGCGCGCCAGCCGCTTGCCCTGCGCGTCGAAGAGCAGCAGTTCATCGCCGCGCAGCGCGTACACGTTGCCGAGCTCATCCGTGGTGAAGCGATCGAAGACGCCCTTGATCTCCGTCGCCGTAGGCGGGAATTGCGCCATCAACAATGACGCGCAAAGAAGGAACAGCAATGTGTGCGGCGATCTCATGCGTGTACGGCGAGCAACAACTGGTCCAACCACTGTCGGTCGTTGCACAGGCGAGGCACCTTGTTCTGCCCGCCCAGTTTTCCGCGCTGCTTCATCCATTGGAAGAAGGTGCCCTGCATCACCGCATGCACGCGCGGCGGCATCAGGGCCATGTCGCCTTCGCGCTTCGCATCATAGTCGCTGTTGAGCGTGCGCATCTTCCGGTCCATCGCTTCGGTGAACGCGTGCAGATCGTCAGGCGCGCGCTCGAACTCGATCACCCATTCATGGCCGCCACGGGTGATGCCGTCCATGTAGATGGGTCCCGCGGTGTACTCGCACACCACCGCACCCGTGGCCGCGCATGCCGCTTCGATCCCACGATCCGCGTTCTCGACTATCAGCTCTTCACCGAAAGCATTGATGAAACTGCGCGTGCGACCGCTCACCTGTATCCTATAAGGTGCAACGCTCGTGAAGCGCACCGTATCGCCAGGCATGTAGCGCCATAGGCCCGCGTTCGTGCTGATGACGATGGCATATTGTTTCCCCTCTTCCACTTCATGCAGCCACTTCGTTGTCGGCTGATCCCGGTCGAGTTCTTCCACCGGCACGAACTCGAAGAAGATGCCGTAGTCGAGCATCAGGAGCAGATCGCTCGCGCCGCGCTGATCGGTGATCCCGAAGAAACCTTCGCTCGCATTGTAGCTCTCCAAGTAGTTCATCGCGGGTGCCGGGAACAGCTCCGCGAACTGCTCACGGTAAGGCCGGAAACTCACGCCGCCGTGCATGAAGAGTTCCAGGTTCGGCCACACCTCATGCAGGTTGCTCTTGCCCGTGAGTTCCAGGATGCGGCGCAGGATGATGAGCGTCCATGACGGTACGCCCGCAATGCTGCGCACATCCTCCCGCATGGTCTCGCGCGCCATGCGTTCGATCTTCTCCTCCCAGTTCTCCATCAGCGCCGTCTCGATCACTGGCGTGCGCCGCACTTCCACCCACACCGGCAGGTTGCGGATGATAATGGCGCTCAGATCGCCACTGTACGCATCAGCGCGCAGTTGTTCGATGCTGCTGCTTCCGCCCACCACCATGTTCATCCCTTGGTACAACTTGCTGTCAGGCCGGTGCGCATAGTGCAGCGCGATGAGGTCCTTGCCGCCCTTGTAGTGGCAATCCTCCAGTGCCTCGCGGCTCACAGGAATGAACTTGCTTTTCGCGTTGGTGGTGCCGCTGCTCTTGGCGAACCACTTGATGTCGGTCGGCCACAACAGGTTCTGCTCGCCCGCGCGCAAACGATCGACGTATGGCTTCACATGCGTATAGTCCTGCAAAGGCACGCGCTGCCGGAACTGCTCCGGCGTGGTGATGTCCGCATAGCCGTACTGCCTGCCCCACTCGGTGTAGCGCGCGTCGTTGATCAGCCGCACAAAGACTTCCAACTGCGCCTCATGCGGATTGTCGCGGAACAGCTCGATCTGCTGCAACCGCTTTTTGATCAGGAAGGAGAAGAGGGCGTTGACGGGCATCGGTGCGTGGCGGCTCCGCGAATATCGCGTCTACTTTCGCCAAGTTAGTGACCTCACCCCAAACCCCGTTCTCGACTCCGCTCGAACTGACAGACCGAAGAGGGGCTTACTGAAGATCATGGATGGAGAACCGCTGAAGAAAATGCTCGCTGGTTTTGATGCCGGCGAAGTGAGCTACGCCCTGAGCATGGGGCTGTCCACCGTGCCGCTCGCGGATCGGATCGGACAACCCTTCACGATCCGCTTCACCGGTGCGCGCACCTGCATGAGCTGTGGCAAACGCGTGAAGAAGTTCTACGGACAAGGGCTGTGCTACCCCTGTCTGATGAGCGCGCCCGAAGCGAGCGAGTGCATCGTGCGGCCGGAACTCTGCCGCGCACATCTTGGCGAGGGCCGCGATCCCGTTTGGGAAAAAGAACATCACCACACCGAACATTTCGTTTACCTCTCACAGACCGGCGGCATCAAAGTGGGCGTCACGCGCAGCACCCAGATCCCCGTGCGCTGGATCGATCAAGGCGCGGTGCTCGCGGTGATCATCGCACGCACACCCTACCGCCAGCTCGCGGGGGCCATCGAAGTGGAATTGAAACGCACGCTCGCCGACAAGACCGACTGGCGCAAAATGCTGCAACAGGTGGTACCCGATCCAGCCGCATTGCTTGCCGCGCGCGATGCGGCCGTACACGGCATGTCATCGGAGCTGAAGGCGCACATGCTTCTTGCGGAAGAGCCGCTCACCCTTTCCTATCCGCACCGCGAAACGCTTCCGAAGATCACGAGCGTGTCGTTGGAAAAACTGGCTGAGATCACTGGAACTCTCCTCGGCATCAAAGGGCAGTACCTCCTCTGGAAGGATGGGCGCGTGCTCAATGTGCGCAACCACACGGGGTATCACGTGGAGATCGAATGAACCCGTTCGCTTGATCAAAGATCACTTCGACCCGAGGCGGCACACGCGATGACGACAAACCCCCCGGCGCGGGGCGCGGCTCCGCGCGCCCCGCTCCCGCTATCGCAACGTCACTGCGAGGAGTCCTCGACGAAGCAGTCATTGATCCTCTGATCGTAACCCTTCCGTCGCCCACCCGTTGTAATACTCAGGTTTTGGTCAATGGACAAGGTTCGTTAGGGTAGGAAAGGGCTCCGAGTGATCGGGGCCCTTTCTGATTTTCTGGGCGTTTTGGTTCTCGGATAGCATGAACCAAAGAAGCACCGATAGCTGGTGAGTACGTTTGCTCGCAGAGGCTATGGAAAGTCTCACCTCTTCATGGTTCTCCGCATCCTGCTCATCAGCATCACGGTCATCATCGCCTTTTGCTGCGTACGGATCATCGGGCTGGAGAACCATAAGTCCGACCTGAAGCGCGACCAGATCGAACTGAGCCACGTGAAGTACGGGCTTTTCAATGTGGATGAATGGAAGAATATCATCGCGGGTATCATCACAAAGAAGATTCGCGAGTTTGAGGTTACGGACGCCAACCGCGAAGAGATGAAAGGCCGCATCGAGGAGGTGCTGAATCGCGTGATCGACGAGGTTGAACGTGTTATGCGAGAGAAAAACAGCAACGGTGGCATCGGCGGTTTCTTCAAACAGATGTTCTCGGACATCTTCGTGGACATCGACGACATCAAGTCAGGTATTCCCCGTTATGCCGATCAAGTGCTCGACTTCCTCAACGACCCGCAGAACCGGGAAGAGTTGAAGGACTACATCCTCAAGCGATTCAATGAGATGGCCGACAAGACTGTGGGAAAGGTGGACTACACCGAGTTCGATGCGATCCTTGCCAAATACTCAGTTCCGGACAAGGAGATGTGCCTGACGAACATTGCCTACCAGCAGGAGCGAATCAAGAGCGAAGAGTTGCTGTTCAGCGTGGTGTTGACCTTGTCGTGCATCGGTCTGGCCGTCATGATCCTTCTCGCCAAGAACTATGGAGGGGTCGAGTTGGGGACAATGGTTGCCGGTGCTGCTGTGTTACTTGTCACGGGCCTGTCGCTACCCATGATCGACATCGAAGCGACCATCGCCAGTTTTTCATTCAAGCTCGTCGGTGAGCCGGTCGAGTTCAAGGATCAGGTTCTGTTCTTCCAGAGCAAGAGTATTCTTCAGGTGGTTTCACTATTGCTAACGAACGGTGGCTTCGGCCTGATCATCGTGGCGCTGCTGGTCTTCACCTTCAGCGTGCTGATCCCCATCTCCAAGCTCATCGGTTCCATCATCACCATTTCGAGGAACGAGCAACCACGGAATTGGCTCCACCGCTTCCTTGTTTTCAAGAGCAGCAAATGGAGCATGGCTGACGTCATGGTCGTTGCCATCTTCATGTCCTACATCGGCTTCAACGGCGTCATCAACAGCCAGCTCACACAGATCACAGCCTTCAGCAGCAACGTTCAAGTATTCACGACCAACAATTCAACGCTACAAGCTGGCTTCTACCTATTCGCCAGTTATTGCCTGACCGGATTGCTTCTCAGTGCTATGATCGATCGGCGGCTGAGGCAAATCGCCTATCACGGGCTTTTTTGCCACATCTGCGGCAACATGAAGGTCCGGGATTACACGGTGCGCTGTCCAAAACGAAAAGGGCCGCTCACCAGTGGCCCTTCGCATTTCATTCTTCTCGCGAGCCTCAGTGTACCTCGATCTCGTACGGCATCCTCGCCTGCACGCCCATCATACCGCGCGCTTTGCGCACCGCATCGAACTGGATCGCTACCGAAGGCCTCCTTCCGTACCCACGCTTTGGTGTCGCCGTTCAGGCTCTGGAGCAGCATGCGGAACGCAGCGTGGGCAGGATGGCGGGTGCTTTTCAGAACAGATCAACGCCTCCAACGGCGATCTCCTTCCAAGGAACCACTTCGATACCGGGAGCTATGGTGCGCCGTTCGGTGCCCGATGTGATCAGCCAGCCACGCTTCAGGCCGAGATCCTTCATGCACTGGCGCAACCCGGCGATGCCACGATGGTCCACTGCGGCACCGAGCTTGATCTCGACCGGCAGCACCCGTCGGCCATCCCTGATCAGCAGGTCCGCTTCCGCACCTGCTTGCGTCCGCCAGAAGAACAGTTCGGGACGCACCAGCTGGTTCCCCGCGATAGCCCCGAGTTCTTCGATCACCATGCCTTCGAACGAGGAACCGCGCTTGTTCCATGTGGTCAATTCGCCCGGCTGCCGCAACCCCGCCAGGAAATGCAGCAGGCCCGTATCGCGGATGTACAACTTGGGGCTCTTGGTCAGGCGCTTCTGCACATTGGCATGGTAGGGATGCAAGCGCCGGATCATGAACGCCCCTTCGAGCACGTCCAGGTCGGCCGCTACGGTGTGGGACGATACGCCCAACGAGCGCGCCAGGTCCGATACGTTCAGCAACTGGCCATGCACATGCGTGAGCATCGTCCACAGCATGCGCAGGCGTCTGGCAGGAAGACCTAGGCCCAGCGCGGGCAGGTCCCGTTCCAGGAAGGTGGACACGTAGGCATTCAGCCATTCGCTTCGAGCGCGCGCATCGCGCAAGTCGAGCACTGGTGGGAAACCGCCCCAGAACCACCGGTCCTTCGCGCGAGTACTACCCGCCAGCTCCTGCGCGAGGAAAGGTGTGAGTTCCAACAAACCAACACGGCCCGCGAGCGATTCCGAAACATTGCGCATGAGCGACGGGCTGGCGGAACCCAGCAACACGAAACGCCCCTTCATCTTCGATCGGTCGGCAGCGTAACGCAATGCCGCGAAGAGTTCCGGCGATCGCTGGGCCTCGTCGATGATGAGCGCTTTCGGGTGCGCATCCAGGAAACCCTCCAGGTCGGCCTCGATCAGGGCCAGGTCAGCCGGGCGCTCCAGGTCGAAGAAGGACCAATCCGGCAGCGCCTTGCGCACCAACGTGCTCTTGCCGCACTGGCGCGGGCCGAGCAAGAGCACGCCAGGGAAGGTCTTCAACAGATACCTGAACCGTTCCTCCTGTGCGCGCCGGACGTATTTCATGCCTTGTGTTATTGAAGTTCAGGTTCAAATATACAAGGTCACGGTTGGACCTCGACATTCGATCTTCCGCCACTTTCAGCTGCTCATCGAGCACCAGCAGCGGCTCCCGGAACACATCCAAAGAGCACTGAGGCTGGCCCAATGCTGACCGTTCCTTGGCAAAGACCAGGACCCCGCGCCAGACCGGGAATACGAAGGGCCGCTCGATCGCGGCCCTTCGCGTGTCTGTCCAATCGTAGTTCAATGCACCTCTATCTCGTACGGCATCCTCGCCTGCACGCCCATCATGCCGCGCGCTTTGCGCACCGCGTCGAACTGGTTCATCAGTTCCGCGTCGCTGCCGAAGGCTTCGTTGCGTACCCACGCTTTGGTGTCGCCGTTCAGGCTCTTCATGATCTGCTGGAAGAGCGGCTCCTCTTTCGGGAAGTCCACCGTGCGGTAATCGCCTTCCTCGAGCTTGGCCAGTTCCGCCGCGCCTTTGATGGCTGTTTCCAATCCGCCGATCTCATCCACCAGGCCGATGCTTTTGCCCGCGGTGCCGGTCCACACACGGCCCTGCGCGATGCTGTCCACTTGATCCACCGTCATGTGGCGGCCTTCGGCCACGCGGCTCTTGAAGGTGTTGTAGAACTTGTCAACATAGCCTTGGATGATCGTCTTCTCATCCTCGGTGAGCGGACGTGAGGTCGTCATCATGCCCGCGTACTTGTTCGTTTGCACGCCATCGAAGGTGATGCCGAGTTTGTCGTTGAAGAATCCTTTCATGTTGGGGATGATGCCGAACACGCCGATGCTGCCGGTGATGGTGTTCGGTTCCGCATAGATCCTGCTCGCCGCGCAACTGATGTAGTAACCTCCGCTCGCGGCGAGATCGCCCATGCTCACCACCACGGGCTTGCTCTTCTTGGCCAGTTCCACTTCGCGCCAGATCACGTCGCTGGCCAGGCCGCTGCCACCGGGGCTGTTCACGCGCAGCACGATGGCCTTCACGGTGCTGTCCTCACGCGCGTCGCGTATCGCTTCGCTCACGGTGGTGCTGCCGATGTTGCCCTCCTCGCTCTCACCGCTCATGATATCGCCCTGTGCATACACCACTGCGATCTTCTCCTTTTTGAACTCGCTCTTCTCCTCCTTGTTGTCTTCCTTTTTCTTGTTCACGTGCGAACGCGTGTATTTGCTCAGGCTCGCGAGTTCAAGGTCCTTGTCCGCAGGCAGGCCCATCTTCTCTTTCACGATCGCGAGCACTTCGTCGCGGTATTTCACGCCGTCGACCAGTCCATAGGTCACGGCGTCCGGTGCGTTGCGTATGAGCAGGCTGTCGGCGATGGTGTTCAGGCGGGCCTTGTCCACTTTGCGCGTATCAC
>JANMKC010000366.1:0-3272 GCA_031371785.1 Flavobacteriales bacterium | reverse complement strand
GTATCACCTCTCCGAAGAAGATCTGGCCGAGGTGCTGACGGTGCATCATAGCGCGCGAAGCTTCCCGTTCAGTCGCGTGCTGCCAAGCCTACCGAGAACCCGCAGGAGAAAATGATCCGCAGCAAGTACGAGGAGACCATCAGCCCCTATTACGCGGCAAGCGGTCCCGCACACGATGCGGGATGGCTTGATGCGGTGATCGATCCGCTGGATACAAGGACGTGGATCAGCCTTGGAATTGAAGCTGCCTCACAAGCTCCCGCCACTCGTGAGTTCAACATGGGCGTGCTTCAGACCTGAATACCGAACATCGAATGACGCACACCGAACATCGAAGTGGAATGCCAATGCCCGCATGCACTTGGACCGTGGACATCCGGTGTTCGATATGCTGCCTTGCCTCCGTCCCTTTCAACATGAGGGGGTAATTCAGACTTGGTGTAACTTGCTCACTCGACCGCTCATTCCCCACGCCCATGCCTTTCTTCCAATCCTATTGCACATCGCTTCTTTTCATGGCCACGTGCGGCTTGCACGCACAGGAACAAGTGGTCTGGGCGCGTGCATTGGAGAACGCCAGGTCCGTGTGGGATGGCACGCGAACGCATTCCATCGCCGTTGATCCCTGGGGCAACGTGGCGCTTGCCGGATCGGCTGTAGAGGATGTCGTCCTCAACGGTGACACGGCAAGCATCGTCCTGCCCTACGACACCCTCGGGACCCAGACGCTCCTGGTGCGCTACCGCGCCAACGGCGAGCCTGCGTGGGCCTACCGCTTGGGCGGCGGGAATACCGATTTCGGGGAGGGGGTGGCCGTGGACAGTGAAGGGAGCATCTACCTGTGCGCAGTGTTCCACGCCGCCTTCGATGCGGACCCGACCGCCGGGGTGGACAGCATCGAGCCGGTGTCGAACAACATGAACGTGTACATCGCCAAGTTCGATAGCGCAGGGCACTTCCTGTTCGTGCGGCGCATGGGGTCCACCCAATGGCTCCCCGAAGGGTTCAGCATGGCGGTGGACGCACAGGATAACCTGTATCTGGGCGGCTCCTTCAGCGGCAACCTTCATCTGGATGATGGGGTCGGAGAGACCGTGGTCAACGGATCACTTCCTCTAGGGTACGGCATCGTGCTCAAGTACGACGCCGACGGGAACCTGTTGCACGTGATGCAGCTGACCGGTGCGGGACCGGCCGAGGTGGAGGATCTCGTCGTGCGGCCCGATGGCTCGTTCCTGCTCGCCGGCCTTTTCGCGGGAACGATCGACATCGATCCTGACGCGGGTACGCAAACACTCACGGGCAGTAGTTCCTCGGACATGTTCGTTTCCTATGATGCCGACTTCCACCCGCGTTGGGGCATCGTACTGGGCACGCTCGATGGGCTGCAAAGCCAGCACATCTGCGAAGGCACGGACGGTGGTGTGATCGTCTGCGGCGCTTACCAGAACAACATGGTGGTGCACTTCGTCGATGGCAGTGCGCAGACCTTCCATTCCACTTCGCCGAACCTGGAGAACTACATCGCCGCCCTGGACTCCACCGGGGCCGTTCGTTGGTTACGGTCCTTCCCGATCGGTGCGCCGGGTCAGCCGATCACCGGCCTGGTAGCCCTTGCGGATGGCAGCGTGCTCGCCCAGCTTCGATACACGCAGATCAATGTGGACCCGGACGTTACGGACCTCACGTTCGCCACGAACGGTTTTCCGGAATACAACATGGCCTTCGCGCGTTACCGCATGGCGGATGGCGCCCTCGTGGAGGCCCACGCTTTCGATGGTTATGGGAACAACCTCCTTGAGGTGGCCGCCTATGGCTCGAGCTTTTACCTCAACTGCTTTTTCGGCGATCCCCTCAACGTGGACCTTGCCGGTGGTCAGCACATCGTTTCGCCGACAGGTGGCGCCTTGGTGCGGTACTGCCAGCCTCCTGTGCTGAGCACCTCCGCGCACACCGACACCCTGGTCCTCTGCGCCGAACAGGATACCTTGTTGACCGCCTTCGGTGCGGAACAGTACACCTGGTACCTGCAGGCCGAAGGAGGCGAGCCCATCGCCACGGGCAGCGAACTCGTGATCACCGGGTCGCCGGACACGTTGACCTATTACCTGGAAGGCGTGGACACCCTGTGTACCTCGCCACGGCTGCCGATCACCGTGATCCCCTGCTCCACAGCTGGCATGGCCTTGCGCGATGGCGCGTCCGCGGCGTTCCGCGCGATGCCCACGCCGGCCCGCACCACCCTGCACGTGGAGGCGTTGCCGGGTTGCGGCGGCCTGCGCTCCGTGGAACTGCGCGACCTGCTCGGCCGTGTCGCCGTATCTGCTCCCACGCTCTCTGCCCCGTTCGTGGACCTTGATGTCCAACACCTCTCCGCAGGACGTTACCAACTCTTCGTCTGCTCCACCACGGGCCAGCGTGCTTCGCTTCCGGTGATCATCTTGGATTGATCCGGTTGTCCTGGGCACAGGTGGGGTTCAGACGATCACCGGCGACGCGGGAGTTCAATATGGGGGTGTTACAGACATGATCGTCCTCTGAGCGTCCGGCGCAGGCCGGATCAAGTGATGGAGGTTGCGGGCATCTCCGCCGACTGGTGCAGCGTTCCTGCGGTGGTCCTGCGGTTCTGTGTAACATTGGTGTGCATGGATCCCCTCGCGCATCCCGGACCTTCGCATGTTTCGCGACGATGGGGATGGACGGTCCTCTTTTTCCTGTTGCTTCTGGCCGACCTGTACCATGCCGGTGTGCAGTATGACTCCACGCCGCTGGATGGCGACATGCCACCGGGGGTGATGATCACCTGGGATGTCCAGAAGATCTTCGATGACCCCCTCGGGATCCAAGTGATCCGCACCGGCTATGGACACGCCAACCCGAACCGTTTCTTCTGCCATTGGGGCTTCGCGAACTACTTCCGCACCGCCCCCCGGCTGCTTCAGCAGTTGGTTGATCCGTTGCAGAGTGTCTATCTCGCCTGCGCCCTGCTGAAGATCTTTATTCACGTGGGTATCGCCTTGTTGCTCGCGCTGTTCGCCCGGTCGCGCGCGGGTGGGGGGTGGAGCGCCCTTCTCCTGCTGATGTTCCTCATCAGTCCGCTGTTCCAGATCGAACACTACCGCATGTCCATCGGCATCATCGATCAAAGCGTGACCTACACGTTCTTCTATGGGCTTCCAGCATTGGGCTTCCTGTTGCTCTTATGGTGCTTCCACCTTCTGCTCAGTGACCGTCCCCTCCGCCCCTTCCCCAGGGTGCTATTGTTCCTGTTC
>JANMKC010000359.1:0-1813 GCA_031371785.1 Flavobacteriales bacterium | reverse complement strand
GTATCACGACGACCGTCTGCGAAATGCACCCGACGGACATTTCTTTGATGTGATGACCAACGGCTGGGGCAAAATGAACAGCTACGCATCGCAGATTCCGGCAGCTGACCGTTGGGCAATCGTCGCGTATATCCGCGCGTTGCAGATCGCTCAGCGACCGGAAAACAATTTAAAAATGAACTCAAATACAAATTCGTCAAACACGAATTCGTCAAACAGAAACGCGGCTGACGCGAATGATCCGGCGGCGGCACAACAGCTAAATGCTAATCGTGGAGGTGCGAACCGATGAGAGAAAATTCGGAATACTCAGCCCCTTCGCAGATTAACGGCTGGCGCACGATTTCACTCGGTATCGGCGGCGTTTTATCAGCCGTCGTTTTGATCGTCGCTCTCGTTTTGCCTGAATTGCGCGAACAGGCTTTGCGCTCCTGGCTTCTCGGATTTATTTTCTGGGGCGGCATCGGCATCGGCTGTATCGGCGTTTTGATGCTTCAATATCTGACAGGCGGCGCGTGGGGCGTGGTCATTCGCAGAATTCTCGAAGCCGGAACGCGCACTTTGCCGATCATCGTCGTTTTATTTGTGCCGCTCGCACTCGGTATCGCATTCGGCTCGTTTCAGGAATGGACGCATCTTCCGGCAAACGATCATGTTCTCGAATGGCGCGGTTCATATATGACGCGCGAGTGGTGGATCATTCGTGCCGCACTTTATTTTGCTTTGTGGGGCGTGATGGTTTATCTGCTCAACGGTTGGGCGCGTAAACAGGACGCGGCGACGAATGCAGAAGAAGCGGCGAAAGCACTCGGTGACGCGACGGCGTTTTCGGGTCCGACGATGGTTTTTCACGTTTTGATAATCACGTTTGCCGTCGTCGATTGGATGATGATGTTAGAGCCGCACTGGTTTTCGACGATGTGGGGATTTCTGTTCGTCGCGGGCTGGGCTTTGAGCTGTTACTGCTTTGTCGTCGTGATTTTGGCGTGGCTGTCGGATAAAGCACCGATGAACCGCGTTCTCGGCAAACGTCATTTTCACGATCTCGGCAAATTGATGCTCGCGCTCGTGATGGTCTGGGCATACTTTAATTTTTCGCAGTTTTTGATTATTTATTCGGGCAATCTGCCGGAAGAAACGCGCTGGTATCTGCCGCGTATCAAAGGCGCGTGGGGCGTAATCGGAATTCTGCTGATCGTTTTTCATTTCGCGTTTCCGTTTCTCGTTCTGCTTCAGCAGGATTTCAAACGCAAAGCCAAATGGCTGGCGACGCTCGGTATATTCATATTGTTTATGCGCCTCGTTGATATGTTTTATCTGATTTCGCCGAGTCCGCGCATCGAGGGCAATAAAGGCATCATCGAACAAGGAACGAGACTTGAATTTTTCGCGTCGTTTAGCTGGCTCGACATCGTTGCGCCGGTTGCGGTCGGCGGCATCTGGCTGGCTTACTTTTTCTGGGAATTAAGCAAATATCCGCTCGTTCCCGAAAACGATCCGTTTTTGGAAAACGCGATCAAACATGGGAAAGGACATTAGCGATTTCGGATTTCGGATTTTGGATTGCGGATTGGTTTTCAATTCATCAAATCCCAAATCCCAAATCCCAAATCCCAAATTAACATTATGGGAAAGACAAAACACGAAAAATCATTTGTAGATTTTGATAAGCCTTATGAGCAGAATATTGTCGGTCTGCGCGGAGTCCTCTATTTTGCGGTCGGTTTATTTTTGCTGGTAGTCATCACGTTCAGTCTGATGTGGCTTTTGCTGGACGTTTTCGGAACGCAGGCGCAGGAAAGTGATGATGCCG
>JANMKC010000191.1:0-45185 GCA_031371785.1 Flavobacteriales bacterium | reverse complement strand
GGTCTCTTCAATGTGGTGTTCGAAATGCAGACGCTCGGATACAGGCCCGTGCTCGCGCATCCGGAGCGCTACCAGATCTGGCATACCGACTTCGCGCGGTACGAGAACATGAAGGATCGCGGCGTCCTGTTCCAATTGAACACCATCGCGCTCATGGGCGCTTATGGTCCGGTGGTGAAGAAAACCGCGGAGAAGCTCATCGACCTGGGCTGGTACGAGCTGATCGGTAGCGATTGCCACAGCATGAACCATGTGGAGGCGATCAAGGCCACGCTCACTGAGCCTTACCTGCACAAGCTCATCGCGAGCGGGAAGTTGCTGAACGCGAAGCTGTAGTTTGTCCGGACCTGGGTGCTTTCGGGTTCCATACCGATCTTGTGCGCATGCTGCGTGAAGCGAAGTTCCGGTTGGTGCAGGCGATCGGTCGGCTTACGCATCGCTGGCTGCGCGTGCGCGACCTGCGCAGGGATCCGCTGCGCGGACAGGTGGAACTGCGCCCGACGCGCTCGGTTCATTGGGATCTCTCCAAGCTCACCTACATCGGTCCCGAACCGTTCTGGTGGAAGCAGGAGGAGTTCGCGCTCGACCTGTCGTATCGCGTAGAACTGCCCTATGCGGAGATGATCGGAAAGGGCGTGGTGATCATGCGCGACGGCACCGTGATCCTGGAGTCCACGCTTTTCCAACGCTCGTACCTCCGTCGCAGCCATGTGGAACATCTGATCCTGGGCCGCAAACTGTTGAAGGCCGAGGTGTTCGAACGGGTCGTCCCGCTCACGAATTTCCTCGATCGCAGCTATTTCCATTGGACCATGGAAAGCATGGGGCGACTTGCCCTTGCGGAAGACGTGCTCGCCAATGAAGAGTGGAAGGTGCTTGTCGATGAGCGCTCCCCGCGTTTTATCCGCGAAACCATGTCGTTCCTGATGGGCATCGATCCGTCGCGCATCATTGAAAGCAGTGCGAAGCGGAAGGTCATGCGCCATTGCCTCATGGTCTCCAATCCACACTCCCGCTTGCTTGACAAGGGCGGTGTGGAGGTGTACCCGCCCGAACATATCCGCTGGCTGAACCGAAGAGGTCATGAACGCATCGGGGGAACACGGAAGGACCGTACGAACTACATCATCTCGCGCCATAAGCAACCGGGGCGGCACATCATGAACGAGGATCTGCTCGTGCATCGATATCCACAGCTCGCTTTCAAGCTCATCGCATTGGAGGATCTCTCCTTGCACGAGCAAGTGGATCTCTTCGCGCACGCCGGTGTGATCGTCGGGGTGCATGGTGCGGGCCTGGCGAATCTCGTCTATGCGCAGGACGCGGCAGTGATCGAGTTCTACCCCGCACGGCTCCAGGAAAAGAACGCCGCCTACTTCGTACAGATCGCCGCCTGCCTTGGTCTTCCGCACCTCTTGATGCACTATGCGGGTGAGGGCGAAGCGCCCGATTGGAACATCACCTTGGGCGCTCCGGAATTCGAGAACATCGATCGCTTCCTTCGCGATCATGGCATCATCTGATCACGCATGTCCTCGCTCACGGACCTGAAGTTCACGTTGATCAAAGGGATCAGCCAGGCCTTCGCTCCGTTCGTCCGCGTGCGTGATCTCCGGAGCACGCCCTCGCACGACATGGTCATCCTCGCTCCGCGAAGCACGGTCCGCTTCGACGCGTCCCATTTCCATGTTCACGGTAAGCGGCCGTTCTGGATGACCGCTGGGTCCTTCACGATCGATGCGAACTACGTTGTTGAACTGGAGAACGCCGAAGTGATCGGAAAAGGCATCGTCGTATCGAGCACAGGCGAAGTGATATTGGAGAGCACCCTCTTCCAACGCGAGTATCTGCGGCGCTCGTACCAGAACCACCTCATCGCGTTCCGAAAGGTCCTCTCCTCATCGCGTTACGGCTTTGCGCTGCCGCTCATCTATTACCTCGACTGGAGCTACTTCCACTGGATGCTCGAAGGCATTGGCCGTCTCGCGTTGGTGCGCGACCGCGTCGCTGACCCGGAACTGAAGATCCTGATAGCTGATCAAGCATTGCCCTTCGTGCGCGATTCCATCATGTTCTTCTTCGACTTGCCCACTGAGCGGGTCGTCAGCGACGCGCACAAGCGGAAGAAGATCGACCGCTGTTTGCTTGTCTCGTTTCCGCACACACGTAATGCTGGCACCGGTGGTGCGGACATCTATCCGCCGGAGATCATTCGTTGGATCAACACGACGGCGTTGCAGCGTGTCGGCGCGGACACCGGTAAACGGACCAACATCATCATCACCCGGCGCAACGCGCACCAGCGCAGGATCATGAATGAGGAGGCGATCATCGCGCATTTCCCTTCACTGAACTTCCGCGTGGTCGCCTGCGAGGAGCTCTCCTTCCGCGAACAGGTTGATCTCTTCTCCCGTGCGGGCGTCATCATCGCTACGCACGGCGCTGGCTTGGCGAACCTGCTCTTCGCGCGCGATCCCTTGGTGATCGAGTTCTACCCGAACGACCGCGAGGAGAAGGACTCAGCGTACTTCGCACAGATCACAGCGGCGCTGGGCATGCGGCATCATCAGTTGGAGTATGCGCCGGAGAACGCACACCAGGATCTGAGGCTCGATGAGCGGTGGCTGGGAGAAGTGGAGCGCATAGTGATGTGAAATGCGCGAAGCTTGCACCAGGTCAGCTCTCAGTCGGCTGTTGAAGTCGGATCGGTTTCGCGATCGTCAAGCGGAGGAAGTTCAGGAAGGATGTCCAGCAATTGTGGCCTCAGCACGGGAGCATGCTTGTGGATCACGTCGAAGACGAAATCGAGGTCGATCGAATAGTAGTCATGCACAAGCCTGAGCCGCATACCGATCACTTGGCTCCATGGCACTTCCGGGTGTGCGGCCCGAAGCTCCTTCGTCAGGAAGTAGGCCGCTTCCCCGATGATCTCGATCTGTTTTATCGCGGCGAAACGCAACAACGGATCACTGCGATAGTCATCAATGCTCGGCCGTGTCGCATGCTGGGCCAAGAAGTCGATGGCATCCACCATGTGCAGGATCCGGAGCCGATCAACTTTCCGGTCGCGTATAGATCAGCTTCTTGTCGCGCTCCACGAATTCCACGATATGGCGGCTCAAACCTCCTCGCGTCACCATGTCCACTTTGCGGTGGAGGATCCCTTCGAGATCGTCCATCCATCCATAGAACTCCCAGCCGATGGGCTTGCTGTGATCGAGTTCCACGAGCAGATCGAGATCGCTTTTCTCATCCGCCTCACCGCGCGCGAATGAGCCGAACACGTAAGCCTTGATCACCGGCTTGTCAGCGAGGTACTTCAAAACCTGATCGAGCATAGGACCTTCGAGACGCATGGAGCGAAGGTAGGAGCAACGGTGCGCAATAGTTGGAGGGTCCGACCCCTTCAACCCGAAATGAAGTCTGTCAATCCTTCCACCAGCGCGCGCACCAGCGCGGGCCCTTTTCGTCGACGAGGATTATCGCATACGTGCCGGATCGCAGCACAGGCGTTGGAACAGTGTTGTTGGAAGCCGAGATCCCCATCGTTATGCACTCGCGACCCAAAGCATCGATGATCCGTAGCACGCCGTTCCGGAACTCTCTCGGAAACAAGAGTGAAAACTGGTTGCCGTTATCTTCCCTCTCCACGGCGAACCCGCCGCCACCGATCGCGCCCGGGTCCACGATCCCCGTAATGGTGGTATCACAGGTGTTGAGCCCCGGATCCATATACAGTTGTGTTCCGGCGCTGTCGTAGCATAAGGTCAAGCAGCCCTGCTCGCAGAAATCGCAAATGCATGCGAGCGAATAGAACGGGTGGTCGGTGGAACCTATCCCTTCCATCCAGTACATCGTTGTGTTCAAGAAGTCGGCGTTGCAGCGGTCGTACAGCATTTTCAATCTCCGCCGCTGCACTCCGAAATACGTCACCGTATCGACCTCGCTGAGCACGAAGGCCGATGTGTCTCTTGTGATGTAGTTGATGTTCTCCCCGCAATAGACCGTATCACCGACGTTCAACGTATAGTCGTACATGACGTATTCCCTGTCCACGCAATCCCTGCTCTTTCTGAGCAAGGTCCTGCCAAGTTCATTCCTGATGAATGCTGTATCACCCCAAACTGTAGTCGGCGCGATCGAGTAGCCGTGACCGCACATGTTCACCGTACCAGTGTACTGGAAGGTCTCGGTAGCGCATGTGGTTCCATTGCCGGAGATGCAACACAGAACGCTCCACGAACCGCTGTCAGCATAGGTGGGGAAGGGCTGTTGTGCATTGCCGACCATGGTGGTCATCGTCGCCAACGCGATCGCGAACTGTCGGGCTATCATGTGCATGTCAGATAAGACAGCACGAACCTACCAAACGCCGCCTGCCAACCTCCTCACGCCGCCGCTGTCTCCAACTCCTTGCTCACCTTCTTGAAAAGTCCTTGCAGCACATTGCCGGGTCCCACTTCCACCACTCTGGTCGCGCCATCCACGAGCATGTTCTGCATCGTCTGTGTCCAGCGCACAGGAGCAGTGAGCTGCGCGATAAGGTTGGCCTTGATGCGCGCGGGATCCTTGTGCGGGCGGGCATCCACATTCTGGTACACCGGGCAGCGCGGATCAACGATGGGCGTGAAGGCGATGGCGGTCTCGAGTTCGGCGCGTGCGGGTTCCATGAGCGGGCTGTGGAACGCGCCGCCAACAGGAAGCAATAATGCGCGTTTCGCACCAGCGGCCTTCAGCGCTTCACAGGCGGCGGTCACCGACTCCAGGCTACCGCTGATCACCAACTGGCCGGGGCAGTTGTAGTTCGCCGGAACGACCACGCCGGGGATCGTCGCGCAGATCTCCTCCACTTTCCCGTCCTCCAAACCGAGGATCGCCGCCATGGTGCCGGGCTGCATGTCGCACGCCTTCTGCATCGCGTTCGCGCGAGCGGCCACCAGCTTCAATCCGTCGGTGAATTCCATCGCACCAGCGGCCACGAGCGCGCTGAACTCACCGAGCGAGTGACCAGCGGTCATCGCGGGCTGGAACGCTTCGCCCAGCACTTTCGCTTTGATCACGCTGTGCAGGAAGATCGCGGGCTGCGTGACCTTGGTCTGCTTCAGATCGGCCTCGGTGCCATTGAACATCACCTCGGTGATGGCGAAGCCGAGGATGTTGTTGGCATGCTCGAAGAAGATGCGCGCGTTGGCGTCCGCGTCGTACAGGTCCTTCCCCATACCGGGGAACTGGCTGCCTTGGCCGGGGAAAACGTAAGCGGTCATGCTGGGGTGGGATCAGTTGCGTCGGTTGCCGAAAAGGCGCAAGAGCATCAGGAAGAGGTTGAGGAAGTCGAGGTAGAGCCGTAGCGCGCCCATCAGCGCCATCTTCTGGGCCGCTTCCGTGCCGGTGGCTACGGTCTCGCCGATCGCCTTGAGCTTCTGCATGTCGTAGGCGGTGAGGCCCGTGAAGATGAGCACGCCGACGATGCCGATCACATAGCCCATGGTGCCGCTGTGCATGAACATGTTCACCACCGAGGCGATCACGATGCCGATGAGGCCGATCATCATGATGCTGCCGAACTTGGTGAGGTCCGTCTTCGTGGTATAACCCGCCACGGCCATAACACCGAACAGCGCGGCAGCCATGAAGAAAGTGGACGCGATACTTCCGCCGGTATAGATGAGGAAGATGTACGAAAGGCCGATACCGGTGAGCGCTGAATACGCGATGAACGTAGCGAGCAACGCGGTTCCGCTCATGCGCTCCACCATGCCGCTCATCAGCAACACGAGACCCAGGGGCGCGAAGATCACCACCCAGCCGAGCGGTGTTTGGCGGCCGGTCTGGAGATCGATCAAGTAACTCAACAGGCCCGCATCGTGCGCGAACCACCAGGCGAGACCGCCGCTGACAACGAGGGCCAACGCCATGTAGGTGAATACCTGCGAAAGAAAGGCGCGGGTCGAAGCGACGGTGGTCGTACCCGCAATGGGTGTGTTGGGGTTGAAGAGGCTGTTGTCCATAGGAGTGGTTCAGTGCAATCGTGAACTGATGAGTTTGATGAATTCTTCCCGCGTGCGCTGATCGCTGAGAAAGATACCGGTGAACGCGGAGGTGGTGGTAACGCTGTTCTGTTTTTGGATGCCGCGCATCTGCATGCACAGGTGCTGCGCTTCGATCACCACGGCGACGCCCATCGGTTTCAAGGTCTCATGGATACAATCGCGGATCTCGTTCGTAAGGCGCTCCTGCACCTGCAGCCGCCGCGCGAAGGCATCCACCACGCGGGGGATCTTGCTGAGCCCCACGATGCACCCGGCAGGGATGTACGCCACGTGGGCCTTGCCGAAGAACGGGAGCATGTGATGTTCGCACATGCTGTACACTTCGATGTCCTTCACCAGCACCATCTGGCTGTAGTCCTCGCGGAACATCGCCGCTTTGAGGATCGCTGCGGGATCGAGGTCATATCCATGCGTGAGGAACTGCAGGGCCTTCGCCACACGCTCCGGCGTGCGCTTGAGGCCTTCCCGTTCGGGATCCTCCCCGACGGCCTTCAATATGTCACCATAGTGCGCACCGATCCGCGCCACCGTGGCGGGATCGAACTTGTCAATGCGCTCATAGCCCTCCACCCTGTCGCCGGGGCCGGGATGGTCCGTTCGTTCCGCGCTCATGCTCCGAAATATTCCACGTGGTTGTTCTCGGTCTCCTTCAGTTTCACACAATGCAACACGCAACCCAGCCTTCCGATCGGCGCTTCGAGTTGTGCCCATATCGCCATCGCCAAGTTCTCCGTGCTGCTGAGGATGCCTTTCATGAACGCCGTATCCAGATCGATGTTCTTGTGATCGACATGGCGGATCACCTGTTCAGTGATGATATCACCGAGCTTCGAGAGATCCACCACGAAACCGGTTTCCGCCGCGGGTTCGCCCTTCACCGTTACCCACAGTTCATAGTTGTGCCCGTGCCAGTTGGGATTGGCGCATTTGCCGAACGTGGCCATGTTCTTCTCGGCGCTCCAATCGGGCCTTGCGAGTTTATGCGCTGCGCTGAAACGTTCGCGACGTGTGATGTGGACGATGGGCATGGGGGCCGCGAATGTAGGCAGGGGCAAGGGCAGGCGCAGGTGCAGCAGCGCCTCCTTGCCCCTGTGCCCGCTCCTGCTCCCGTAAGTTCGCACCATGATCATCGTCACCGGCGCAGCGGGTTTCATCGGCAGTTGCCTTGTAGGGGAACTCTTGCGTGCGGGTTATGTGGACATTGTGGCGGTGGACGATTTCTCGCGGGCTGACAAGGCCCGCAACCTCGAAGGCAAGAAGCTCAGCGCGCGGATCGAACGTTCGGAATTTCTGGCGTGGCTGGATGCGAACGAGAACCAGGTGCAGTTCATCTTCCACCTCGGCGCACGCACCGATACCACCGAGTTCAACAAGGCGATCTTCGATGAGCTGAACGTCCGCTACAGCAAGGCCGTTTGGGAACGATGCGTGCGTTACGGGATCCCGCTCGTGTATGCCAGCAGCGCGGCCACGTATGGTGGTGGAGAGCATGGTTACGATGACGATGAAGCGATCATCCCGAAGCTGAAGCCGCTGAACCCGTATGGCGACAGCAAGAACGAATTCGACAAGTGGGCATTGGCGCAGGAAGCGAAACCGTACTTCTGGGCGGGGCTGAAATTCTTCAACGTCTACGGCCCGAACGAGAACCACAAAGGCCGCATGGCAAGTGTGGTGTTCCACGCGTTCAACCAGATCAACGCTACGGGCGGCATGAAGCTCTTCCGCAGCCACCGGCCCGAATTCAAGGATGGCGAGCAGCTACGCGATTTCGTGTATGTGAAAGACGTGTGCGCCGTGTGCATCTGGCTGATGGAACACCGGAAGAACAGTGCGATATACAACTTGGGCAGCGGTGCAGCGCGCAGCTTTCTCGCATTGGCCCGCGCAACTTTCAGCGCCCTGGGGAAGCCGGAGAACATCACCTTCATCGACACGCCGATCGACATCCGCGACAACTACCAGTACTTCACGGAAGCGCGGATGGAGAAGCTGCGCAACGCAGGATACGACAAGACCTTCAGCACGCTGGAAGAAGGTGTGATCGACTATGTGGCGAACTACCTGATCGCCGCTCGCGCGCCTTGAGCGCTCACTGTTCGAAGGCGGTCAGTACATCCCGTTCGCGTTCTTTCGGCACGAGCAGGTGATCGATCAGGGCCAGATCCGAGAACACACCGAATCCAACGATGCGCTCCAGTCGCGGAAGTGACGGGGTCTTGTGGATGCGGAAGATCAGGTAGTCCACATCGCGTGCGAGCGACTCGATCGCCTGCTGTCGTTGCAGCCGTTCCGGTATCGGCGGATCATGCGTGGGCAACACTTCCAGAGCCACTACCGGGCGGTCGCTGCGCATCCTGCCCTGGAGTTCACGCAGCACGAAGAGCTCGCTGCCTTCCACATCGATCTTCACAAAACCGAGCTTGCCGATCCTGTGGCGCTTTTCCGCTGTGGCCCATCGCATAAGCGGCACTTGCACGGTGCGCTGATCATCGCGCACAGGCCGGAAGCCATCGATCAACGTGGCAGTGGGGTCATCGGCATCGCCGGTCCAGAGGGTAAGCGTGCCTTCGCCATCCCTGTCGATCAATCCGGCAGGAACAAAGGTGACGCGCTCGAATTTGTTCAAGGTGACGATCCGTTGCGAATAGGACACGCATACCGGGTTGGGTTCGAAGCCGATGTAATCGATGGCGGGAAACAGGTTCTTCGCCTTGATGAGCGTTTGCGCCACGTTCACGCCAACATCAAGAAAGACACCGGGGAACAGCGGCACGAGGCGCCGGATCAGCGCATCCATGAACAGCTCGAATTCCAACACGTTGAAGAGACCCATGCCGCGCAGCAGCGGTACGCGTGTGTGCCTTCCGGCGATGCGCATCGGCACCACCATGCTGATGTGCTTCAGCAGCCCGGCCTTGCGCAGAACGCGCACACCGAAGCGCACCCATTTCATGCGCTGAGCGAGCGGATCGGTGAGGGGTCCGCTTCCATCGGGAGATCCCGAAGTTCAAGTAGTTCGGCGCGCACGCGTTGCAATCGCATGATCACTTCGCGCGTGCGGTCCTCGGTCTTGCGGCCACTGCGTAATTGCTCCTTGGCTCCCTGGATCGTATACCCACGCTCGCGCAGCAGCACTTGGATACCGCGGATCTTCTCGATATCATCCTTAGTGTAGAGCCGGTCGCCCTTGCCTGTTCGCTTCGGTCGAAGAATGCCGAACTCTTTCTCCCAATAACGGAGCAGCGAGGTGTTCACGCCAAGCTGCACGGCCACCTCGCCGATGGTCCAGTAGATGCGTTCGATGGTCTTCTCCTTCAACGGCATCGTTCAGGGCTGTGTGGTGGTGGTCATCCGGGAGGAAGGGGCGTCGAAAATAGATCAGCGAACGGGCAGTTGGTGGGGCGATCGCGATGATGTTTTGCACTACGCGTCGGGAACTTCCGCCGCATCGCTCGAACGACGGGCCCGCGCGATCCGAGACCATGCGCGGGAGAACACGCACCACGCCGTCATCACGGTGAGCCAGGGGTACATCGGCAGCAGATATCGGTACTCACAAAAGCGGAAAACGAACGGGAAGATGAAGATGCAGATGAGGATATGCACAGCCATGATGCGGAGCGGCGATGCGACACTGCGCGACAGCAATGCGAAGAGGGCTGCGCAGATCCCCGCGACAACGACGAAGAGATAGGTGGCCACGCTGAAGGACTTCACGAACTTCCGTGTGATGTTCAACTCCGGGAACGGCTGCTGGAACATGCCGGGGCTGCCGGAATGGAGCAGGAGGCGACGGGCCAGCGAGAGGCGGCTGAAGACATGGTACCGCCAGGGGTGTTCCTCCGTGAAGGAGATACGATAGCGTTGCATGCGTTCGCGAACGGACAGGCCGAGCGCGGTGCGGGCAGGCGTGGAAGCGGTGTCGGCCATGTAGCGTTCCATGTCGTCGGCCACACTTCGCAGGCTGTCCATGGTGTACTGCGAGGTGGGCAGCCAAGCGGGCAGTTCCATGTCATGCACGCCCACGAGCACCGGCGAAACATGGAAGTAGCGCGACTCCGAATCAGGATACCACCATCCGGATTGCCCACCGAAGGCCTGAACGAACGAATAGACCGGACCGAGCGGACCTTCGGCGATGTAGGGATAGTAGACACCGCGCGTCAATGGAACGAACGAGCGGTGTACGATCGCGTTGCGCACGCACCACAAGCCATCGATCAACAGGAAGGGCGCGATGAAGAACGCGACGACGCGCAACCGTGGTCGCCAGGAAAGACCGCCGCGCCACCAGAGCCACAACAGGTGGATCGGGAGGACGATGATATAAACGGGCTTCATGAACACGAGCCAAGTATAGAAGCCGCCAGCAAGCAAGAGGCGCCGGCGACCTGTGTTCACGGGATCGAGAATGAGGTAGAACGTGAGCAAGAGCGCTGGCGTGGCCATCGCTTCGGTGAGCAGGCGATCATCAGCCCATGAAGCGAAATAGCTGAGGAGGTAGATGAGGTAAGCGAACCACGCCGCGCGGCGCGAGGAGGTGAGACGCCAAGTGAGCAGTAGTACCAGCAGAACGGTGAACGAATCGGCCAACCAGTTCAGGACGATGAGGGCATCCAAGGCCACGGGTGCTGTGAACAGCGAGCGCAAGCCGAGATATACCGCCCCGTAACCGGGCATGCGGAAATCCGGATCGTACCCATGCCCGGCGATCAGCGATTCGATGGGATCGATGTAGGACGGCGTGTCGCCTTTTCCGCGGCCGAGATGTCCCCATCCGGTGTGCAAGGGAGAAGCGAGCCAGAGGGTGATCGCTCCTTTCACCAGGAGCGCGAGCACGGCAGCGTAACCGAGCTCGCGCCTGCGGATACCACCGATCGCCGACATCAATCGAAGGACTGGCTCGCGTTGCGCGAGAGTTCAACCATGCGCGCGTATTCCTCCGGCGTAAGACTGTTGAAAAGGTAGCTCGCCGGATCCACAGGGATGCCTCCTTTGTGTACCTCATAGTGCAGGTGGGGCCCTGCGCTCAGGCCGGTGTTGCCGGTGAGACCGATAAGGTCACCACGTTTCACGTGCTGACCCAGGCGCACTTTGAGTTCTTCCAAGTGGCCGTAGAGCGTTTCATAACCGAAACCGTGATCGATGATGATGTGGATGCCGAATCCGTTCGTGCTGTAGTCAGCGAAGGTCACTATGCCATCTCCGGTGGTATGCACTTCGGTGCCGATGGGCGAAGTGAAGTCCAGGCCCTCGTGCATCTTCTGGATCTTCAGGATAGGGTGCATGCGTATGCCGAAGCCGGAGCTGATCTGGGTCTTGTCGTTCGGTATGGGCTGTATGCTGGGGATGCTGGCCAATAGTTCCTTCTTGCGCAGGGCGAGGTTCGCCACCTCATCCAGCGAAAGGCTCTGCACGTATAGTTGCTTTGCGATTCGGTCCAACCGTTTGCGCGTGGCCACCACCAGGTCGCTGCTCGCATAACCTTCGAGGTCCTTGTAACGGTTCACTCCACCGGTGCCCGCCTGTCGCACGTTCGCAGGGATCGGATCGGCCTCGAAGATCACGCGATAGACATTGTCGTCCCGCCGTTGCACATCGTACAGCACATTCTCGATATCCGCCAGGCGCTTGTTCACCAGTTCGTACTGCACGGCGAGCTGCTGGTTCTCGCGCTTCAGCGAAGCCTCCTTGGGTGAATCGATGAACTGGAAGGCGAGGAAGATCCCGATGATGCCCAGCAGCAGTCCGGGCAGCAAGGCCACGAACGTGCGCTTCGCCTTCAGCCAACCGCTCACGCGGATGCGCTCGAAGTTGAGCGTGTCGGGGTTGAAGCGGTATTTGAGTTCGGCCATGCGTGGTGTCCGTTGTCTTCGGCAAAGGCAGCGGGACGCGAAAGTAGCCAGCAGCACTCGGCTAACTTCGCGGCCCCTCCGAACATCCGTTGATGACCTCCCGCGAGATCCGCCAGACCTTCCTCGATCACTTCGCCGCGCGCGGCCACACCATCGTGCCGAGCGCACCGATGGTGGTGAAGGACGACCCCACGTTGATGTTCACCAACGCGGGGATGAACCAGTTCAAGGATCTCTTCCTCGGCAACCGCCCGATCACCGACAAGCGCATCGCCGATACGCAGAAGTGCCTGCGCGTTTCCGGCAAGCACAACGACCTCGAAGAAGTAGGCATCGACACCTACCACCACACGATGTTCGAGATGCTCGGCAACTGGAGCTTCGGCGACTATTTCAAGAAGGAAGCGGTGCAGTGGGCCTGGGAACTGCTCGTGGACACGTACAAGATCGACAAGGAGAACATCTACGTCACCTATTTCGGTGGCGATGCGAAGGACAAACTGGAAGCCGATGAGGAAACGCGGGGTCTCTGGTTGAACTATCTGCCTGCCGAGCGTGTGCTGCCCTTCAGCCGCAAGGACAACTTCTGGGAGATGGGCGATACGGGTCCCTGTGGTCCTTGTACGGAGATCCATGTGGACGTGCGCAGCGCTTCGGAAAAAGAACAGAAGCCCGGACGCGAGCTGGTGAACAACGACCACCCGCAAGTGATCGAGATCTGGAACAACGTGTTCATGCAGTTCGAGCGCAAGGCCGATGGCTCGTTGCACACCTTGCCCGCACAACACGTGGACACCGGCATGGGCTTCGAGCGCTTGTGCATGGTGCTGCAAGGCAAACGCAGCAACTACGACACCGATGTGTTCCAGCCGTTGATCCAGGCGATCGCCGGTCTCTGTGGGAAGAAATACGGAGGCGATACGCAAGGCGAGACCCCGGCTCAAGGCCGGGGCGACATCGCCATGCGGGTGATCGCCGATCATCTGCGCGCGATCAGTTTCGCCATCGCTGATGGACAACTTCCGAGCAACACGGGCGCGGGCTATGTGATCCGCCGCATACTGCGCCGCGCGGTGCGCTATGGATACAGCTTCCTCGATTTGAACGAGCCGTTCATCCATGCACTGGTGAAGACGCTCGCCGACCAGATGGGCGACCAGTTCCCGGAACTGCGCAGGCAGCAGCAGTTGATCGCGAACGTGATCAACGAGGAAGAGAAGGCTTTCCTGCGCACTCTTGAACAAGGCACCAAACGTCTGGAGCAGATCATTTCCGAAACTGGGAAGACAATTGACGGGCCGCGCGCCTTCGAGCTCTTCGACACGTTCGGGTTCCCCATCGACCTTACAGAACTCATTGCACGCGAGCAAGGCCTGAGCGTTGACCGGAAAGGCTTCGACGTGGAACTGGAAAAGCAAAAGACTCGTTCGCGTGCGGCAACAAACGTTACCACCGGAGATTGGGTCGAACTGAGGAAAGGCGGAACCGAATTCGTGGGCTACGATGAGTTGAGCACGACAACGAACATCCTTCGCTATCGCACCGTCAGCAGCAAAGGCGGCGATCAGTACCAGATCGTCCTGGATCGCACGCCGTTCTATCCGGAAGGTGGCGGGCAGGTCGGCGATCATGGCTGGCTGATCTCCCGCAATGCTGCGGGAGGCGATGAGAAAGTGGAAGTGCTCGACACGAAGCGCGAGAACCAATTGATCGTCCAGTTCTGCAAGCACCTCCCGAAAGACCCATCAGCGCAATTCATCGCGCAAGTGGATGTTGAACGGCGCAAGCTCACGCAGCGGAACCATACAGGCACTCACTTGTTGCACCATGCGCTGCGCAATGTGCTGGGCACGCACGTGGAACAGAAAGGTTCGCTCGTCGCACCCGACAGGCTTCGTTTCGACATCAGCCATTTCGCCAGGATCACGTCAGAGGAGATGGCGATGATCGAACGCGAAGTACATACGCTGATCCGCGAGGACCTGAAGTTCGAAGACCATCGGCGCATGCCCCTATCTGAAGCGAAGGCCATGGGTGCGATGGCGTTGTTCGGCGAGAAGTACGGCGACGAAGTGCGCGTGGTGAAGTTCGGCCCGAGCATCGAACTCTGCGGCGGTACGCATGTACCGCGTACCGGCGAGATCGGCTCCATGCGGATCATCAGCGAAGGCGCGCTGGCAGCAGGCATCCGTCGCATTGAAGCCATCACGAGTTCCGCGGCCGAAGCCTACGTGAACGAACGCCTTCAGAGACTGGAAGACGTGAGCGCCTTGCTGAAGAACCCGGAGAACGTGGTGGCCGTGGTCAAGCAACTGATCGAGCAGAACAGCGCGCTTCAAAAGGAAGTGGAGAAAGCGGCCCATGAGAAAGTGAAAGGCTATGCGGCCTCATTGCCCGGCAAGGCAAAGAAGAACTCCAATGGGTTGAGCGTTCTGGTGGAACAGCTCGATCTGGACATGCAGAGCCTGAAAGACCTGGGATACCGGCTCCGCGAGCAGCATCCGGAACTGGCCTTCGTCAGCGGTTCGGTTCTCGATGGAAAGGCCCTCTTGGCCGTGTCGATCGGATCCGCGTTCGCTGCGGCCACGGGTGCCACGGCGGTGAACATCATCAAGCAGATCTCGCCGGAGATCAAGGGCGGCGGCGGCGGCCAAGCGGATTTCGCCACTGCAGGCGGAAAGGAACCCGGCGGTATGGCCAACGCCCTGAAAAAGGCGGAAGCCCTGTTGAACTGAACACAGGCCTGTAAAAGCGAAGGCCACCAAGGGCGGCCTTCAATGCTTCAGACAACGATCGCACGGATAAAAGCAAGTGCCACGTTCCTCAACGAGCGCATCACACGCCCGCAGGGATCCGTTCATGCCATGCTAGGACGTGGCTCTGGAGGGCGCGAGCGGCTGGGTATGGTCCGGCCATAGACAGGACCCACGTACTTGCTGTCGTAGCTCATCCCGAGGTTCAGGATATACAGCCCGTTCAGCATTACCACAAGGACGTAGTCGAGCATGGTGGTCTTTCCGAAGCTCTGGGCGGTCTCGATCCACACTTTCGGCAGGAAATAGAACTGGCCCACCACCGGGATGAGGAACAGGAAGAGATGGCTGGCCGGGCGCCCTACGATGCGCAGGAAGACCACCATGTTGTAGATGGGCACCAAGCAGGTCCAGCCGGGCTGTCCCGCTTTGTCATAAAGGCGCCATTGCGCAACGATCCCAACGATGACGAAGAAGGCGGCGATGTAGAAAAGGCTGTCGCCCAGTTCGAGATCCGTGTACAGATAGTGGTAGAACACCCTTATGGGGTGCAGTATCGGTTCCATGGGCCCGAGGGGATTATGTGGGTGTGGTGTTCCTTGCTGGTTCAGCAAGAAGACGGCGCAAGATCGGTGCGGTTGCCTTGGTGAACGGTGAAAGTTGGCCCCGCATTATCCACCGGGCCATGAACAACGCCAGCGGACCGAGGGGTGGCCGGGGCCATTTGGCGAAAGGGGCATACCTGCTGAAGCAATGGACCAGTGTACCCTCCTCAAAGGCCAAAGGCAAGGGTCGTAAGGGTCGATGAACGTGTATGGGCCTCGTATCAGGGTTCTGGTCCACTGACCCACTGGTGAAAGGGTACACATCCCAACGTTTGCCGGATCGGGGAACATAGCTACATTCGCAGCCCATTTCGAAGGACCTATGTACGCCATTATCGACATCGCCGGCCAGCAGTTCAAGGTGAAAGCCGCGCAGAAACTGAAAGTACACCGCCTCGAAGCCGAAGAAGGCAAGCAGTTGGAACTGGGCAATGTGCTATTGGTAAGCAACGGCACTACCGTGAGCGTTGGCACCCCCACGGTGGATGGTGCGCGCATCGCGGTGAAGGTGCTGGGCCATGGCAAAGGCGACAAGATCCTCGTCTTCAAGAAGAAGCGCCGCAAGGGCTACAAGAAGATGAACGGGCATCGCCAATACCTCACTGAGCTGTGGGTCGAAGCGATCCTGGGCAAGGGTGAGAAGTTCGACGCGAGCAAGAGCACTGCACCGAAGCCGAAAGCGGTGAGGCTCGAAGCACCGAAGACGGAGAAGGCACCGAAAGCCGCCGCTGAAAAGAAAGCACCGGTGAAGAAGGCCGTGGAAAAGAAAGCACCTGCGAAGAAACCTGCTGCAGCGAAGAAGGCAGCACCTAAAAAGTAGGTCCTCGACTTCGCTCGGACCGACACAGCATAGCACTACCAGCAACGCCTACGCCGGGCTTCGGCGTTCAAAGCATGGCACACAAGAAAGGTGAAGGCAGTACCCAGAACGGACGCGAATCGCACAGCAAGCGTCTCGGCGTGAAGATCTACGGTGGCAGCGTAGCCATCGCCGGCAACATCATCGTTCGCCAGCGCGGCACCAAGCACCACCCGGGCCGCAACGTCGGGATCGGTGTGGACCACACGCTCTACGCCCTCGTGGACGGCACGGTGGAATTCCGCCGCAAACGCGACGACAAGAGCTACGTGAGCATTGTTCCCGCTGAAGCGAAGAACTGATCCCCGAAAGAACCCCATTGAAAGCCTCCCGATGACCGGGAGGCTTTTTCATTTCCGATCGATCAGCTTATCCTGCGCCTTCACGGCGTAGAAACCATTCGCCTTCGCGATGCGATCGAAAAGCTCTCTGGCCGCTACCGGTCCTCTGCTGCGCTCGATGCATTGGGCATAGTACCACGCCGCTTCCTCATGGTAGGTATCGATGGTATGGTGTTGAACGCGATCGAGGTAACGTTCCGCGCGAGCGAACGACCCCAGATCGTAAGCGCATAATCCGGCATAGAACAAGGCGTTCACATCGTCGGGGAATTGGTCCAAGAGGAACATCAGGTCTTCCAAGCAACCAAGGCGGTCGCCTTGGGCGAACTTGGCCATTGCTTGCTCCATGAAGTCCGAGTAGCCTGCGGTGACCTGCTCATCTGTCGTATGGTCCCGCTCGGCAGCATCCGCGAAGCGGGCATCCACGGCATGTTCGTTCATCACCAGTCGGGGATCGGTGGGATACAGCTCGCTCGGATCCACAAGTTCGAGGTCGTGGAGGAAAAGCAACTTGCGCGAAGAGCGGGGCGGTGCCAATGAGGTTGGTGCATCCGTGGAATGATCCGGTCGCACCTCCACCGCAAGGCTTGCGATGGGCGCTGGCACAGGTTCCGGATCGTTCCTTACCGGTGCGGCCGCGTGTGCGGCCATGAAGTGTTCAGCACCTTGGTGGCCCGCCTGCTCATCCTTCGGCAGGGCCCTCCCCTTCGCCAGTTCCACCTTCAAGGCCAACCGCTGGGTATCGGGCAAGGTGGCGTGAACGATGGATCTTCCAGGCTCGTTCTTCGCTCCGATGATCGGCCGCGATGTGGCGTCCATCGCCGAAGGATCGCTGCGCAGGAAAGTCCAACCAAGTCCAACTATCACGATCAACACTCCTCCTGCGATCAACCACCCGCTAGCGCGTCCCTTGGCTGGTCGGTGTTTCCGCAGATCGGCCAACGCCTTCGGTGCGCCGGGCATCCATAGGCCATCGATGGCTTCGCGTACCAACGGATCGCTTTCGGCGTGCAGTTCCACTTCGTGCCGTTCCGCAGGCGAACCCTCGCCCTGCGCATAGCGTTGGATCTGCTCGCTCGTGAGCGGCCCTCGCGGCGAGAAGGGATCAGCGATTCTGGTCGGCATGACGTTCAAGTATCAAGCGCAGGTTGCGTCGTCCGTTCTGGAGATGGCTGCGCACCTGTTCCACGGAAAGGCCGGTGCGTTCAGCTGTTTCGGAATAGCTCTTCCGTTCGAGATAGAACAGGCGCACGCACTCCTGTTGTCCTTCGTTCAATTTGTCGACGGCGGCTTCGAGCCGTTGCAGTGTGGCCTCATGAAGCGCCGCTTCATCACCCGGTTCTTCGTGGTCGCGAAGCAACTCGTCCGGCACGCGCGCTTCCGGACCGCCCTTGCGCAAGACCATCAGGCAACGGTTGCGCATCACTGTGTGGATCCACGGCCGGAAGGTCTTCACCTCATGCTTGCGCAGGAGATCCGGCAGTGATGCGAAGAGTTCTACGACCATGTCCTTCGCGCGCTCGGTGTCCTTCAGGTACTTCATGCCCACCCCGAAAAGCAGGTGCGCATAGCGGTCCCATAACGCGGCGAGCGAGGCGTGATGGCCGCTGTTCAAGCGCTCCACCAAGGCCTCGTCGCTGATGTTCTCTATGACGGTTCGCCGGAGGAACATTTCATCGATCGCTTTCAAAAGTCGCCAGTTGGCAGTGGCAGTCGGCAGTAGCACCAGGTTGAACTGCCAACTGCCACTGCCCACTCACCTCACCTGCGGTCACCGGATCCCTGCGTTCCGCTGCTGGTAAAGATCGAAGTAGCTCTTGGTTTCGATGGCGATCACTCCGCCCGTGACATCGCCATACTTCGCCGGAAGCCCGCCTGTGTATACGCTGATGCTATTGATAGCCTCGCTGGGCACTGCGCTCAGTTTGTCGCCCACCTTCATACCGTCCACATAGTAGCACATGTTCTCACTGCGCGAGCCGCGGAAGAAAAGGCCATCGCCGTTCGGTGCCCGGGTAACGCCAGGTGCCACGAGGCTCGCGAGCTTCACCGGGTCGTGACGCGAAGGATCGTGTTTCCACTGTGTATGGAAGAGGCTCACGACCTCGGGATCATCCACCTTGATCAGTGGCGGCACCCATTTCGTGCGCACCACGATCAACGGATCCAAGGTGTTGCCGACAACCATGCTGAGATCTTGGAGGAACGTGATCTTGTCCGGATCCACCAGCACGCCGCTCACCTCCTGTGGCGGTTGGCCGAGCATCACTACGCGCACGTCGTACACGCCAGCGGACAACGGTTTCAATACGAAGCGGCCTTCTTCATCCGTGTACACGCTGAAGCGATGCTCGCCCTGTGAGGCGCTCACGTTCGCCATTTCCACGGGCTTGCCTTGGTCGTCCTTCACCTTGCCGTGTATCTCGCCGAAGCTTTGGGCCATCAGTGTGCCGCTCGCGGTGAGAGCGATGGCGGTGATGAATGTGGGGATGCGTGTTCTCATCGTCGTGGGGTTCGACGATATGATGCATCCAGGAACGAGAATGCACAACGACCTATGGAAAGCAGTTCCGCTTGGCGGTTGACATGCCCTACAATTCCACCGCCACCACCTCCCTCACCCCTGGCACCATCTGCTTCAGCAGGTTCTCCACGCCGCCTTTCAAGGTGACCATGCTGCTGGGGCAACCGCTGCACGAGCCGCGCAGGTCGACCGCGACAACGCCATCCTTGAATGAGCGGAAGGCGATATGGCCACCATCGCCGGCCACGGCAGGAGCCACGTATTCATCCAGCACATGGATGATCTTGCGCTCCATGTCGTCAACTGGTTCGGCGTGTGTAACGGCCCGTTCGTTGGCATCGGCGAGGGCTTGCGCGGGCGCATCATCGTTCACCACACGACCATCGGTGTTGAGGTATTCCTGGATGTATTCGCGCAGTTCCATCTGCACGAGGTCCCAGGTCACCGAATCGTTGCGCGTAACGGTGATGAAGTTGCCACTGATGAAAACACCGGTAACGAATGGCAGATTGAAAACGTGTCCTGCCAGCGGGCTCACCGCTTCGGCCTCGGCCGGTGTTCGGAACTCGATCATGCGGCCATCGGGCACGAGCATGCGGCTCGCGACGTAGCGCATGGTCGCCGGGTTGGGGGTCATCTCCGCGTAAACGGTGATGGGCGGGAGTTTTGTGGCGGTTTCCATCGGGGCGGTAAAGGTAGAGGGCCGCGCATTGGTTGATGGTAGCTGGTTGTTCGGATGGGTGAAAAGGATCGGGTATAAGCGCATTCACCAGCAACCAGCTACCAACAAACAACAACCAGCAACCAACAACCAGCTACCAGCAACCAGCTACCAACACCGATCAACGAACAACCACGCACGAGGCTCTACCTTCGCATCGTGATCCATTCACTCCGCTCCTTCTGGCTTGGCGTTCCTGCGGCGGTCGTGCTGCTGTTCAGCGCGACGGCTCCAGCATTGTGCCGCATGACCTGCGTGATGAGCGGGCATCAGGTGGTACACATTGGCGTTGGCAAGGACTGTTGCCCGCAACCGAAGGGAAAACACGGCGCGCATCTGTCGGCCACCTGTTGTGTGTTCGCGCATACGGTACCACAACGCAGCGAATACACGGCGCCGAATTTCCGAGCCGTTCATCCGGTGGAAGCGATCCCACTGTTCCTTCCTGCAGGCAACGCCACGAGCACCGACCTCGCGGCCTCGCGCGGGCCGATCGTCACACGCCCACCACCCCTGCTGCGTGCTGAACGATCAAGCCGCCTGCGCTCGTTCCTGATCTGAGACGAGGCCTGTCCGCTGCCGTTCCGAACACGAACGGTCGTCGCTCTTTTCCAACGGAAGGACCATTTCATCTTGAACCTCTTGAAGAACATTCCTGTCATTCTCCTTTTCGCTTCAGCCTTCACGCTGCACGCGCAGGACCTGCGTTTCATGCATGGCCACGTGATCGGCATGGAAGCCGATGGTCATCATGCACCGATCCCGTATGCGAGCGTGAGCCTTGCGGGACGCAGCACCGCAACGGACAGCCTTGGCCTGTTCGCGTTCCCTGCACCATCGGCTTATCCAGCACAGCTGGTGGTGAGCGCAGTCGGTTACGCCACCGATAGCATCCTCCTGAACGCCCGGCCCAAGGAAGAGATCGAGGTGATGTTGCAAGCGGTGACCGAACTGAGAGCCGCCGAAGTGGTAGAGCGACAAGCCGCGACCAAGCTCGATCTGCGAAGCATGCAAGCATCGGAGAACATCGGCGCACGTGAACTGAAACGCGCAGCGTGCTGCGACATCAGCGAAAGTTTCGAAACGAACGCCACGGTGGACGTGAGCTACAGCGATGCGATCAGCGGAGCGAAGACGATACGCATGCTGGGACTCGATGGCAAGTACGCGCAGATCAGCGTGGAGAACATCCCCTTCGTGCGCGGCCTGTCGAGCAACTACGGGCTCACCCTGATCCCCGGCCCGTGGATCAACGAGATCAATGTGAGCAAAGGCGTGGGCACCGCGGTGAACGGGCCCAACGCGATGACCGGCCAGCTCGAACTCTGCCTGCTGGATCCCGCCACCGCACCCGCGCTCTTCACCAACCTGTACATGAACAACCAGGGCCGCACCGAGCTCAACATCAATGCTTCGCAACATTCCAGCAAGGGCGGCGACAACATCGTGATGATGCACGGCAGTTTGATGCAGCGCGACATGGACGACAATTCGGACGGCTTCCGCGACCAGCCCTTGGGCCGACGCATCAACGTGATGGACCGCTGGCTGCAACGCACGGCGAAGCGCACCACGCAAGTGATCGCGCGCTATGTGTTCGATGCACGCGATGGCGGACAGACGGAAGCGCACCATGCGCTCGAAGGCAGCACCGGCCGCCACTACACGGTGGGCATCACCAACGAACTGGCCGACGTGATCGCCAAGAGCGGCTGGATCCTGCGCGACAGCACCAAGAGCATCGGTGTGCTCACCTCGTTCCGCAACCACACGGTGTCATCCAACTTCGGCGATCGGGATTACGAAGGGTCGCAGCAAAGCGGCTATGCCAACGTCATCTACCAGCAATTGCTCCGGCATGAAGGCGACCAGTTCAAAGCGGGTGGGAGCTTCCAGTTCGATGACTATACGGAAGCCTTCCGCGACAGCGCCTTCGGCCGCGTGGAGCGCATGCCCGGCGTGTTCGCGGAGTATACGCGTTCACGGAAACGCTTCATCATCGTCACCGGTGTGCGCGCCGACTTCAACAGCGAATACGGTGGCAACATTTCACCACGACTGCACATGAAGTACGACCTCGGTCCACTCACGACCGCACGCCTTTCAGCTGGGCAGGCTTTCCGCAGTGCGAACCCCTTGGTGGAGAATGCGAGCGCGCTGGCCAGTTCCCGCGATGTGGTCGTAGAAGGTCCGCTGGGCATGGAACGTTCGTGGAATTTCGGCGCCTCCTTCCTCCACAAGTGGAAATGGATCGGCCGGAAATGGACCTTCGGCATCGATGCTTATCGGAGCGAGTTCACTGATCAAGTGGTCGCCGACCTGGACCGCAGTCCGCGCACGCTGGCCATATACATGCTGCACGGGAAGAGCTATGCGAACAGCTTGTTGGCCGACATACAAGTGGCGCTTAGCCACCAAGTGGACGCGAAGTTGAGTTACCGCTGGTACGATGTACACACCACGTATGATGGCGTGCTGCGCGAGCGGCCATTCACTCCCATGCATCGCGGATTGGCGGACCTCGCCTACACGAGCCGCAACGAACACTGGCGTTTCGATATCACGGGGAACATCTTCGGCAGCGCGCGACTTCCCTCGACAGCGAGCAACCCGGAAGCCTATCGGACCGTCGAACGTTCACCGGCGTACACCACCATGAACGCGCAGATCACCTTCAGCAGCGGGGCCTTCGAGTTGTACCTCGGTGGCGAGAACCTGACGAGCGCCGTGCAAACGCGCCAGATCATCGCACCGGAGGATCCCTTTGGCCCTTACTTTGACGCATCGATGATCTGGGGACCCACCAATGGTGCCCTGTTCTATGGCGGAACGCGCCTCACGTTGAAACGAAAGACACACACGACCGAAAACCAACACCCATGAAAAAGATACTGATGATGCTGGCCTTGCTGATCGCGATGCCCGCCCTTGCGCAGAACAAGGTGAGCGCTCTGGCGATCGGGATCCACACAGGCCCGCTGTGCGAGTCGTGCAAGAAGCTGCTCGAGACGGAACTGGTCTACGAAAAAGGCGTGAAGGCCGTGGAAGTTGACGTGGATCGCGAGATGATCAAGATCGACTTCGACCGCTCGAAGACCGATGTGATGAAGCTCCACACCGCCATTTCCAAGCTCGGCTTCGCAGCTGACAATACGCCACCGATGATGGAAGCGCGCAAGAACCTGCCAGCGTGCTGCGTGAAGGATGGCTGCGGCCTGCCGGTGAAGAAATAAGGGATGGCCCTCATACGGACGCTACGTGGGATCACGCCTGTTTTCGGGCGTGATCCTTTTTTGGCCGAGACCGCCGTGGTGATCGGTGACGTGCGCATGGGCGACCAATGCAGCGTATGGTACAATGCTGTCGTGCGCGGGGATGTGAACAGCATCCGCATCGGCGACCGCGTGAACATCCAGGACGGCGCGGTGCTGCACTGCACCTACCAGAAAGCATCGCTCATTATCGGCAGCGACGTGAGCATCGGGCACAATGCGATCGTTCACGGTTGCAGGATCCATGACAAAGTGCTCATCGGCATGGGCGCTATCGTGATGGACCATGCGGAGATCGGCGAAGGCAGCGTGATCGCGGCGGGCGCGGTGGTAACGCAGAACATGATCGTGGAACCCGGCAGCCTCATCGCCGGCGTGCCCGGCAAGCGCATCAAACAGGTGAGCGAGGAACTCTCGCGCGGCGAGATCGAGCGGATCGCAAGGAATTACCTGATGTACGCCGGGTGGTTCACGGAAGGGTGAGGACGGCTCCTTCCCATGGTGCGTAGCTCAGGTCGTCGGTGGGCAGCTCCAACATCGCGAGCACGCGCCCGAAGGCCGGAAGTTCCCCGCTGGTGCAGCTCTTGAACCCACCGGTCGCATCGGCCGGTGCTTCAATGACCCGTTCGATCAACACCTGCTGCACGCGACGCGCGACGGCGGGCGCTGGATCGATCACCTGCACATCAGGTCCGCAGATGCGCTCGATGAGCGGGCGTACCAAGGGATAATGTGTGCAGGCGAGCACCAAGGCATCCATTTTCTTCGCGAGCATCGGCTCCAACCATTCGCGCAACATGTGTTCGGTGCCCGTGGTATCCAGTTCTCCTGCTTCGATCGCTTGCACGAGCCCAGGACAAGGTTGTTCGAGCAACTCCACGTTCTGTGCGAACCGTTCCTTCACCGAAGCGAAGAGTTCACCTTGGAAGGTCGCGCGTGTAGCGATCACACCGACCACGCCGGAGCGTGATCGCTCAACGGCGGGTTTCAGCGCCGGTTCCATGCCCACGAACGGCGTGTGCGGATAGGCTTCACGCAACGGAACGAGCGCTGCTGCGGAAGCGGTATTGCAGGCGATGACGATGAGCTTGCACCCTTGGGCGAGCATGGCGCGCACGATGGCCGCGCTGAAGGCGCGCACCTCGCGCAGGGAGCGATCGCCATAAGGAATGTGCGCGTTGTCGCCGAAATAGAGCAGGCGCTCCTGCGGGAGCGCCTGTCGTACGGCGGCGGCAACGGTGAGGCCACCGATACCGCTATCGAAGATGCCGATGGGCCGCGAGAGGCGGGACACGGCGTTGGCGGTTCAGGGCGTGGCGATGTTCAGCTTCTTCTTCACCAAGGACATGATGTCCTCGCCCTTGTCGTAGAAGAGCACCATGCCTGTACTGGTATCGAAGATGTAGGTGAAGTTGTTCTCGTTCGCCACATCCTTGATGGCCTTGTCGGTCTTCTCCACCATCGGGGCGAGCAGTTCCTGTTCCTGTTTGGAAAGATCCTCCTTCGCTTTCTCCTGAGCCTCCTGGATGCGTTGCTCCAGATCGCCGAGTTCGCGCTGGGCCACTTCCTTTTCGGTCTGGGTCATCTTGTCCACCTTGCCTTGCAGTTCGGCGACCTTGGCCTTGTACTCCTCGCCCATCGCCTTCAGGCGATCATCGAGCTGCTTCGCGAAGGCTTGCATTTTCGCTTCAGCGTCCTTGCGTTCCGGTAGCGCGAGCATAAGGGCCTGTCGATCGATGTGGCCGAGCTTGGTATTCTGGGCCTTTGCACCAGTGGCACTGGTGAGGACGATACAGAGGGCGATCAAAAACTTCTTCATGGTCACTGGTTGCTGTTGAGGTCCACGGCCGTGGGGCCGGGTGATGGGTTACTGTTTGGGTTTTTCGGGCGGAGGGGATGTATCACCGCCTGTTTGTCCGCCTTCTTTTTGCGGTTTCGATTCTTCACGTCCTCCGCCTTTCTCCGGGGTCTTCTCGTCGGGTTGTTGCTCGTCCTCTTCGCCTCTCACATTGCCTGAATTGCCCGCAGTCTTGCCGGGCTTGATGCCGAGCTTGCGCAGCACGGCATCGCTCTTGTCGAACTTGGGACTGGCGTAAAGCACGTTGTTGCTCAGACCACCGATATCGAAGACGGCCATGTAGCTCGTACCCGCGACCTCCTGCACCGCTTGATAGATGCGGTCCTGGATCGGTTGTATCAGCTCCTGCCGTTTCTTGAAGATGTCTCCGCCCACACCGAAGCGCTTCTTCTGCAGGTCGCGCGCCTCGTTCTCCTTCTTGCTGATGTCCTCCTGGCGCGAACGCTTCATATCCTCGGTGAGCAGGATCGCTTCCGCGTTGTATGAATCACGCATGCGTTTGATCTGGTCCCAGCGATCATCGATCTCCTTCTGCCAGAGCGTGCTGTTGTGATCGAGCTCCTGCTGCGCGGCCGCATAGTCGGGCATCTGCTCCAGGATGTACTTGGTATCCACGAACGCGATGCGCTGCGCGAACACGCCGGGAGCGGCGAGCAGCGCGGCGAGCAGGGTGAGGCGGAAGAGGTGGTGGGTCATGATCGAAGCCGTCGAAAGTAGGCGATCGATGGGTCACAGTTCCCCAAGATCGATGCCAATGGTGAAGTGGAACTGGCTCTTGGCCATGTTGGGCGAAGAGGGAACATCGTCGAAACGCCAGCCATAATCGAGCCCCATGGGACCGAACATCGGCAGGAACAATCGCAGACCGATGCCGGCGCTGCGGTACACGCGGAAGGGATCGTAACGCTTGATGTCGTTCCATGCGTTGGCGGCCTCCACGAAGCCGAGCGCGAAAATGGTGGCGGACGGATTGAGCGAAACGGGGAAGCGCAGTTCGGCGGTGTACTTGTTCACGAAGAAACTGCCGAAGCTGGGCGATAGCGAGAGGTCGTCATACCCGCGGAGCGCGATGATCTCGCGGCCATCGAGGGAGAAGCCGGTGAGCCCGCTGCCGCCGAGATAGAAACGCTCGAAGGGTGAATCACCCTTGCGTGGATTGTAGCGACCAAGGAAACCGAAGCCCGCGCGCGCCATGAATACCAGATCATGCTTGGTCTTGTTGCGTGTGAGCTTGCTGAACCACTGGGTGGTGAACTTCCACTTGTGGAATTCGGCGAGGTTGTAGCGGTCAGCAGCGCTGAGCTGGGTGTAGTCCGTTCCGGGATCGAAGGCGGAGTAGGGGGGCGTGGCCTTCACGCTGAAGCTCGTCTCCGAACCTTGGGTGATCCAGAACGGTTCGGCGATGCTGCGGCGGGAGAAACGCAATTGCGCGGCGATCACGTTGCTGGTGCCGTTGCTGAAGGAGAAGAGCGAGTTCCAATTGTTCAAGCGGTACTGCTGGTAGCTGCCCGTGAGGTTCACGAAGAAATAATCGTCCGGCCATTTCAGCCGCCAGCCGAGACCGGCCGATGTGCCCAGGATCCCGAGCTCTTGGAAGGCGATGGTGCCATCGGAGTTCACCGCCCCGCGTGATTGACCGTTCGTCTGGCGCGTGTAGTAGCCGGAAACGCTCAACGAGTTCGGCTTGCGGCCGCCCAGCCAAGGCTCCACGAAGGAGACGCTGTAGCTCTGGTAGTAGCTTCCGTTGGTCTGCGCGCGGAGGTTGAGCGTCTGGCCATCACCGGCGGGCAATGGCGTCCATGCGTTCTTGTGCAGCACCTTGCGCATGCTGAAGTTGGTGAAGGACAGGCCCACCGAAAGCAAGAGGCGACCACCGCCGTAGCCGCCGCTCAACTCCAAGCGGTCGCTGGGTTTCTCTTCCACCGTGTAGTCAAGGTCCACAAGGCCGCTGCGCGGATCGGGAGTCGGGTTCACACCCACTTTTTCGGGATCGAAGAAGCCAAGGCCGACGAGCTGTTGCTGGCTACGGATCACTTCGCTGCGATCGAACAGGTTGCCCGGCAGTGTACGTATCTCCCGGCGGATCACGTGATCGAAGGTCTTCGTGTTGCCGCTCACGGTCACGTTGCGGATGCGGTACTGCTTGCCTTCCCTGATGCGGATCTCCAGATCGATGCTGTCGCCTTCCACGCGCTCCACCGGATCGGGATAGAAGCTCAGGTAGCCATGGTCCATGTAGAGCGAACTGATGTCAACACCGGCGGGGTTCTGGTAGAGGCGCGTATCGAGCCGTTTCTTGTTGTAGCTGTCGCCGCGCCGGATGTTCAACACTTTGTGAAGGGTGTCGGTGCTGTACTTCGTGTTGCCGGTGAATTCGATCCGGCGGAAATAGAAACGGTGGCCCTCGTCCACGGTTATGTCGAGACGGATCTTCTTCTTGCCGATATAGCTCATCGAATCGGAAGCGATGCTCGCGTCGCGATAACCCTTCTCGTTGTAGACGGCGACCACCTTCTCCTTGTCGTCGCGGTAGTCGGTGCTCTTGAATTTGCTGCTTCCGAAGATGTTCCACCAACGCTTGCGCTTGGTTTGCTTCATGGCCCGGCGCAGGCGCGATGAGGTGATGTGTTCGTTGCCGTGGAACTCGATGTCCTTGATGCGCACACGCGGACCGGGGTCCACGCGCACGAGCAGGCGCACGCTGTTCTGCTGGCTCGTATCGCTCACCTGCTCCACGGTGGCGTCCGCCTTCAGGTGCCCCTTGTCGGTATAGTAGCGATGGACCGAAGCGCGAATGCTGGCGATCACCGCATCGTTCACTTGCTGTCCGCGTTCCAACCCGAATTCCTCACGGAGCTTGTCGCCTTCGTTGCGGCTCACGGTACCGGCGAACCCATAGCTGGCCAGTTGGGGATTCTCCTGCACGATGATGTTGAGGAAGATGGTGGTGCCGCGTATCTCCGCCGCTTCGATACGCACATCGGTGAAGAGCTTCTGTTCCCAGATGGCGCGTATGGCCTTGGCGATACGGTCGCCCGGCACGGTGATCTTGTCGCCGACCTGCAGGCTGCTGAACAGTTTCACCGCGTTGGCATCCCGCGTTACGCAGCCGCTGACGGTGATGCCGCCGATGGTGTACTCCCGGGGATACGCGTAGTCGAGCACCGGTCCGGTGAGCTTCTGCGCACTGACGAAGGAACCTGTGGCGACGCACAGGGCAAGGATCGATGCGCGCATCAGCTCGTGGTCACTTGGTCGCTGGTGAGGCCGAAGCGGCGTTCGCGGTTCTGGTAGTCGAGCACGGCCTGGAAGAGATGCTCCTTGCGGAAGTCCGGCCAGAGTACCGGAGTGAACCACAGCTCCGCATAGGCGATCTGCCACAGCAGGAAATTGCTGATGCGTTGCTCGCCGCTGGTGCGGATCAGGAGTTCCGGATCAGGCATGCCGGCGGTGCTGAGGCGCGCGTCCACGAGGGGTTCGTTCACATCGTGCATGCTGAGACGGCCGTCCTTGATATCCTGCGCGATGGACCGCGCGGCACGCAGCAGTTCCCAGCGGGAACTGTAGCTCAGCGCGAGCGTGAGGGTCACGCGATCGTTCTTGGCCGTTTGTTGGATCGCTTTCTGCAAGGTGGCGCGGCAGGTGGCAGGCAAACTGTCGGTGTCACCGATGGTGTTCAATCGCACACCGTTCTCATGCAGGCTTTCCATCTCGCTCATCAGCGTGTTCACGAGCAGGTCCATCAACGCCTCCACTTCGGCTTGCGGCCGGTTCCAGTTCTCGGTGCTGAAGGCATACAGGGTGAGGTACTTCACACCGATCTCCGTTGCGGCAACGAGTGTCTCGCGCACGCTTCGCACGCCGTGCGTATGGCCCACCACACGCAGCTCGCCTTGTCGGCTTGCCCAGCGCCCGTTGCCGTCCATGATGATGGCCACGTGCTGCGGAACGCGTTGCGGATCGATCCGCGCGCGCAATTCCTCTTCGATGGGGGTGGCCATGGTTTTTTCCACGAGGGGCGCGAAGTTCGCTGTTCCCGGCCTCACTTGTTTCGCCGCATGTGGTCCCAGATCGCATCGCACTCGGTGAAGCGCGTGAGCAACCAGGAGACGGAGACGCCGGTGTATTGGTACCAATCGGTGGTCTGGCCGTCACCACGGGAACGACCGGTGTTGAGGCCCGTGTTGCGCAGCACGCTCGGATCGGCCAGTGCGGCGGTAAGCGGGCCGGTCTCGAAGGTGAGCAGGTCATTGTCCACATACGTGCCGCTCACATCATCGATATAGTCCGTGTAGGAGCGGCGCAATCCCCACTCCAGGCCCAGATCGATCTTTTGTGTGATCGCGAACTTGAAGCCCACGCCGAAGGGGATGCTGATGTTGTCCACCGAATAGAAGTCGCCACCTTGGCTCGTACCCTGCCCTTCGGTGCCGAGGGGTTGCAACTGGTACCAGGTATCATCCAGCAATCCCTCCGGATCCATATGGAAATAGGCGAGCCCGAAGAAGATGTACGGCGTCCAGTTGCGGCTGTCCTTGGTGACACCGCGATACTTGAAGAAGTTGATCTCCATCACGGCGGAGGCTTCGAAGATGCTGGTGCGGAAACCGAGGTTCCGCAGTTGCTGGAGGCTGTCGGGCGAATCGCTGTCGTAGGCTTCGAGCTTGCTGTACAACCCTTGCAAACGGAAGGCGTAGCGTTGGTTGAAGTTGTAGCGGTAGAAGAGGCCGCCGCCGATGTGGGTATGCGCAGGATAGTGCCGCGTCGGGTTCAGGTCCCCGATATAGTACATGACGCCACCGGTAAGGCCGAGTTCGCTCGTTTGCGCGATCGAAGGCGCGCTGAGCAGGAGGAGGGGGAACAGGACCTTGTAACGGGACATCCGCTGGGGAACGGTGCAGGAGGACGATCCTTGCGTGTTCAGGCCGCGAACTTAGTTGTTGGCCCGGTCCATGGGCGGACCACTGCGCACATCCAGCCCCCAAGCGAGCTTGTCGCGCAGGGTATTGAAGAAGTCCTGGCCTTCGAGGTGAACGAATTTCACCCGGTGCGCCGCGCGGTGTACATGCAGATCCGTAGGGCGCTCCAAGGTGAAGCTGCGCGAGTCCAGGTTCACGAGGTATTTGTCGTCACGCGCTTCAGCCCGCAGGCGGATCAGGCTGTTGCCGGGTACCACGAAGGGGCGCACGTTCAGGTTGTGGGGCGCGATGGGCGTGATGACCATGGCGTCGCAATCAGGATCGAGCAAAGGCCCACCACAGCTGAGGGAATACGCGGTGCTGCCGGTGGGTGTGGCCACAATGAGCCCATCGGACCAATAGGTGTTCAGGAAACGCTCGCCCACGAAAGCGTCCACGGAGATCATGCTGCTGCTGTCGCGTTTGTGCAGGCTCACTTCGTTCAATGCGTACAATGGACCACCATCGCCGAGCCCGTCCCCTTCCACGGTGAGCAGGCCACGCTCCTCGATCGAGTAACGACGCGCGAGTACAGCCTTCAGTGCTTCGGCCGTTCCTTCTTCCCGCGTGCTGCTGAGGAATCCGAGCCGGCCCAGGTTGATGCCCAGCACAGGGATGCCCGTGCGGCCCACCTTCGCCACGCTGTCGAGGAACGTACCATCGCCGCCAAGGCTGAAGAAGATCTCGATTCCGGCGGTGGCCGGATTGTCGGACACTTCCGTGGCCGCGTCCAACGGAAGACCCGCTGCGTGGAGCTGATCGGCGAGCGCCATATCCACCACCGGCACCATGCCCTGCGCACGCATGGCGGAGAGTATGCGGTGAACAGAGGGAATGCTGTCGATGGCGAGCGAACGACCGTGTGTGCCGATGCGCATCCGGATCAGAATGGTTGAGCGAAATGTAGGTAGAAGGCACGCTCGGCCTGGGCGTTCAGCGTGTATTCCACGCGCATCACCTGGTCATAGCTGGTCACCACGTTCACCCCCACGCCATAGCCCTGCTGCCATTCGTTCGCGAGGAAGTTCGCATCCGCATAGCGACTGTCCCATACATGGCCGAAGTCGGCGAACGCGTTCAGGTAGACCGCCAGATAGAGCGTTTTGAAGTTCTCGCTCCGCATGCCTTCGAACACGTACTCGCGCGGCTTCACCAAGGCCCAAAGCACGTTCGCCTTGCCCAGCACATAGTGCTCCCCATCGATCACGTAATACTCATAGCCGCGCACATAGTCATCGTAGCCGAGACCTTGCTGAACGTAGTAAGGCACCTGGGGACCCAAGCTCGTTTTACCGCGCACGCTTCCGCCCACGCTCCAGCGTTCACTGGTGCGCCACAGCCGCATGAAACTCGAGTAGAGCGTGGTGAGTTCCGGCTCTCCCGCACCACCGAACCCGAGCCCGTAGCGATCCACCTTGAAGTCGGCGTATGATCCGTTGCGCGGATAGATGCGACTGTCGCGTTGGTCGTAAATGAAGGTGTAGCCGGCGGAGAAATAGGAAGTGCTCGCCGCACCGTGGAGGAAATAGTTCGGCGCGGCGCGCGGCACGGTGTCCATCACATGCGCGCTCACGTAGCCGAGACGGAAAGCATGGCGCATATCGAAGGCCGGCCTCAGCGTGGCTTCCAGGTCACCCTTCCATTCACTGCGGGTGGCTTCGCCGGGGATCTTCAGGAATTCACGCTTGTTATCGATGGTGCCGATGGTGATCTCGTCCTGTTGGGTGCGGCCCGCGCCGAAGGCCATGCCCCACCGTTGCTTCTTGTCAACGAAGGGGAAGCGGTAGCGGAGCGCGAATTCCTTGGCGTAGCCCAATTGCACTTTCGCATAGAGCGTCTCATTCCGGCCACGCATGTTGTAGCGGTACAGGAACGCGCCCCAATACACACGTCGGAAATCCTTCGTGAGCCACCAGGTATTGAAGTTCGGGTCGCTGTACTTGAAGATCGGCGTGGGCCAGTAGAACCAGCGCTCGCTCACCGTCACCGTTACGAACACATCGTGCAGGGTGATGTAGGTGGGCACCACGCGCACGCTATTGAAGAGCGCCATGTTGAACACGTTCTGGCGGCAGCGTTCCAGCAGGTAGTACAGCTGTTCCGAGGTACGCACCGAGTCACCTTCTCGCAGGGTCAGCTCGCGTAGGATCACGCGCTCCTTCGTCGTACGGTTGCCTTCGATCACGATCCCACTGATGCGGTAAGGGCCGTTGAAGTTCGCTGTGTCCTGTGCCACGAGCAAGGCAGCGGCACAGGTCAGTACAAGGGTGAGGAGGAAGCGGCGGCGCGCAGGCATCGCCCGTTGATCACAGGTTGATCAGGCGGATCAGCTCATCATAGCGCCCGCGCAGGTCCTCATGGAAGCTTGATCCCTGATAGGTGGTCTTCACCTTGTACTCATAGCGCTCGAAGGTCTGGAGGATGCCGCTCACGTCCTCGCGGTTGATCTTGAGCGTTACCTCCACACGCGTACTGTCCGCCAGCGGATGGCAATAGACGCTGAGCACCTTGGCATCATTGCCTTCCACGATGCGCGCGATCTCCTGCAGCGAATAATCGTTCTGGTTCATCTCCAGCACCAGCACACTGCCGGGCTCGCGCACGTTCACCACTTCGCTCAGGCGGCGCAGGGCCTCATGCTCGTTCACCGAGCCGAGGTAGCGGCCGTTCATGTCCAGCACCGGCACCACGGTAAGGCCGCGCTCCACGAAGAGCCGCATCACATCATAGATGTGCTGCTGGTCGCGCACGAAGGGCACTTCAACCCGCTCCATCAGCTCGCCCACGGTGGCGCGTGCATTGTTGCCATCGATAAGGTCGCTGTCCTTCACCACACCGATCAGGCGTTCACCCTCGATCACGGGAAGGTGGGCCACCTTGAACTCCTCCATCCAATCCAGCGCGCGGCTCACCGGATCGCTGGGCTTCAGCGGCGGTATGTCGTCGGTGATGAGATCGGAGGCGTGCATCGGATGGACTGTGCGGGTATGGGGGCGGCTACTTTTGGCCACCACGACCGCAGGAACGGCCGCGAAGCTATACGGAACGAAGGTGATGACGCGACTGAGCGTGAACGTGAACAAGCTGGCCACCCTGCGCAACGCGCGCGGGGCCAACAACCCCGACGTGGTGCAATGGGCCATCGACATCGAGCGCTTCGGTGCCCAAGGCATCACCGTGCATCCGCGACCGGACGAGCGTCACATCCGCCGCAGCGATGTGCGTGAGCTGAAAAAAGCGGTCACCACCGAATTCAACATCGAAGGGTATCCGAGCGAAGAATTCATCGCGCTGGTGATCGAGGTGAAGCCACATCAGGTAACGCTCGTACCCGATCCGCCGGGTGCGCTCACCAGCAACGCAGGTTGGGATGCGAAAACGCACAAGTCGTTCCTGAAGGAAGTGATCGCGCGTTTCAAGGGCGAAGGGATCCGCACATCGCTGTTCATGGGCGCCGATCCGGAACTGATCGCGCACGCGGCGGACACGGGCACGGACCGCATCGAACTCTACACCGAGCCTTACGCCGCGAACTTTCCCGTCGAGCGCGCTGCTGCTGTTGCTCCCTTCGCGCGAGCCGCGCAACACGCGACCGAACACGGCCTCGGACTGAACGCGGGGCACGACCTGGACCGGAAGAATCTCGCCTTCTTCAAAGCGAACATGCCGGGCTTGTTGGAAGTCTCCATCGGCCATGCGCTCATCTGCGATGCGCTGATCTTCGGGATGGAGAATGCGGTGCAGCTCTATCTGCGGGAGTTGCGATGATCGTCGAACTCTTTCACCGGCGGCTCGCCCGAATTGCTCCCCTCTCCTCGGAAGAGGGGTCGGGAGCGAGTTCCATCGTCATCCTGCACGGCCTCTTCGGCAGTGGCGACAACTTCGGCAGCATCGGCCGATCGCTCAGTGAACACTTCGACGTGCTGCTGATCGATCAACGCGACCACGGCCGCTCGCCACATTCGGATCGCATCACCTATCCGCTCATGGCCGAGGATGTGCATGCGCTCGTGACAAGTCTCGGCCTGCGCGACATTGTTCTTGTCGGCCACAGCATGGGCGGCAAAACAGCGATGTTCTTCGCGCAGCGCTGGCCGGAACTGGTGAAGCAGCTCGTAGTGCTCGACATGGGCCCGCGTGAATACCCGATAAGCAACCAGGCACCGATCATCGAAGCCTTGCTCACGAGCGAAGTCGCGAACAAGACGACGCGCAAAGAGGTGGAGCAGCACCTCGCGCGCCTCATTCCCGAACCCGGCGTGCAACAGTTCCTGATGAAGAGCCTGTACTGGGAAACACCCGATCCCGGATCAAGTCCGGGGCTCGCCTGGCGCTTCAATGTGCCGTTGATCGCCCGCGACATCCACGACATACTGGCCGCGACGCCGCCCGATGTCGTGCATACCCCCACCCTCTTCATCCTCGGGGGTCAAAGCGAATACATCACCCGCGCTGATGTGCCGGCGATCAAGGAGCAATTCCCGAACAGCCGCATGGAGACGATCGGGTTCGCGGGACACTGGGTGCATGCGCAAGCGCCGGAGGAAGTGGTGGAACTGATACGCTCGGTCGCATGAGGCAGGGCACGAGCGCTGCGCGGCATACGGCATGTACGCGCAGGAGGACCCGGCGGCTGTAGCGTTCCTCGGCCGCTTCACGTTGTGGATCGTTGGCAATGCGCCCAAAGCACCGGCTGCCGTGCCCGCCTAACTTCGCAGCCCTTTCCGAGCGAACGATCCATGCTGGAACTATCCTACTTGCGCGAGTTGCGCGAAGAAGCCACAACGCGGTTGGCCAAACGCAACATCGACGCGGACGCATTGTTGGGCAAAGCCGCCGAACTCGATGGAACACGACGCGCCACGCAGAACGCGCTGGACGCGAAGCTGGCCGAACTGAACGACCTGAGCCGCTCGATCGGTGATCTGATGAAGTCCGGGAACAAGGCCGAGGCGGAAAGCGCGCGCGCGAAGACCACGGACCTCAAAGCGACCATCGCGCGGATGCAGGAAGAACTGAACGCTGCGGAAGCCGCACTGCGCGATCAGCTCTGCCTCATCCCCAACGCACCGAACGCCAAGGTGCCAGCAGGCCGCACACCGGAAGACAACGTGACCGTGATGCAGGAAGGCGCGATGCCTTCGCTTCCGGAAAATGCGAAACCCCACTGGGATCTCGGCGAGGAATACGGCCTTTTCAGTTTGGACCTTGGTGTGAAGCTCACCGGCGCGGGTTTCCCGGTATACAGCGGCCAGGGCGCGAAACTCCAACGTGCGCTCATCAGCTTTTTCCTCGACAAGGCGATCGCCGCAGGCTACCGCGAAGTGATCCCGCCGCACATGGTGAACGCCGAAAGCGCCTTCGCCACGGGACAACTGCCCGACAAGGAAGGCCAGATGTATTTCGCCTCCGAAGACAAGCTCTACCTGATCCCCACGGCGGAAGTGCCGATCACCAACCTGTACCGCGACGAGATCATCGATGGCGACAAACTGCCGATCACGAACGTGGGCTACACCCCATGCTTCCGCCGCGAAGCGGGCAGCTATGGCAAGGATGTGCGTGGGTTGAACCGCGTTCACCAGTTCGACAAAGTCGAGATCGTGCGGATCGAGAAACCAGAGAACAGCTACGCCGCGCTCGAGGACATGGTGGAGCATGTGAAGGGCTTGCTGCGCGATCTCGAACTGCCCTATCGCCAGTTGCTGCTCTGCGGTGGCGACATGGGCTTCAGCAGCGCGATGACCTACGACATGGAAGTATACGCCGGTGCCCAGAAGCGCTGGTTGGAGGTGAGCTCGATCAGCTGTTTCGAGACCTTCCAGAGCAACCGCTTGAAGTTGCGCTACCGTGGCGAGGACAAGAAACCGAAGCTCGCGCATACGCTCAATGGAAGCGCGCTCGCACTTGCGCGCATCGTGGCCGCCCTGCTGGAGAACAATCAATCGCCCGATGGTATCCGCATCCCGAAAGCGTTGCAGGCGTACACAGGCTTCGACATGATCCGCAAATGACCGGGCGTGTACCGATGATCGCTCTGGCGACGTTGTTGCTCTGCGGCATGCACACTTCATGTACGCGCGGGAACAACCCGGCGCATGTGGCTACCGTGGACAGCATGATCACCGTTACCGACAGCCTTTCCCGTATGGTGAAAGCGATCGACGTGAACGCACTGCGCGATCTGGACTCCATCTACAGGTCCCAAGCAGGTGCGTTGGCCGAGCGGCTCAAGGACACACTGGGCAAAGAGGACGCGATCGCCATCGGCAACTATCGCCGCGCCATGACCGGCACCTTCGGCACGGTGACGCAGGGGTATGATGCTTCGTTGAAAGACCTGGCACTCCAACATGAACAACTCCACAACCTGGCGCACGACGTGCAGCACGGACTGCTGCCTCCCGGTCCGGAGAATACATATATCGGTCAGGAGCGGCTCTTCCTCACCAGCATTGCAGAGCGGGTGGATGTGCTGGTGGCCAGTGCCAGCAGTGTGGAACGCAACTGGGATATGTACCACGCACGCGTTGACAGTCTGCTCGCCACGCGATAAAGCGCCCCTTTGCCGTGAAGATCGCCCACCTTCCCAAGCGTCATCCGTTCCACGCCCTGGTCTGGATCTTCGGAGTTGTCCTCTTGCCCAGTGCGGTACTCGCGCAAGGGACCGATGAGCAGCTCGCCGCGCAATATTTCCAGCAAGGCGATTTCCAACGTGCAGCACTTTACTACGACAAGCTCTACAAGGAACAGCCCTCGCCCTTCAACTACGACCAGCTCTTCCATTGCGATGTGGCGTTGAAGAACTATGCGGAAGCGGAGAAGCTCGCCAAGGACCAATTGCACCGCCAGAACAACGACCCGCGCTTCCTCGTCGATCTGGGCATGATCATCAAGCTGGAAGGCGACACGAACAAGGCCGAACAACAGTTCGACAAGGCGCTGAAGAACATGAAGGCCGACCAGAACGGCATACGTTCCTTGGCGAACGCTTTCCAGAAGAACAACGAGGTCGATCGGGCGCTACAGGCATACGAGCGCGGCAAGAAGTCGATCAAGGACGCCGGATACTCGTTCGACTACGAGATCGCGCAACTCTATGCGGCGAAGGGCGATCTGCAGGCCATGACGATCGCCTACATGGACCTACTTACCGCGAATCCGAGTTACCTGCAAGCCGTGCAGAACGGGCTCGCGCGCTACATCGATTTCACCGCGAGCGACGCACGGACCGAAATGCTGCGCACCGAACTGCTGCGCCGATCGCAGAAGGCACCCGACAACACCATATTCCCGGAGATGCTCATCTGGCAATACCTCCAGCAGAAGGACCTCACCGGCGCGTTCGTGCAGAGCAAGGCGATGGACAAGCGATTCAACGAAGGCGGCCAGCGCTTGATGGAACTCGCGGACATCGCCGTGACCAACAAGGACTGGAACACGGCCAGCAAGTGTTACCAGTACGTGCTCGACATCGGCAAAGGGAACAACCGCTATGCGGAAGCGCGCATGGGGCTCGTACGCGCACTGAACGAGCGCACCCTCGGACAGACCGATCCGCCGAAAGCCGAACTCGAAGAATTGCAACGGCAGTACGATGCGGCCCTCACCGAGATGGGACGCGCACCGGCCACGTCGAAGCTCATGCGCGGGCTGGCCTGGCTGAAGGCCTACTACCTCGGTGATCGCACAGGCGCCATTGAACTGTTGCAGGAGACCATCGATCTGCCGGGGCTCGATCCGAAGAAGCAGGCCGAATACAAGCTCGATCTCGGCGACATCGATGTGCTTGACGCCAACATCTGGGACGCCTCGTTGCTCTACTCGCAAGTGGACCTCGACTTCAAGAACGATGTGCTCGGGCATGAGGCGCGCCTTCGCAACGCCAAAGTGAGTTTCTATGCGGGCGACTTCCTCTGGGCGAAAGCACAGCTCGATGTATTGAAAGCCAGCACGAGCAAACTGATCGCGAACGACGCGATGGAACTCTCCCTGCTGATCACCGACAACATCGGTGAGGACAGCACGAAGACACCGCTCACGCTCTTCTCAAAAGCACAGCTCCTCTCCTTCCAGCATCGCTATGATGAATCGCTTAGCACGATGGACAGCGTGAACGTGCAATTCCCATTGAACAGCCTCGGCGACGACATCCTCTATGAAAAATACCGCATCGCCTATGCGCGCCACCAGTATGACACGGCGGCAACCTTCCTGCTGAAGGTGCTCGAGCAGTTCCCCAACGACATCCTCGTGGACAACGCGTTGCTCGATCTGGGCAAGCTCTATGAGGAGCAGCTCAACAACAAGGACAAGGCGATGGAGTACTTCCAGAAGCTGCTGTTCGAGCAGACGGGCAGCATCTTCGTACCCGAGGCGCGTGAACATTTCCGCAGGCTGCGGGGTGATCACGACAACCTCGACACGCCGGAGCAGAAGTTCCTGAACGGCGGGCAGCCATGATCATCTACAACGTCACCATCAATGTCAACGCTGATGTCGCCGAGGAATGGCTCGGTTGGATGACGGCGACGCACATCCCGGAGGTGATGTCCACCGGGTTGTTCTTGGACAACCGCATCTGCCGTGTGCTAGCGGATGATGACGGTGGGATCACCTACGCGGTGCAGTACACCTGCGCGGACATGGCCACGTATGAGCGCTACAAGAACGAGCACGCGCCACGCCTGCAAGCGGAAACGCAGAAACACTACGGTGGAAAGTTCGCGGCCTTCCGCACGCTGCTGGAAGTGCTGCACACGGCCTGATGCACGTTCGCGCGAAGAAGCACCTCGGCCAGCACTTCCTCAAGGAGGACAGCATTTCGCAACGCATCGCGGAAAGCCTCACCAGCCACGGCGGCTATCAGCATGTGATCGAAGTTGGACCGGGAACCGGCGCGCTCACCAAGCATCTGCTTGCCCTCAAAGACATCGACCTGACCTGCTTCGAAGTGGATACCGACAGCATCCGGCATCTCGAAGCGGCTTACCCCGGGCTGAAGATCATCCAGCGTGATTTCCTGCGCGCTGACATCGATCGCATCACCGATGGAAAGTTGGCCGTGATCGGGAACTTCCCCTACAACATCAGCACGCAGATCGTCTTCAAAGTCCTTGAACATCGGGACCGTGTCACTGAAATGGTCGGCATGTTCCAAAAGGAAGTGGCCGACCGCTTGTGCGCCGGACCCGGCAGCAAGACCTACGGGATCAGCAGCGTGCTCACGCAAGCGTGGTACCGGATGGAAATGCTCTTCATCGTGGAACCGGGATCGTTCATCCCTCCACCGAAAGTGCGGAGCGCTGTGATCCGCATGACACGCAATGATGTGCGTGAACTGCCGTGCGATGAGAAGCTCTTCTTCCAAGTGGTAAAGACCGCCTTCAACCAACGCCGCAAAACGTTGCACAACGCATTGAAGAATTTCGCTCCGCTGAAAGACGGCGTGCCGGAACAGTTCGCGAAGCTGCGGGCCGAACGACTGTCGGTGGCTGATTTCGTCATGATCACGCAAGCCTGTTCGCCTTAGCGCTGCGAAGGCGGGCTTGCACGCCATAGTTTCGCGCGGCGGCTATGGAGCATGCACGGATCAGGCTGCACTGTTCCTGCATCTGTTCCTGCTCCTGCCCCTGACCGTCATGGCCTTCAACCTCAGCAGGACGAGCCTGGAACGCATCCAGGAGAACGTGCAACAGCGGCGCGATGACGCCCTGCGCCATGAGGTGAGCGAACTGCACCCGGCGGACATCGCTGAAGTGCTGGACCGGTTGGATCTCGACGAGGCGCGCTACATCTATGACCTGCTTGTGCCGGAGGTGGCTTCCGACGTGATCCTTGATCTTCCGGAGGACCGCCGTGATGCGCTGCTGGGAATGCTGTCCGGCAAGGAGATCGCCGAAGAGGTGATCGAACAGATGGACAGCGATGATGCTGCCGACGTGATCGCCGAGCTCTCCGCGGACATGCAGCAGGAAGTGCTCGCCAACATCGACGACAGCGAACTGAGGAGCGAGATCACCGAACTGCTCACCTACGACGAGAACACCGCCGGCGGCCTGATGGCCAAGGAACTGGTGAAAGTGAACGTGGGCCGCAGCATGCTCGATTGCGTGCGCGAACTGAGGAAACATGCGGACGACATCGAACATGTGTATGTGATCAACGTGGTGGATGACCACGACAAGTTCGTCGGCACCATCCCACTGAAGAAGCTGATCACCACTAGCCTGCGCACACCGGTGAAGGACGTGTACGATCCGGACTCCATCAGTGTGAAAGCTGATACCGACAAAGAGGAGGTATCGCGCATCATGGCGAAATACGATCTGCCGGTGGTGCCCGTGGTCGATGATCGCGGTCGGCTCGTTGGTCGCATCACCATCGACGATGTGGTAGACGTGATGCGCGAAGAGGAGACCGAGGATGTGCAGAAGATGGGCGGTATGGAAGCGCTGGAATACTCGTACAGCAACAGCAGCCTGTGGGAAATGGTGAAGAAGCGCGCAGGCTGGCTCGTAGTGCTGTTCATCGGCGAGGGCTTCACCGCCACGGCGATGGGTTTCTTCGAGAACCAGATCGCGAAGGCCGTGGTGCTCGCGCTCTTCGTACCGCTCATCATCAGCAGTGGCGGCAACACGGGATCACAGGCTTCCTCGCTCATCATTCGCGCGCTCGCGATGGGCGATATCACCGTGAACGAATGGTGGCGGATCTTCCGCAGGGAATTGAGCGTTGGCTTGATGCTCGGCACGATGCTCGGCATCATCGGTTTCATGCGCGTGGCGATCTGGAGCCAGTTCATCAATGTCTACGGCCCGCACTGGCCTCTTATCGGCTTGGCCGTCGGCGTATCGTTGGTCGGCGTGGTGCTCTGGGGAAATCTCATCGGGTCCTTGTTCCCGTTGCTTCTGAAACGCTTGGGCATGGATCCCGCCGTTTCTTCCGCGCCGTTCGTAGCGACGGTGGTGGATGTGACCGGCCTTGTGATCTACTTCTCCATCGCGTCGTTCTTGTTGACCGGCATACTGCTGTGAAGATCGCCTTCATCGATACGGTGCATCCGGTGCTCAGCGAACGGCTGAGCATAGCGGGCCATACCTGCGAGGACCTGGGCGGGCTCGAAGGCGAAGAGCTGTTGAAGCAACTCCACGACGCGGAAGGCATCGTGGTGCGCGGACGGATCATGCTGGACCGTGCAACACTGGACCATGCACCGAAGCTCCGTTTCATCGCGCGCGCCGGAGCAGGTATGGAGAACATCGATCAGGCTGAATGCTCGGTACGCGGCATCAAGCTCTACAACTCACCGGAAGGAAATCGCGATGCGGTGGGCGAACACGCCATCGGCATGCTGCTCGCGTTGATGAACAACCTGCTCAGCGCCGACCGCGAAGTGCGCGGCGGCACATGGCGGCGCAAGGAGAACACCGGTCACGAACTGAACGGCAGCACGGTAGGCATCATCGGCTTCGGCCGCATGGGCAGCGCGTTCGCGGAAAAACTGCGTGGCTTCGGCGTGAAGATCCTCGCCTACGACAAATACATAAAGGACTATGCGCCGGAATATGTGCGCGAGACAAGCCTCGAGGAGGTGATGGAACACAGCGATGTGATCAGCCTTCATCTTCCGCTCACGCACGAGACGGACCACTATGCCGACGCGGCCTTTTTCGCGCGGCCCAAAAAACCGATCTGGTTCATCAACACCGCACGGGGGCAGCTCGTGGACACGAGCGCATTGCTGGACGCGATCGACAATGGACGTGTGCGCGGTGCGTGCCTGGACACCTTGGAATTCGAGGATCGCTCGTTGCTCGGCTTGCGCAGCGACGCACCGCAACCGGTCCTGGAGCGCTTGTTCAAGAACGAACACATGATGCTCTCGCCGCACATCGCGGGCATCACGCATCAGAGTTATTTCAAGCTGGCGAACGTGCTTGCCGACAAGATCCTGCGGGACATCGCCGATGGGAAATTGTAACCGCACCTACTTTGCGATCGCGCTCCCGTTGCTGCTCACCGCCTGCATGAACGACAACCACGAACCTCCGGAAGTACACGGCCATCGCGGCTGCCGCGGTTTGATGCCGGAGAACACCATCGCTGCTTTCGAGAAGGCCGCGCATCTGGGTTGCGAATGGCTGGAGATGGACGTGGTGATCACGGCGGACAACGAAGTACTGGTGAGCCACGAGCCCTGGATGTCGCATGTGATCTGCCGCACCGCTGATGGTGACAGCATTCCTGCCGATGAGGAACGCGACTACAACATCTTCAAGATGAAGCTCGCCGAAGTGCAAGCCTTCGACTGTGGCAGCGCCCATCATTCCGGCTTTCCCTTGCAGGAGAACGAGGAAGAGCACAAGCCCACGCTGCGCGAAGTGGTGGAAAAAGTGGACAGGCTCAGCATGGAGGAAGGCCTTGGCAACGTCAACTTCAACATCGAGATCAAGAGCGACCCCGCGCTTTACGGCACCTATCAACCGGAGCCGGTGGCCTTCGCGCGCCGCGTGATGGAGATGATCGATTCGCTCAACATCACCGATCGGGCGATCATCCAATCCTTCGATCCGGCAGTGCTGGAAGCGGTGCATAGGATCGATGAGGAAATACCCATCGCACTGCTCGTGGACAATGGCGAGAGCCTTGATGCGAACCTGGAGCGCATCACCTTCAAGCCGACGTATTACAGTCCGGCGTTCGTGTTGATGGATGAGAAGCTGATCACCTCACTGCGCGAACGCGACATCGAAGCGCTCGTGTGGACGGTGAACGACGAGGCCGACATGAATCGCATGATCGCGCTCGGTGTGAACGGCATCATCACCGACTACCCGGACCGGCTGATCAAATTGCTGGACGCGGAATAGCGCTCACTTCACCACGAACCTCGCCGTGTTCCGCGAGCGCTGCTCGATGAGCACTTCCCTTCCGGTGATGAGTTTCGCGAGCGTGGCATCGTCGTAGTGGCGCACTGTAACGAGTTCAAGTTCCTCATTCCAGCGCACCTCGTAATCGCGCCGCAGGTCCATCACCAGCGGCTTCACGCGATTGTCATTGTCCACACAAACGGTGAAAGCGACAGCGCTGTTCTGCATCAGGTTGATGCGCACGCCATGTTGAGCGAACGAAGCGAAGATCCCGCTGAGGTTCTCCTCCACGATGAACGACAGGTCACGCGGTGTGATCGAGATCAGCACTTGTCCGGGCTTGATGATGAACGACGGGATCAATGAATCGTTCTCGCTTTGCGCATCGATCACACTGCCCTTGGCGTTCAGGTCGGCGAACGAGCGCACATACAACGGAATGTTCTTGCGCTGCAGAGGTTGCAACGTGCGCGGATGGATCACACTCGCACCGAAGTAGCTGAGTTCGATCGCCTCCTTGTAGCTGATGTGCTCGAGCAATTTCGTGTCGGGGAAAACATTCGGATCCGCGTTGAACATCCCCGGCACGTCCTTCCAGATCGTCACACTTTCCGCATCGAGCAGGTAGGCGAAGATGGCGGCGCTGAAGTCGGAGCCTTCGCGACCGAGGGTGGTAGTATCACCTTCGGTGGAAAAGCCGATGAAGCCTTGTGTGACGATGCGCTTCGGACTGTTCAGCACTTCGGCCAGTAACCCGGAAGCGCGACGTTCCGAAGTTTCCCAATCGATGCGCGCACTGCGATAAGTGTCATCCGTACGCACAATGGTGCGCGCATCCACCCATGTGTTCGCGAGGCCCGCATGCTTCAAGTGCGCGCTAACGATCAGTGTGCTCCATATCTCACCTTGTGAAACGATCCGATCGTAATCGCGATCCACATTCCCGGACGGGGGTTGACGCAGCAAATGCATCAGTTCTTCAAAGTACCCTCCGAGTTCCTCCAACACCTGTTTGTCACCCGGTGCCACCGCTTCCAGCACGATCAAATGATCCCCTGCGATCCTATTGACCAATGCATCGATGTCCTTGCGTTGCATATAAGCCCATACCAATTCCTCCAACGCGTTCGTGGTCTTGCCCATTGCGCTTACTACGATCAGCAGGTCATCGCTTGGGAACTGCTTCAGCACGTTGGCCACGTTGCGCACGCCTGCGGCATCCTTCACACTCGCACCACCGAACTTGAAGACCTTCATTGCGCTGCCAAGTTCTTCAATTGCTCCAGTTCCAATGAGCCGTTCAACCACTCGCTCGAGAACTTCGCACCGAAGCGATCATAGAACCGGATCGCGTCGGTGTTCCAATCCAGTACCTGCCAGAGCATACCGCTGTAGTTCTGTAGCACCGCGTATCGCACGCATTCCATAAAGAGTTTCTCACCGATGCGCTGCCCGCGCGCGCTTTCCGTCACGATGATGTCTTCGAGATAGAGCCGACGCCCTTTCCATGTGGAGTAGCGCTCGTAGCACACGGCCATGCCGACAATGCCGTGAGAGGGTGAAAGAGTGAGAGGGCGAGACGGTGCATTCTCATTTTCTGATCTTCTGATCTTCTGATCTTCTGATCCGTGTTCGGCCACCCAACCGACCCAGACGGGATCACTGCCGAAACCATTATCGCGCATGTGCTCTTCGGTAACGGTCACTTCATCCGGTGCGCGCTCGAAGACCGCCAACTCCCTTACCAGCGCCAGCATCGCAGGCACATCGCGCTCTTCGGCCTTGCGGATCGTTACTTCCATCGCGCAAAGAAAGCCACGCGCAATTACAGACTGCTTCGTCGAAGACTCCTCGCAGTGACGGTATCTGAAGGAAGGCGGATGGCGCGCTACGCGCCATCCGCCTTCCGCTCCTTGTCGTCATCGCGAGCGCGCATTTGGCGCGAAGCGATCTTTCATTCACGTCAGCGGCGCGCACCCTCAACCGATATTTGCCGCATGGCCCAGATCAAGACCCTCGCCGAGTTCATCACCGAACGCCAGCACGAGTTCACCTACGCTACCGGCGAGCTCAGCCAGCTGCTCACCAGCTTCCGCCTGGCGGCCAAGATCGTGAACCGCGAAGTGAACAAGGCCGGCCTCGCGGAAGACATACTGGGCGCGCAAGGCACCGACAACGTGCAGGGCGAAGCGCAACAGAAGCTCGACGTGTACGCCAACGACATGTTCATCCGCATGCTGCGCAGCCAGGGCGAAGTATGCGCTGTGGCCAGCGAAGAGAACGACGACATCGTACACTTCGAGAACGGCGGCAAGTATGTCGTCGCCATGGATCCGCTCGATGGCAGCAGCAACATCGACGTGAACGTGAGCATCGGCACCATCTTCAGCATCTACCGTCGCGTGAGCACAGGCGACAAGGCGACGATGGAGGACTTCATGCAACCCGGCACGGCGCAAGTAGCGGCGGGCTACATCGTCTACGGCAGCAGCACGATGCTCGTCTACACCACGG
>JANMKC010000167.1:0-20172 GCA_031371785.1 Flavobacteriales bacterium | reverse complement strand
GCGGCGCTCACGAGTTTGTCCAGCACACGCGCATCGTGGAAACGGATGTGGATGTTCTTCTGGATCTCGAAGCCGGCAGGCACTTCCTGGTAGGTGGTGCTGAAGAGCTTTCGCGTGGTCTCGTATTCGAAGATCGGCACGAAGGAGAGCATGTCAGTGAAGACATCATCATCTTTCACCCCTTCCTTGCGCACGCGCTTCAGCAGTCCTTCGATGCGCTCGGCCATCAGGCTGTCAGCCTCCTCGGCGGTCTGGCCCACCTGCTGGATGTTGAAGATCGCGAGGTAGCTGTCGGCTTTCACGTTCATCATCGCGTTCACTTCCAGGAGCAGCACGTTACCGGTCACTGTGGCTTTCACCGGTTGTTCGGCCTGCTGGAACCAGATGCGGTTGTCCGCTTCGTACAGCAGGTTACCGCTCACTTGCGGTTGGGCGCTCAAGGCGATGGTGATGGTGGAGCAGAACAGGAACGTGCGGGTGCGGAGCATGGTTGTTTTTCGCTGCGGTACACGGCATGCCAAGAAGGGTTCGATGTTACCAGTTGTGAGTTGGTAGTCGACAGTATCAGTGGGCAGTGGCAGTGGGCAGTGGCAGTCGACAGTAGCAGTGGGCAGTGGCAGTCGCCAGTAGCAGTGGGCAGTGGCAGTCGACAGTAGCAGTGGGCAGTGGCAGTCGCCAGTAGCAGTGGGCAGTGGCAGTGGCAGTGGGCATGGGTCGGCGGCGGGCATTGCTGCCTACTGCCACTGCCTACTGCTCACTTCTTCTTCTTGAACTTCCCACTCTTCCACGCTTGCAGGAACTGCGCCCACGCGATGGGGTTGAAGAGGTTGGTCGTGGGATAGCCGCCCTGGCTGTAGAGCTTGGTGTTGGCGGCGGCCATCGCGTATTGCTGGCTCAGGCCCGGATCGGGCGGCAGGTTCTCCATCCGCTGGATGATCTCCGCGGAACTCAAGTGCTTCAACGCCGTCTGGTAGTCATCGTCCGTGAGGCGCAGGTTCAGGAAGGCATCGGCGAACTGCTCCCTCGTGGGCCAGGGGTAGACGTTCACTGCGGCAAGCGTGATGGTGTCGGGGTAAAGCACGTGGATCATCGAGTACTTCGATCCGCTCACGCTGTCCGGCACCACATACTGGTCGCGCTTGAACCCGACCGCGGCGAACTGCAAGGTGTCGCCCGCCTGCGCAACGAAGCTGAAGTAGCCGTACACGTCGCTCATGGTGCCGCGAAAGCTTCCCTTGGTGAGGATGCTGGTGAAGGGCACCGGCATCAGGCTGTCACCCGTCACCACTACGCCGCTGAACTGCAACAATTCACGGTTCGCAGGCTTTCGCTGGCCTGCGGCGAGGAGGGAGGTGGTAGCGAACAGATAGAGGAGGAGGTGGCGCATAGGTGGCGAAAATAGCGGGGAGAGAACGCAACGGCTCATGCGATCAGTGCCAAGAAAGGTGAAGGGAACGCTCGGCATTACGGGAGGAATGCTTCCCGGTATTGCTGCCGCAGTGCTGCGAGGTCCGGTGCTTGTTCCGCGCACCACTGTGCCACGAAGTGCGCGTCTTTCCGTTGCAATGCGCGTACGACGGGATGTACGAGCGGGTCCGCACCGATCGCTCGCAGCAATACCCATCGCCCCATGTCCGCTTCGATCTCCAACGGGCTGCCATCGTGGACAGGATGCCTGAACGCGATCGCGCGCCAAGCATACTGTCCTGTAAATGTCATGATGTATTTCAACTGGCCCCATCTGTTCAGGCCGAACCGTTCCGCCTGCGGAAGATGACCGACTTCGTGGGCGAGATGCAACATCCATTTCCACGTTGATGCGATCGAGCCGTCGCCATATCCGTCCGGCGCGAACCACTTCCGGGTGAAGTAAATGCTCGCGCCGATGGTAATCGCGCCACCGCGCTCATAACGGTACCAAGGTGCATGCAGCCAATTGTCACTGGCGCGACGGATGCGCATCCGTTGCAGGAGATCCAGTGGCACATCGCTCACCGCGTGCAGCAGGTCGCATGCGGTCGGCGTTGGCGATCCATCGGCATTGATCAAACATGTCGGCGTCATCGCTGGCGTTGGGTCGTTCCATGTCGGGTCGACGCGTGCGTCGACTCTACATCGTTCTGATGCCGTACAACTTGCACAACCAGGTGATGTGCCCGATGTGCATCGCCTCATGGCGTATGGCATGCGTGATCACATCGCGAACGGTGGTGCCGATCAGCGGCAGACCGGTGATGTTGGGTTGCTCCAAGGCTTCGTCGCTGAGCGTGGGCAGGTGCGCCATCGTCCGGTCGTGTACGGCCTTGAAGGTGCCCCATACTTCCGCATACGGCGGGCATTGCTCCTTCGGAAGTCCTTGCGAGCCGATGCCGAAGTGCTTGGCCCAACTGAACTTCTCGAACGGGCCACCCGTGGCGCGCAACATCAGCGCGTTCTCGCTCACGGCCATGTGCGCCACCAACCAGAACGCCGTGTTCAACTTCTTCTCTTCGCACACGAACTCCCGATGCATGTCCACATCCTTCAGTGCGCTCAAGTAGGCGCGGTTGTATTCGCGCGTGCGCGCCATCATGTGGGCGAGGACCTGGGCTTCGGTTTTCATGTCGCGGTGTATCGGTCCTCAAAGGAAGCGCAACCGGCTCTTCACGCGTGATCGTTGATGCGACGGCCGCTAACGAAAGGCCACCATCCGTTACGAGGATAACTTCGCCGCTCCAATGCGCGGCAACTCCTTCGGCTCTGTTTTCCGGCTCACATCGTTCGGTGAAAGCCATGGCGCTGCTATCGGTGGTGTGATCGACGGTTGCCCGGCTGGATTGGAACTGGATCTCGCCGCCGTGCAAGTGGAGATGGATCGGCGTAGGCCCGGTAGCACGCTGCTAGGCACCACGCGCAACGAAGGCGATACGGTGGAATTCCTCAGCGGGCTTTTGTCAGAAGCCGATCAACCAATAACCAGCCCCCGGCCTTCGCCGGGGCAACAACCAACGACACTCGGCACCCCCATCGCCTTCATCATCCGCAACAGCGACGCGAAGAGCGGCGATTACGACCACTTGAAGGACGCGTATCGTCCGGGTCACGCGGATCTCACTTGGGAGCAGAAATTCGGCCTGCGTGATCATCGCGGCGGTGGAAGGGCGAGCGCGCGCGAAACCGCGGTGCGTGTTGCGGCAGGAGCGATCGCTCGGCAGCTGATCTCATCCGCGGGCGTGCATGTCAACGCGTTCGTCAGTCAAGTGGGAAGCGAGCGGATCCGAATGCCGGTAGAGGAATTGGATCTGGCGATCACTTACGAGAACGATGTGCGTTGCCCCGATCCTGAGGGTGCCAAGTGGATGTCGCGCGAGATCGAACTGGCGCGTATGAACGGCGACACGGTCGGCGGCATGATCACCTGCGTAATAAGTGGAACGCCAGCGGGACTTGGCGAGCCGGTCTTCGACAAGCTGCACGCTGACCTCGGCAAGGCCATGCTCAGCATCAACGCTGTGAAAGGATTCCAGATCGGTAGCGGTTTCGCGGCAGCGGGCATGCGCGGATCGGAGCACAACGATCTGTACAAGGCCCCGCCGGACACCGGTAAGGAAGGCGTCATCATTCCCATCTCCGGTCAACGCGGGGTCATGGTGAGAGTCGATCCGATCCGTACGGCGACCAACCGCAGCGGCGGCGTGCAAGGCGGCATCAGCACTGGCGAGGACATCGTCTTCGATATCGCATTCAAACCCGCGAGCACGTTGATGCGCGATCAGCAAAGCGTCGACCGCGATGGTAAGGCCATCACTCTCGAAGGCAAAGGCAGGCACGACCCTTGTGTGGTGCCGCGCGCCGTGCCTATCGTGGAAGCGATGGCCTGCCTTGTGATCGCCGATCATCTGCTCCGCCAACGTTCCTCCGTGATCTGAGATCCACCGCCATCTCATCCCTCACCTCCCTCACCTCCCTCACCTCCCTCCCTCACCTCCTTCACCCTTTCACTCTTTCACTCGTTCACTCTTTCACTTCTTTACCATGGCCAAGTGGATCAAACGCTTTTTCGCCCTCATCGGCATCCTGCTCTTGCTGCTCATCATCGCAGCCGTGCTCATCCCCATCCTCTTCAAGGACAAGATCGAGAAGGCCGTGAAGGACCAGGTGAACGCCAACATCAACGCCACGGTGGATTGGGGCGCGTGGGACCTCACCATCCTCAGCAGTTTCCCCAATGCGGGCTTCGAGGTGAAGAACGTGAAGGTGTGCAACGTGGCCCCCTTCGAAGGCATCTGCCTTGCTGACATCGGCGAACTGAAAGCCACCGTGGGCCTGATGAGCCTCTTCGGTGACAAGATCCTGATCAAACGCGTTGCTCTCGATCATCCCATCATCCACGTGAAGGTGCTGGAGAACGGCAAGGCCAACTGGGACATCGCCAAGGTGGACTCCACCTCGAAGGAACTTCCTGGTGACACGACCGCGACGAAATTCAACGTGAAGTTGAGCGAGTACTCCATCACCGACGGCCATGTGATCTACGACGATGCTTCGCTTCCCATGCTGATGGACCTCGCCGGTCTCGACCATACCGGTAGCGGCGACTTCACGCAGGATCTCTTCACCCTGAAGACCGTAACGCACAGCGACAGTGTGACGGTGGTGTTCGGCGGCGTGAAGTATTTGAAGAACGCAGTGACCGACATCAAGGCGGATCTCGACATGGACATGCCGCACATGAAATTCACCTTCAAGGACAATGAGGCCACCGTGAACCAACTGACACTCGGCTTCGATGGCTGGCTCGCCATGCCCACCGATGACATCGCCATGGACATCAAGTGGAACACGAAGAAGACCGACTTCGGCACGATCCTCTCACTCGTACCTGCTGAATTCGCGAGCAACCTGAAAGGCGTGGACATGAGCGGCAAGGCCGACTTCAAAGGCTACGTGAAAGGCACGTACAACGACCACACGATGCCGGGCTTCGGCCTCTCGATCAACGTGGACAATGGCCGCTTCAAGTATCCCGATCTGCCCGCGAGCGTGGACAACATTTTCGTGGATTGCAACATCAGCAGTCCTCAAGGCAAGGACATGGACGGAATGGTGATCGACCTCAAACGCTTCGCGATGAGCATGGCGGGCAATCCCGTGGAGGCGCGCATGCACCTGAGCACACCCATCAGCGATCCAAACGTGGATGCGGCGCTGAAGGCGAAGCTCGATCTGGCCAGCGTGAAGAAGGTGGTGCCCATGGGCAAGAACGATGATCTCAACGGGATCTTCGAGGGCGACGTGAAGATGGCGGGCCGCATGAGCGATGTGGACAAGAAGCAGTACGACAAGTTCAAGGCCGAGGGCACGCTCTCGCTGAAGGGCATGAACTACAAGAGCGATTCGCTTCCCTACGGCATCGGCATCAATGACCTCACCTTCCAGTTCAGCCCACAGTTCCTGCAGCTTACCAACTACGATGGCACGGTCGGCAAGAGCGACATCCACGCCAGCGGCCGCATAGACAGCTATCTCGCGTGGTGGCTCAAGGACAGCACGCTTGCCGGTACATTCAATGTGAGCAGCAACAAGTTCGACCTCAATGAACTGATGGGCCCATCCACCGCTGTCAGTTCGAGCGGAGTCGAGAACCAGGCAGCCGCGGACACTGCCAAACTTTCACTGATCGAAGTGCCGAAGAAGATGGACCTCACGATGAACGCGTCCGTTAAGGAGGTGATCTACGAAGAAATGAAACTCGCGAATTGCAAGGGTGGCCTGCATGTGCATGATCAGCGCGTGGACCTGCAGGACGTGTTCTTCAACCTCTTCAACGGAAGCGCCACCATGAACGGCGCATACGACACGAAGGACAAGGCGCATCCCAAGTTGGACCTCGCGTACGATGTGAAGGATTTCGACATCCAGCAGACCGTGAAGTACATGAACACCGTGAAGAAAATGGCACCGATCGCCGAGAGCTGCAAGGGCGCGTTCAGCACCGACCTGAAGATGAAGGCCGAACTCGACCAGCACATGATGCCGATCATGAACTCGCTGACGGGAAATGGAACGCTGCATACAAAGAGCGTGGCCATCGAGGGCTTCAAACCATTGGTGGAGATCAGCAAGGTGATCAAGATGCCGAGCCTGGAAAAGCCGACGCTCAACGATGTGAGCTTCAGCTATGAGTTCCGCGATGGGAAGATGTACACCAAGCCGTTCGACGTGAAGATCGACAGGATCAAGGCGAACATCAGTGGCAGTACGGCCTTCGCCGATCAAGCGATCGATTACGACATGAAAGCCAAGGTGCCCACGGAGATGTTCGGCGCGGGCGCGGCGCAGATGGTGAGCGGACTACTTGGCCAGTTGAACCACGCGGTGGGTGCCAATGCGCAATTGCCTGCGGAGATCGACCTCGCCGTGAAGATCACCGGCACGGTGCTGAAGCCGATCGTGAAACCCGTTTTCGCCGGAGGCGGAAGCAATGTGAAGGAAACGGTGGTCGCGGCGGCGAAGGAAGAGTTGAACAACCAGATCGACAAGGCCAAAGAGCAGGCGATCGCCGAGGCGCACAAGCAGGCCGATCAACTTGTGGCGGAAGCACAGAAGCAGGCCGATCAATTGAAAGCACAGGCCCGCCAGCAAGCGGCGAGCGTGAAGGCACAAGGCTACAAGGCCGCGGATGACCAGCTCGCGCAGGTAAGCAACCCCTTCGCGAAATTGGCCGCCAAGGCTGTGGCCGACAAGCTGAAGCAAGAGGCCGACAGGAAAGAGCAACAAGCGGTGGCCGAAGCCGACAAGCGGGCCGATGGCCTTGTGACAACCGCTCGCCAGAAAGGCGATGACCTGATCAAGAAAGCGGAGACGACGAACACGACCGTCAAGTAGGGGCGTGACATGTCACGCCCGTGAAGACGTTGATGCGGAAGCGAAAATGGATCGAATGACGAGGAAAGGTTCGTGGGTTACGCATGTCATCGTGTTGGCGTTCGTTCTGTCTCTTCCATTGTGCCTCGTTGCCCAGGACGAGCCCGGCCCCTGCGACAAACCCACGGACAAGAAGATCCTGAAGTTGTTGGACGACGCCGCGCGCGAGAAGAACCCCACCGAGCGCCACGCGAAATTGAAAGCGACGCAGGAGCTCGATGGTTCCTGCACCGAGTGTTTGTTCCAGCTCGGATGCAGCGCCTTCAGCCGGGCGCAAGCGGGGGCGGGGAGCTATGACGCGAGCATCACCTACTTGGAGCAGGTGCGTGAGAAATGTCCCGATTACCACAGCGATCTCTACTACTGCCTTGGTACCGCCTATTATGCCAAGGACCGTTTCGCAGAGAGCGCGCAAGCGTTCCAGAAATTCCTGAAGTTCCCCACAGAGGATATGTCCAAGTTCGCCAAGGACGTGGAGAAGAAGACCAAGGATGTGGAAGAGGTGATGCCCGAGTTGAAGTTCTATGCCGATTTCTACAAGGACACGCGGCCCTTCAACCCCACCGTGATGCGCGGCGTGAGCACACCCGCCGATGAATACCTGCCGATGTTCTCGCCGGACAACGAACTGCTTTTCTTCACTCGCATGAGCAAGTTGAAGGGCCTCGGCGATCCAGTGACGAAGGACATCGAGCAGCTCACCGAGGCCAAGCGTCCCGATGTGAAGGTGGACTTCGACAAGGGCTCGCCGCTGCCCAAGCCGTTCAATCTCGGTACGGACAGCTATGGCGGCGTTACCGTGAGCGTGAACAACAAGGAGGTCTTTGCGACCATCTGCCAACCCGATGGCTCGGGCTACCGCAATTGCGACATCTATCGCACGCACTACGACACGCACATGGATTTCGCGACGGGCCAGCAGGTGTTCGAATGGACCGAGCCGGAGAACCTCGGACCAACCGTGAACACCACCGACGGCTGGGAGAGCCAGCCCACCTTGAGCGCGGACGGCAAAACACTCTACTTCGCCACGCTGCGGAAAGGCAGCCGCGCCACGGACATCTATCAGAGCACGCGTGATGACGCGGGGGAATGGAGCCAAGCCGTTGCGATGCCCGCGCCGATCAATACCGATGGTGACGAGAAGGCACCCTTCCTCCACACGGACAGCCGCACGTTGTACTTCGCCGCCCGCTCACCGAAGGACGACAAAGGCAAGGAAGACATCACGCGCGGCCATCGCGGGATCGGTGGCTACGACATTTTCTACAGCCGTATGGGCGACGATGGTTCGTGGAGCGAGCCGAAGAACATCGGCAACCCGATAAACACACCGCAGGACGATCACGGCCTGATCGTGAGCACCGACGGTCGCACCGCCTATTTCGCGAGCGGACGCTTCCAAGGCGTTGGTGGGCTGGATATCTATGGCTTCGATCTGCCCAAGGACGCGCGGCCGGAGGACATCCTTATCGTGAAAGGCGAGGTGAAGAACGATCAGGGCCAGCCGGTGAAGGACGCCGAAGTGCGCATCACGTACATGGACACGCGCAAGACCGAGATCATCAAAGTGGATGAAGCCGACGGCCGCTATGCCACCGTGATCAGGCTGAAGCCGGGTGCGGATGTGATCATGACCGTGAAGAAGCAGGACCACGTCTTCGACAGCCGCGCATTCACCGCGGAGGACACATCGCGCGGCGGGGTTGCCGAAGTGGAGATGAAACTCTCCAAGATCGAAGTGGGCAAGAGCTACAAGGTGAACGACATCAAGTACTCCACCAACAGCGCGGAGATCACGCCGGCCAGCGACTACATCATGGACGAACTGATCACCTTCTTGAAGGAGAATCCGCGGATCAGCATCGAGATACAAGGGCACACCGACAATGTGGGCAGCTTGGAGGACAACATGGCCCTCAGCAACGACCGTGCGTTCACGGTGCGCGAATACATCGAAGCGCACGGCATCGTCGGCTCACGGCTTACCAGCAAAGGCTATGGCCCAACACAACCCGTGGCTGGCAATGAATCACCATCAGGCCGCGCGCAGAACCGCCGTACGGAGTTCGTGATCAAGGGAAAGTAGGACAGGCAGGATGCTTGTGCCGTTGCATATCGACAGCACGTCTCTTATTGGGATGCACAGGCAAGATGCCCGTGTCACTCTTCGTTCATCCGCCGCTCATTGCGCTTCATGCGCTGGTTGAGCAGTTCCACGAGCACGCTGAAGCCCATCGCCGCGTACACATAGTTCTTGCGCACCTCGATCCCAATGCCATCGAGCACCAGCGCGACGCCTACGATGAACAGGAACGCAAGTGCGAGAACCTTCACCGATGCGTGCTTGTTCACGAAATCACTGATGGCATCGCTGGCGAAGAGCATGATGAACACCGCGATGATCACGGCCAATACCATGATGAGGATCTCGTTGCTCATGCCGATGGCGGTGATCACACTGTCCAACGAGAACACGATGTCGATCAGCACGATCTGCACGATCACGAACCACAAGGAAGCCGCTTTCCGCATGCGGCCTTCCTGTTTGTCCACCAGTTCAACGGTCTGGTACAGTTCGCTGCCGGCCTTCCAGATCAGGTAGAGCCCACCAAGGAAGAGGACAGCACCCTTGCCAGTGATGGACCATGCGCCGATCGTGACCAACGGCGCTACCATCCGCGTCATCCAGTTCAGCGTAAGCAGCAACAGCACCCGGGTGATCATGGCCAATCCGAGGCCGAGGCGCCTGCCTTTGCGTTGCTGATCGGCGGGCAGCTCGCTACTGAGGATGCTGATCACGATGATGTTGTCGATGCCCAGTACGATCTCCAGCACCGTGAGGGTGAGCAATTGCACCCAGCCGTGCGCGGTGAGGAAGACAGATGGATCGAGGTGGCCTAGCATGAGCGCTTCTTGAAGATCAGGATCACCGCGTCGCGGTTCAAGGGGTTCAACCAATGCAATATGCGATCGAGAAGGCCCGGTCGCGCGCAACCCATGTATTCCATCGGGCCCATCGCCACTGACACATGGTGCAGGCGTTCCACCATGTGCTCATTGCCGATGAACAGGACCGTGTTCGCCCGGAACGGTGGCTTGTTCAGGTCCACCAGGGTCTTCAGGTCAATGCTGTTATCGGTATATGGGTCCTGCGGGTGCCCCCACGTGCCCCAGTAGAACAAGGGTGGTAAGGGCGCGTCGTGCTCCATGGTGTCTTCGATGATGAGGCCCGTGACGCCCTTCATTGCGCGCAACATCGTCATCGCTTCCACGCGTTCACGTTTGCTGTAGCTCACCGTGAGCGGCACGAGCAATAGAACGTTGAGCGTCCATGTCCACACCATCGCGCCGCGCCAGAGCCGCGTGTGTCGTTGCCACCACACGTTCTGCTCGCGCCATTGCTCCCATGCGCAATAGCCGAGCACGAAGAACAGCGGTACGATCGGCAACAGGAAGCGTTCCTGTTTGTTGGGGAAAATGGAATGGAAGAACAGGAAGACCACCAGCGGCAGCCAGAGCACCAAGGGCTTCGGTCGCCGGAAAAAACCGAACAGCACGGCGAGCGAAAGGGGAGGTATGAACACGCCGGCGAGCAACAACACGTAGTTGTACCAGTGCGAAGTGATGCCGGTATTGTCCGGGTTCATCAGGTTGTACCGCACGTACTCGGTCATCTCCACGAAAGGGGTTCCCCAGATGAACAGATCGATGGTGCCTTGCAGAACGATCACCGGAAGCACCACCCCGATCGTGAAGAACAAGGCGCGCTGGAAGTCGCGTTGCAAAAGCAGTGCAAGGCCGACACCCGCTGGGAAGAAGATGGTCTGGAAGCGGATGTTGATCGCGAGCCCTGCGAAGAGACCGGCTGTGAAGAGCAGTCGCCAGTTGGCAGCGGCAGTAAGCAATACGTTCTGTCTACTGCCACTGCCACTGCCAACTATCCGGTTCTCCGACCCCCTCAACAGCCACCACGCGCTCATCATCAGCAACGGCGCGCTCACCATCTCCACTAGGTTGCGCACGCTGAGGAAAGGCATGAAGAAGAACAGCGCGAGGGAGAGCCCGCAGCGCCAGGCGATGCGTTCGTTGCTCAAGCGCAGTGCGATCCGATAACCCGTGCGCACGATGATCAAGCTCCAACCGGCATGCAGCACGCGCACCCACACCATCTTCCAGGCGGGATCAAGCAGCCCGAACCAACGCCACAGTCGGAACAGGCAGTAGTGCAGCCCGGGATAGACCATCATGTGGCCCGTAGGCTTTGGAAAACCATGCTGGTTCCAAGGGAGCCAATCGTTGTAGTCGTATCCATCCACCCAGCTCTGGGCCGCTTCGATCACCAGGAAATGGTCGTCCTGGGCGAAGTACCCACCGGAGAAGAACGCCGCCACCAAGCGCGGCACCGCAGCGATGAAGGTGAGCCACGTGAGCGGATAGCGCTGCAAGGAAGCAGCCAGGCGGGACAGCATGCGCGCGAAGATGCGACCGGGAACGCGGACAAACGCTGATAGGGCAGGGCTATCATCGCGCGATACTGTATTTTCGATCCCCCTACTTTCCGACGGTGCGTTCCCTTTCCTGCTGCGGTCTTCTTTTTGTTTCGTTGTTGCGCGCGCAATCGCCCGTGGTAGTGCTCACGCAGGCACCTGACCTCGCGGCGAGCGTTCGCCAATTGGATGCGCTCCGCGCTGCTGGCATGCAGGTGAGCGTGATCGCCGCCCCCGGCGCATACATCGGCACGGTTCCGGACCTTTCCGCAGGTTCGATCGATGCGCTCCATCGGCTCGGCACGGTGATCACCTCCGGACACGACAGGGCTGCCGGAACAACAACGCTTACTGCGGGAGATCGACTGGCGATCACCTACATCGACGGACTGCGATCCGGGCGATTCGATGATCACGTCGTGCGCAACAACATGGACTGGAGCGGGCATCCGGACGATGCGATCGTACGTCCGGAAGAACAGGACGGTGGTGCTCCAGCGCTGGAAGATCGCGACGGTGCATCCGATGCTCCGGACTGGACCTGCTCCAAAAGCGACAACAGCGAGTACATGGTCGGTACAGTGTGCGCCAGCGCTTTCTTCATCGAGAGCAACGGCAGCATCGATGCGAACACCTATTCATGGACGCAGGCCGATATCGATGACGTGAAGTTGCAACTGATCGACGCGTGGAGCATTTGGAGCTATACCGCGAGCCTCTATGGCCAGACGGTGACGGCCGTAATGGATTTCTACGAACCCGCGGGAGGTATTCCGGTGCAGGGCTATGAGCCGATCACGCGCGCGAGCACACAGGACTATCTCTGGATCCAGGCCATTATGCAGAACGCCGGGCGATCGGAGAGCGGGGCCTTCGCCCTCTGCGACGGTTTCAACCACGATCGGCGCACAACGCTCGGCGTTGACCATGCGTACTGCGCGTTCGTGGCCTGCAATCCGCCGTCGCAAGGTGCCCCTAACCAATTCACCGACGGCAAGATCGGATATGCCTATCTCGGCGGTCCTTACACGCAGATCCTCTACAAGGCCAACGGCTGGGGTACCAACCAGGTGAACCGCGTGTATGGTCACGAGACCACGCACATTTTCCATGCGTTCGATGAGTATACCGCGAGCGGCACCGGCAACTGTTCGCGCTATTTCAATGGTCGGCAGAACGCCAACTTCCAAGGTTCCACATGCAATGGAACCGCAGCGTGCGTAATGATCAACAACGCGTTCACCGGAAGCGGAGCCACCCGCCAATGGAGCTTGTGCTCACACACGCCTTACCACATCGGTTGGATAGGCCGCCTTGCACCACCGACCTGCCTTTCGCCGATCAACGATGTGGTAGTGGCAAGCAACCCCGTGGTGTTGCGCTGGAACCGCAATGGCGCCCCGGCCACAGCCTTCGGATACCTGAAGGTCTTCGAGCGTAATACCAATGCGCTGGTGTATTGCAACTACGTCGGCCAGTTGGATACTACCGCATTGAACCTGGTGAACGGCCAATACCGCTGGACGATCAGCCAAGGGAACAACAATGATTACAATGGCTACAGCGGTGTCATTGGCGCGGCCGGGCTCTTTACCGTGAACGCCCCGCTGCATGCGGCCTTCACGTACTCCGCGTCCGTGATCTGCGCAGGCGCTTCGATCACCTTCACTGACGTGAGCACGGGTGCGCCCACTTCGTGGAACTGGAGTTTTCCCGGTGGAACGCCGTCCTCCTTCAACGGCCATGTTCCGTCGGCCATCACGTATGCTTCGCCGGGCAACTACAACGTATCACTTGTCGTGGGTGATGGTACTTCCACACATTCCACCACGGTGACCAATGCGATCACCGCTACCGGTGGTACCGCGCTTCCGTTCACCCAGAACTTCAACGGTGGCATGTTCCCGCCCACCGGTTGGACCTCTTATGGTGGCGAAGGTGGCACCCAAGGTTCGCTCGCATGGACGGCCGATGCGGTGGGCGGTTGTGATACGCAGACCAGCGCTTATGTGAATGGCTACACGTTCACCGGCTCAGCGGCCGGTCCGCAGATCGGCACGCCGCGCATCGACATGACCACCGCCACCTTGCCGTACTTGAAATTCCGTTACAGCTACGCGCAAGAGACAGCGACCAACACCGAGACCTTCCAGGTATATGGGAACGATTGCAGCTACCAGGTCTACAACACCTACTTCAACAAGAGCGGTGCGGCGCTCGCCACCAACGGTGGTGGTTATGTGGCCGGCCAACCCTGGCAGCCCACGCAGTGCGCACACTGGCGCGATGCGCTCATGCAGGTCGATCCGCTCGCGGGCCGCGTCGCGCAGTTCTGGTTCTACGTGCTCACCAACGGTGGGCAGAACGTTTTCCTCGACGACATCAGTGTGTTCAATGGCCTGCGTCTTCCCTCGCGTGTGCTCCTGCAAGGGCCGTATGACAGCAACGCCCAACTGATGTCCGACGCGTTGCGCACTCAAGGTCTCTTGCCTGCCGCCGAGCCCTATTCAACACTTGGCTATACATATCTGGATGAAGGCGGCACGCATGCGATGAACGCCAATGTGAACTCCATCACCGGCCACGATGCGATCGTGGACTGGTTGGTGCTTGAAGTGCGTGATGCTGCATTGCCCACCCGCGTCATCTATTCCCGTCCCGCGCTTTTGCAACGCGATGGCGATGTGGTGGACTATGATGGAACGAGCGCACCGCGCATCGGTGTACCGGTGGGTAACTACCACGTGTGCATCAAGCACCGCAACCATCTGGGTGTGATGACCGCTGCTGCCATCGCGCTCACCAACGCGATGCCCGTGCTCGACTTTTCCGATCCGCTCACTCCGGTCTGGGGAACGAACGCACGAACGATCATCGGTACCAAGGCTGCACTATGGTGCGGGGATGCGGTTGGTGATGCGGATCTCCGCTACACCGGTGCAGGCAATGACCGCGACCCGATCCTCCTGATGGTGGGGAGCACCACGCCGAACAATACGGTGAACGGCTATAGGTGGGAGGACGTGAATCTCGACGGTGCTGTCCGCTATACGGGCGCGAACAATGATCGCGATCCGATCCTGATCAATGTCGGTAGCACCACGCCGAACAACGTGCGTGCGCAGCAAGTGCCGTGAGTCCATGACCAGCAAGGCGTGAACGGATCATTGTCTTCCGGTCTTGTGCAGGCTTGGCGAACGGCGTGGCGCGAGCGTTCGTTCCGCACCGCGCTGCTCGTTGCGGCCATCGCCGCCGTGCCCATCGCCATGGGACTGCCGATCTTCTTCCACTATATCGGGATGCGGCCCGGTCATGTCCTGAACGATCCAGTGCTCAATGCCATTGGTCCGGTGGATGTGACCTGGCTCACCTTCACCGTGCTCTATGCCACGCTGTTCATCAGCATCGTCCGGGCTTCACGCGAACCGTGGACGATCGTGCGCGGGCTTCACGCGTATGCCATCCTGATGATGCTTCGGGTGATGGCCATGTGGTGTTTCACGCTGGAACCACCAACCGACATCATCCCACTGGTGGATCCGATCACTCAAAGCTTTTACCCCGGTGGCGTTCCGTTCCTTAAGGACCTTTTCTTCAGTGGCCATACCGCCTCGATCGCCTTGATGGTCTGTATTTCACATGGGCGCGTGGCACGGAGGATGGCTTCACTTGCTACCGCTGCGGTCGGTGTACTGGTCCTCGTGCAGCATGTACACTGGACCGTGGATGTGCTGGCCGCACCTGTATTCGTTTGGCTCGCGTGGAAGGCGAGCGCTCTTACGCTGAACCTTTGCGGTGCGCGTCCCGAAGGGGCAGCCGCTTGAGGTAGATACCGCTCGCGATCTTCTCGTTCAACGACATCGGCGTGATGGCCTGCACCGCCGCCGTGATCCTGTTCAATAAGCCAGGCACTACTTCGGCCTTGCCTTTCAACATGGCGGCCACTGCGGTCTTGGCCACCGGCTCCGGTGGTGTGCCGAATTTCTTCGCCAGATCGTCCATGGCCTGCATGCCCGCGCGTGCGGTAAAACCGGTGATCACGCTGCCCGGACAAACGGCTGTTATCGAAATGCCTGTGCCCTTCAGCTCGATCCGCAAAGACCGGCTCCAGTGCCGTATGAAGGCTTTGCTGGCCGCATAAAGCGACATGCTGGCCAGCGGGGCATAAGCTGTCATGCTGCTCATGTTGAGGATGTATGCGCGCTTCGCTTTCCTCAGGTCGGGCAACAGCGCATGGGTGAGCGCTACCGGAATGTCCATGTTCACGTGCATGAGCTTGCGGTGCTCTTCCATCGGCTCATTGCCGAAGAGTCCCCAATGCGCATGGCCCGCGTTGTTCACCAAACAGGTGAGGGGCGCCTTCTTTTCACGGACGAAATGGACGATGCGTTCCACACTGTCCGGTTCGAGCAGGTCCATGACAAGTGCGTGGACCCTGCCTCCATTGAGCTTCGCGACTTCGGCGCATACGGTTCGAAGCGCTTCCTCCGAACGAGCGGTGACGATGATGCCAAAACCCTGGCGGGCCAGTTCCAACGCGATCGCTGCACCGATCCCTTGGCTCGCACCGGTGATCAATGCGTAGCCTTTGTCTTCCATGGGTGGTTGATGGTTGTTGATTGTTGCCCCGGCGAAGGCCGGGGGCTGGTTGTTGGTTGATGGTTGTTGGAGGTGGTGGGCAGTAGGCTTACATGCGTTCGCCAACAACCAGCAACCATCTACAGGCACCGACCTGCAGGTGGATATTACGTCCGCTTCAGCGGCTCACTTCACGAAATGGTGGAAGCGGTGGTAGAAGGGCGTAGGACTCTCGGTGGACTTCGGATCGTACTTGCCCGCGATGATCGGGATGTACATCACCCGGCGTCGGCTCGCTTCGCCCGTGAGCTTGCTGCGTTCCACGCGGTGCCAGCAGCGGCCATCATGCACGGTGAGGTCACCGGCCTTGATCTCGAACGCCACTTCACGGTCGTCGGGTTGGTTGTTCAGGAAGTACTTCTTCTTGAAGATCATGCTCCACAACCCTTGATCGTGGGTGCCGGGCAGCAGGCGCAGGCCACCGTTGCGCGGGTTCTGGTCATCAAGGTGGATGCCCACGTTGAGCATCGGCAGGATCTTCTTGCCCAGGAACACGTCGCGTATGCTGTCCGTGTGCCAGCCCATCTGGGTGAACTTGCTGGCGTCGGTGTTCACATAATGGTTCACCACCAGGCCATCCTTCTCGTCGATACCCAAGCGGGCACCGGGACCCACTAGGCCCAGCAGCGTTTCGAAACGCGGGTCCCGCAGCACTTCCGCGAGCACCGCGCTGTGCTGGTTGGCGAAAGCGAAGCGCTGCACGATGCGTTTGCCGTCCACGTCGTTGCCATACTTCACCGGGATGCCGTTCACCAGCTCCCGGTTCTCCGAGATCCAGCGATCCTGCACTTCTTCGCACGCCTTCCAGATGCTCGCCACGGTCTCCTTGGTGAAGAAACCGGGGAAGTGGATGATGCCGTTCTTCTTGAAGAACCGCTTCTGGTCGGGCGTAAGAGAGCCGCCCAGGGGTGTGCTTGCTTCAACGATCCTTGCCACAGGTGGTCGGTTTGGGACGGGCGAAAATAGTTCACCCGCCCGTTACAGCCTGTTAACAATTGTCACCCCCTTGTTCACAGGGGGTTGTGGTCAACTTTCGCCGATCTGTAGGAAGGTAGCGGTGCATACATCAGCGGCGTGATCCGTTCTGGGCACAATGCTCAGGCACGAACGTATTCGCGTGGGACATATGAAGGTGGCCTATTGGTCGGTTCATTTCCGCGAGCGGGCGACGAGTACGTAGAGGAACACGAGCATCGGCGTGGCGAAGGACATGCCGAGGAGCAATGCCCAATAATGTGACCGGCCCAGCCACGCGATCGTACCGATGGTGACGAAAAGAGCCATGATGAAAAGGACCGCCTTGTGTATGTTGCTCCTCTTGTGATAGTCCAAGAAGAGGCCGATGAACGGCGCGAGGCCGAGCAGTGCGATGAGCAACTGTAGCAGGAACATCGCCCGGATCCTATCGGGCGGGTGCGTAAGCCCGTAAAAGCCCCGTGTCGAAAGGTGTCCACAAGCAGGCCTTGAGCCCGCTTTGTTTCAGCGCGTCGTTCGCCCAGGTGTTGCACGTGAAGAAGAGGTTGTAGGTGCCGCGTGCGTCGTAGAAGCAGTCGTTGCGGTCATAGCTGTGGCCGAGGATCCACTGTGGTTGGCCGGTGGCGTCGCGCTGGAACCCCGATCCGATGTACGCAACGAGCTTCACGAACGCGGCATCGCTCACATGCAGCATGCGGCAGTGGTCGTCTTCCCGCAGTTCCGTGTGGTAGGTCACGTGCATGGCCGAACTGCTCATCCAGAACATGGCCTTTATCGCCGTGCTGGCTTTCAGGTCCGCCCATGTTGGTGTTTCGAGATAGAATCCCTTGTCGCCCCAGCCGAAGGCGACATAACGCATGGCCGTATCCTGCGAAGCGGTGTGCGCGAAGGAAAGTTCGCGTGTCCAATCCTTCTGTGCGGTGCGCAGCGGCAACACCAGATCAGTGTGGACGCCATTGCTGCGGATGAAGATCGTGGTGCCATTGGCGGGTTGCACCGCATCGTTGTTAACCGTTATCATCGGCAGCACCCAGGCGGCAAGCAGGTACAAGCCGATGAACCCTGCGACGCCAAGCAAGGCCCGTGTCGTGATCCGGAGCAACGTGCGCACAAGCGTGGGTCGCTTCATGATGCTTGTGGGCCGAGTGATGTTCAACGTGGAAAGTCGCTGGACCCGGATCAAATATCGCGTGCATCGGAGCGACCCCTGATCCGAGCCACTGCCGCTACTTACTTTCGCGCCGAGCCTTCGCACAAACCATGGCTGGCAAAGCATGAAACACTACTTCCTCCTTTCGCTCGGCATAGCGGCCTTGATGGCCGGCTGTAGCAACGAACCCAAGGGCAGCAGCGACCCGAGCGAGCACAATGCTGATAGCGCCGCCACTTCCAATGCCTCCGGCTACAAGAGCTATGGTAGTGCGATCACCCCGGATGGTGCCATCGCGCTGGCCGACTTCGGCAAGGCGATCGAGGGCAAGGATTCGCTCGATGCCAAACTGGCCTGCGAGATAACCGCGAGCTGCGCGAAGAAGGGTTGCTGGATGGATGTGAAGATGGCCGACGGCAGCACGATGAAGGTGCATTTCAAGGACTACGCGTTCTTCGTACCCACCAATGGGCTCGAAGGGAAGCAGGCCGTGATCCAAGGTCGTGCGATCAAAGAAGTGACCGACGTGGCCGCACTGAAGCACTATGCTGAGGACGCTGGCAAGAGCAAGGAAGACTGCGATAAGATCACCCAGGCCGAGACCAGTTGGTCATTCATGGCCGACGGTGTGCTGATCAAGGACTGATCGATACTTCGGGTCTTGTTCGTTCTGCCCTGGGTGATCGCGCTGCGCACCGGTCGCGGGAGCGGCTTCATCCTGAACTTCAAGCGTCCCCGCATCGCATGCAAGTTGGTCGCCCGATCGCTCAACGCTGACATTCTGGATCGATCTGTGCCCATCTGTTCTTGACTACCGAAGTGTCTTCGCGTGGGGTGTTCATCCAAGTAGTTTTCATCCGGCGAGGGCGGTTCTACATTCGCCCCTCATTCCACTCCCCATGAACAACTTCGCGATCGCCGTGCATGGCGGTGCTGGCACCATCGCCCCCAGCGAGATGACGCCCGAGCGCGAGCAGTCCTACCGTCAGGGCCTGGAGGATGCGTTGAAACGCGGTCATGATGTGCTGAAGGATGGTGGCGCGGCACTCGATGCCGTGGAAGCCGCAGTCCGTTCGCTGGAAGATTGTCCGCATTTCAATGCTGGGAAAGGAAGCGTCTTCAATGCCGACGGTCAGCACGAAATGGACGCCAGCATCATGGAAGGCCACACCTTGAAAGCGGGCGCCGTGGCCGGAGTGAACAACGTGAAGAACCCGGTGGGCCTGGCGCGCCGCGTGATGGACAACAGCCCGCATGTGCTCATCAGCGGCATGGGGGCTTTCGAGTTCGCCCACCAGGAAAAAGTGGCGCTCGAGGATGACCAGTATTTCTTCGACCAGTTCCGCTATGACCAGTGGAAAAGATTGCAAGGCACCGATGCGTACCAACTGGATCACGCTGGTCCGGACGAGAAAAAATTCGGCACGGTTGGCGCTGTGGCCCTCGATGCGAGCGGCCACCTCGCCGCCGCTACCAGCACCGGAGGCATGACCAACAAGCGTTTCCAACGCATCGGCGACAGCCCCTTGATCGGAGCGGGCACCTATGCGAACGACGGCACCTGTGCCGTGAGCTGCACCGGGCATGGCGAAAGCTTCATTCGCGCGGTGGCCGCTTACGACGTGAGCGCATTGATGGAATACAAGGGCCTCACATTGGAAGAAGCCGTTCGCATCGTGGTACACCAGAAGCTCCCCCTGCTCGATGGCGACGGCGGCTTGATCGCCATCGATCGCCACGGCAACATCGTGCTCGACTTCAATTGCACCGGCATGTACCGCGGGCAGTGCGGCGCGGACGGGGTGATCAGCACGGCCATTTTCCGGTAGCCGGCCCTTGCCTGCGCGATCCACGGATCGCCCGTGCCGCTCATCACGCCCCCTCGGCCGTGCCTTCGCGCCCCGCATCTTTGCGCTCATAAACCAAAGCAGCTTCGCCGGGCTACGGCGCTCAACCCATGAACCGCTCGATCATCACACTCGTCGTCCTAGGTGCCATCGTCGCCATCATCGC
>JANMKC010000160.1:0-1877 GCA_031371785.1 Flavobacteriales bacterium | reverse complement strand
GATCGCCACAGCGGTGTCCAGTTCGGCCAATGCCGGGTCCCAAAGTTCCTGGTCACGATAGACAAAGGCCATGAGCCCATGCGACCGTGCCACATCCGGATGCTCGTCCCCGAGGATCCGGCGCAGTATGCCCAGGGCCTCCTGGTTCTCAGTGATGGCCTCGGGAAAACGGGCCTGTTCCTGCGAGATGCGCGCGAGCGTTTGCAGTGTATGGGCGATCTCCGGGTCGTTCTTGTCCAGCATCTTGCGTCGGATCGCCAGGCTGCGTTCGGCAAGTGTTCGCGCTTCGTCCAGCGCACCTGTCAATATCAGCACGTTGGCCACGTTCCCGCAGCCTTTGGCCACGGATCGATCCTCCGCTCCAAGCCTTCGCTCCCAAATGCCCAGGCCCATACGGAAATCCTCGATGGCCGCCGGGTAATCGTCCATTTCGTATTTCACATTTCCCCGGTTGTTGTAGGTGGAAGCCAGATCGATGCTGTCCCCCGGTGATGCCAGTTGGAGCGCGAGTGCCATGTCCTCCTCCTTCATGGCCTCATCGTAACGGCTCATCAAGGTGTAGAGGATGCCCAGATCGGCATGCAGGCCGGCGATCTCCGGATGCCCGGAAGGAAGGCTTGCGGTCGCGAGATCAAGGCCGCGCCGGGCATGCGCCACGCCGCTGTCCAAGCGCAGGACGATCTCTTCCAACAGCACGAGGTCGTGCAAGGCCTTGATCCCATCAAGCGCATCGATCGCGTCACGTTCGCGCGTCATGATCGCCAGCATCCGCTCGCGGGTGGCGATGGACGCCGCGTATTGCAAGCGTGTTTCCTGCACGTCGGCTTTCAACCGGTAGCTCTGCAACAGTTGCCGGATGCTCTGGTTCGCCTTCTCCATCAACGCCAGCCCTCGGCCCTTCTCCGCTATGGCGTTGCGATAGTCCGCACCCAATCGATCGGCGTCGAGCACGCTCAATGTGCTGTCGATCTCACCGCGCGAGAAGAACGCATAAGCCTGCCGATAGCGCGCCGAAGCATCGTCAAGATCCACGGAGGCGAACTCATGGGCGAGGTCCTGCGAGCGGGCGAGCGCTTGATCGCGCTGATGTGCGATCGCCTCCATCGCCTGGCCGATCGTTCCCAGCGTGTCTTCCAACTCGCGGTTGATCGCGGCCATGCGCGCTTCCAACTTCACGCTCGAGTCGCGCAACAGGATCATCTTCCGCTCGAAACTGCGCGTGATGCTTCCCGTGGCCACGTTGTAGAAATTCATCCGCGCTTCCGCGAGTTTCTTCGCATCGGCCATCACCACCTTGAACTGTGGAGCGCGGCCGAGGATCACCTGTTCGATCTCCTTGTTGTTCACCACTTCCATCCCCGGTTTCTCCACAGTGATGCGCACGGGAGTTCCGTTCTCCACTCCCGCGAAGACAAGTGCGAATCGCCCTTCCTTGTCGGAAGTCACTGCCTTGGCAAGCGGAGCACGCACACTCGCATCGCTCACGTATCGCCGATGCCCCGTTTCGTACTCGCTGTTCTGGACCACCACTACACCGGGCAGATCGATCCGCTGCGCGACCAACGGGGTGATGTGGAGGAGTACTAACGCGATGACGAACTTCCTCATGGCACTGTGATCGGGTTGAGGAAGGTAAAAACATCCGGCGGATGAACAACGCATCCGTTCATAGACCGAACTCGCTGAGCACGTCGGTGCGGCCCAGGCGGGTCGCGAGCGCCTTCAATGCTTCCAGCGCTTGTTGCTTGCGCCATGGCGCAACCTCGGCATCCGCGTTCCACAAGCGCACGGCGGCGATCAGGTGCGGCAGCGCCTTTTTCTTTTTCCCCTTGCGCAGTTCATCGCGGTACTTGTTCCATTCGGCCTCGGCGTTCGGG
>JANMKC010000144.1:0-8326 GCA_031371785.1 Flavobacteriales bacterium | reverse complement strand
CCTATTGGGAACCATGGATCCGATCTCAGAACCAAGGGATCGTCACAAACCTGAAAAGCGCTTATGCCCTCATCTACCTTCGCGCACTTCAAGACACGGATCGACGACATGACGCGCGACAAGAACCTCGAAACGGCGAAGCTGCAGAAGGAGATCGGCGACCACATCGGCATCGGGCACGATAACCTGATCTTCAACTTCGATGAGAAGGGCAAGCGTGTGAAGCTGCACCTCATCACCATCAATCCGCATCACGACCAGAGCTTCCTCTTCCATGCCACCGAAGGCAGCGATCGCATGGACGCCCTGCGAAACATGCTCGAATACGTGCGCACCTACAAGGAACGCACGAGCAGCTACACCGTGCAATGGAGCACGCGCGGCCACAACGGATTGCAGACCTCCTACTTCCGCGCGAAGAACGTATTGGAGGCGCTCGACAAGCTATTCTACGATCGCGATCCGAACAGCATCACGGTGTTCTCGGTGATCCTCAACCCTATTTCCTGATAGGAACAGGCGCAAGAGCAGGACCACCGCGATCCGCTGCCCCTGCCTCTGCCCCTGCGCCTTTACCGGACATGCGCACCACCACTCCCATCCAGATCCGCTTCAACGACATGGACATGGCGGGTCACGCGCACAACGCCGTGTACCTCTCCTGGTTCGAGCAAGCGCGCATGGACCTGCTGCGCACCTTCATCGAAAAGGACCATGACTGGAAGAACCTCGGACTGATCCTCGCGCGCAACGAAGTGGACTACAAGAAGCCGGTGCATTTGAGCGACACCGTGGAAGTGGAGACCTGGTGCAGCGCCATCGGCAACAAGAGCTTCGACCTGCGCTATGCATTGTTCATGATCAAGAATGGAACCCGTGAACTGCGCACCGAGGGCCGCAGCGTGATGGTCTGCTTCGACTACAAGGCCAACAGCAGCATCCCCGTGCCGGAGAAGTGGCGCGCTGCGCTGGCACGAATGATGGAAGGAAACTGAAAACCGATCATGATGAAGAACGCGATACTGTTCACCCTTGCCTTTTGTACCGCGGGGTGTTCCGCACAATTCCCCAAGAGCTTGAAGGATGCGGCCAGCAAGGTGCTCCCACCTTCCGGTGGCTTGAGCAACGAGGATGTGATCAGCGGCCTGAAGGAAGCCTTGACCAAAGGCGCGCGGAATTCCGTGTCCCTCGCATCCGTCGCTGATGGCTTCAACAAGAACACACGCATCCGGATCCCCTTCCCACCGGAAGCGGAGAAAATGAAGAGCACGCTCAACTCCATCGGCATGAGCAAGCAGGTGGAGGAGTTCGAACTCACCCTGAACCGCGCGGCGGAAGAAGCCGCGAAGGAGGCCGTGCCGATCTTTACCGATGCGGTAAAAGGCATGAGCATCGGCGATGGCTTCGCGATCCTGAAGGGCAAGGACGATGCGGCCACCACCTACTTGAAGGACAAGACCACGGCCGCCCTCACCACTCGTTTCCGTCCCATTGTGGAGGCGGCAACGAAGAAGGTAGCCCTCACGAACTACTGGACACCCTTGGCGAACGGCTACAACAAGGCAAGCATGTTCACCGGTGGAAAAGCCGTGGACCCCGATCTCGAAGCGTATGTGACCGAACGTGCGATCAGCGGCCTCTTCACGTTGGTCGCCGATGAGGAACTGAAGATCCGCAAGGACCCCTTGGCCCGCACGAGCGAGCTGTTGAAGAAGGTGTTCGGCGGGCGGTGAAGTGCACCAGTGAAGCAGAGTACCAGTTTACCTGCCAACCAATGCTCCGCCCGATCCACCTTGGCATTCGCGACCGTGCATATCGCATCCTTCGCCGACCGAAGCACCACCTCGCGGATCCGGCCACTGCTTCACTGGTAAACCGCTTCATTGGTAAACTCTCTCGGGGTAAACTTGCCGCATGCGCCCCATCACCCTCACCGAACCCGGCACCCTTCTTCCTGAAAGCGAACTGATCCTCAACCCGGACGGCAGCGTCTATCATCTCGCGCTGAGACCGGAACACCTCGGTGACATCGTCTTCGTGGTGGGCGATCCGGGCCGTGTGGCCCTCATCAGCAAACGTTTCGATCAGGTCGATCACACCTCGCAGAACCGCGAGTTCATCGCGCATACCGGTACCCTGCATGGGCGACGGATCACCGCATTAGCAACGGGCATCGGCACGGACAATATCGACATCGTGCTCGGCGAGTTGGACGCGTTGGTGAACATCGATCTTCAAGCCCGCACCCCGAAGCGCGAGCACCGCGCGCTCACCATCATCCGTATGGGCACCTGTGGCGCGTTGCAGGAGGACATCCCGGTGGACAGCTTCATCGTGAGCCATAGCGGCCTCGGACTGGACAATGTGCTGCATTACTACGCCAATGAGAACACCGATGAGGAACTGCGCCTGTTGCAAGCGATCCTCGCGCACACGGACTGGCCGGACAATTTGCCTGTGCCGTACTTGGCCTTCGGCGATGCCGCGCTGGTGAACCGGTTGGGTGATGGGAACGTCACGGGCATCACCGCCACCTCCGGCGGGTTCTATGGTCCGCAGGGCAGGCAACTTCGCGCGATCCCGAGCGTGGATGGATTGAACGACCACTTCACCAGTTTCCATTGGCCGGGCGAGATCGCCGGGCACGATCTGCGCATCACCAACTTCGAAATGGAGACCAGCGCGCTCTATGGCCTCAGCGGATTGCTCGGACATCGGGCCTGTACGATCTGCAGCGTGGTGGCCAATCGCTTGCGCAAGGAGTACAGCAAGGACCACCACTCCGCTATCGAGCGTATGATCGATCAAGTACTTGAGCGCGTCGTGGGCTGAGCGAACATCGAAGGAAGAACATGGAACAGTGAATGTCGAAGTGGATCCGCTGTCTTGCGTTCCCAGTTCTTCTGTTCAATGATCTTTGTTCTTCCGTTCCATGTTCCATGTTCCTCAGAAGCTGTTTGCAATTTGTTCCGGACCATCCTGGCCGAATTCAAACGCAGCCCCGATGTACATCGGGGCGCGGAGGCGCGCAGAGGCCCGAAGAACGCAGAGTTTGTAACGGGACACAGAGGAACGTCGGACGCAGAGGATCCGCCGAAGGCGGATCTCCTCCGCGGTCACCATCTCTTTGGTCAAGCCGGTCTCTGCGCGCCTCCGCACCTCCGCGCCCCGATGTACATCGGGGCCGCGTTGGAAGAGACTTTGAAAACAGGTTCTCAGTCCTTCCAGCCGATCAACAGCACAGTGGTTGAAACGTGACGGCACCGCCCACCGGCGGCAGGAAAGGCCGGATACTTTGGCCCTGTCGATGCGTATCGCAGGAAAGGCATCCGCCTTCGCGAAGACGCTTCGACGATCGAAGTGAGCGAGAACGAGATCCACGCGCTGATCAAATTGATCGACGATCCTGACGAAGGGATCTACACGCAGATCCGCGACCGCATCGTTTCCCTTGGCACGCCGGTAGTACCCGAGCTGGAACGCGCTTGGGAAGTGGACGATCTGGGCGACCTCTTCCGCAACCGCATCGAGGACATCCTCCACACGATCCATCTGGACGGCACCTTCCAACGGTTGAAGGCATGGGGCGATGCGGGCGGAGACGACCTGCTGGAAGGCGCGATGGCCATTTGCCGCTACCGCTATCCGGAACTCGATGAGCACCGCGTGAAGAGCAAGCTGGCGGCCTTGCGGCAGGACATCTGGCTCGAACTGAACGACAACCTGACGGCCTTCGAGAAGGTGCGCGTCTTCAACCACATCTTCTTCTCCATTCATGGCTACCGGGGCAATAAGCGCAACTACCACGCGCCCCAGAACTGCTACATCAACGAAGTGCTCGATAGCAAGAAGGGCAATCCGCTGTCGCTCGCGATCATCTACCAGGTGCTCGCCGAAGAACTGGACCTCCCCTTGCGCGGGGTGAACCTGCCGAACCACTTCGTACTTGCCTGGATGGACGAACACGGCACCATGGCCAGCGAACTCGGCCACAAGGGCGTGCTCTTCTATGTGAACGCTTTCAGCCAGGGCGACATACTGGGGAAGAACGAGATCAACGAGTTCCTGAAGAAGTTGAACCTTCCCGAGCGCGAAAGCTTCTACCAACCGTGCTCCAACGTGGACATCATACGCAGGCAACTGAACAACCTGCTGAACAGCTACCAGAAGCTGAACGACCCGGACCGAACGGAGGATATGGAGCGCCTGCTCTCCGCTTTGGCCCCCGCAGCATAGCCTTCACAGCCTTGCAGGATAGGCCCGTCGATGATCGTCAGCAGGGACGATCGGTTGGCTACCTTTCCGACCGTTCGCCCAACCTTAACCTAACGGAAATGAAGAAGATCTACTCGCTGTTGCTCACCTGCGCAGCACTTACACGGCTCGATGCGCAAGTGGTGGTAAACGTGCTGGACCCTCCCGGCCTGATCGGTGACTATACCACCACGTGGGCCGATCCCGCCCAAGGTTGGGGCACGCCGGACATGACGATACTGGCCAATGCGGTCACTGATACGCTGGCCTTGGCCTACAGTATCTCACCGACCGAGGACAGCCTGGTATGCGACACCGTTATGAACGCGGCCGAGATCCGAGGCAAGATCGCGGTGCTTTATCGCGGCACATGCAATTTCTCACTGAAGGCCTTGTTCTGCCAGGATTCCGGGGCCGTGGCCGTGGTCATCATCAACAACGTGCCGGCCAATCCGATCGCGATGGGTGCCGGCACCTATGGCGCGAGCGTAACAATCCCCACGTTCCTGATCGAACAAGCGGGCGGGCAGGTCCTGGCGGCCGCGCTGGCCCAAGGCACCACGATCACCGCCTACCTCGGGAACAAGACCGGGCTGTTCGACTTCGACCTCGGCTTCTATAACCAGGACATGCTCACCCCGCCTGCAGCAGCGGTGCCAGCGCTCCTGTGCCAGAACGCATCGGAATACAGCCCGGTGCTCGGTGCATGGATCCACAACTACGGGAACCAGGACCAGACGAACGTGACCTTGAACGCAACGATCACGCACAACGGCAGCGAGGTGTATTCGCAGACCTCCACACCTGTCGCATTGATCGCGGCGGGCGGGGATAGCGTGTTCGTGGAACTACCCGCGTTCAGCCAATCGTCCTACAGCGGCTTCTACCGCATCACGTATACCGCGGCATCGCCCGCCGCTGAGGAATACACCGCCGACAACACCTTTGTAACCACGCTGTATGTGGAAGACCTCTACTCCTTCGCCGAGATCGATTCCACGTCGCACCTGCCCGTAAGCCAGCAGGCTTCGGCACCGAGCACGCCCGGAGCGTCCTTCACCTATTGCGCCCACTTCCAGAACGCGAACGCGAGCCGCGTGGCCGCCACGGGCTTGCAGGTCTTCGCAGCGGTGAACACGCCCAACACCCTCAACGGGGAGATCCTGCGCGTGAGCGTGAACGAATGGCTGGACGATTTCACCGGGTTGAGCGATGGCAACTTCGCTATCACCACCCTGAACGAACTGACCAACGCGGAGTACATCGTCGATGTCGATACCACACGCTGGCGCGGCTTCATCCCCTTCTCCGCACCCGTCGTCCTGCAGGACAACGTGCGTTACCTGTTCTGCCTGGCCACCGACGACCCGAGCGTGGTCTTCCTCGGTTCGGATGACAACTTGGATTACACGGAGAACGAAGCGTTCACCGACCAACCTTCCACACCCTTGCAGAACGGGGCTACCTGGTCCGTCGGTTTCGCGGGCACCCAGAGTTCGAACGCGGTGCGCATGATCGATGTGAACAGCATCGGTATCCAGGAGCGACCCGAGGTGGTCGGCACTCCCTATCCCAATCCCACGCGTGATCTGCTGCGCATCCCGATGAAGGGCCGCACCGGCAACGCCACCTTGGGGATCTCCGATATGGATGGTGCGCAACTTTCCATTCAACAAGTACATATCGAGAACGGCATTGTTGAAGCCAACATGAACGGCATCGCGAGCGGTACGTACATGGTGAGCATGGCCTTCGCCGACGGCAGCAAGACCACCTTCCGGGTGGTGGTGAACAAGTAACCATCGCGGTCAGCGAAGACCCTCGTCCCGAATTCGTGAGCGCCCTTCCTCGTTGGAAGGGCGCTCTTCTTTTCCGGGTACGTGTCGCGTTCCGCCGCGCAGGACGCGGACGGTGTGTCGTGCGGTGTGACGGACAGCGCAGGGATGCCACTACTTTGGCCCGATCATACCACCATCCAGCCCATGAAGACATTGCATACGCTCGCCCTCATCATCTTCGGCACCGGAACGCTCACAGCGCAAACCCCACGCTTCGCTGCGCACCATCCAGCGGCGGAAGAGAGCACGGGCGTTCCCGCGACCGGTGCGCATCGCGAAACGAAACCTGCCCATACGAAGCCTACAGTGCAAGGGCACGCGAAAGCTGGAACGACCATACTTGGTGGAGCAGGCAATGTGTACACGATCCTGCTCGGCTCGCAGAACCAGGTGAGCTACGACCCGGACATCAACACGGTGATCTTCGGGCACCGGCAAGACCCGGCGGGCTTCGCGGGCCAAGGTGGCACCGGCACGATGCGCTTCGACGTGAGCACCGATGGTGGCACAACATGGACGCTCAACCACCTGCTCACCCCGAACCTCTTCGATGGTTCCGCGGACACGATCATCGGCGCGCGCTATCCGAGCACCGCGCTCTACAACCCTCCTGGAAACACCGACCCGGCGAACGCCTACGCGGCAAGCACGGGCATGGCGCTGAACACGCTGGATACCACGCTCGGCTTCAACAACACGGGATACCTGCAACGCTCCTCGGCGAAACTTGACGGAAGCAATGCCACCGGGACCTTTACCGACTTCTATGGCGATCGCACCACATACAATACGTACGGCCTGTGCAGCAAAAGCGATGGCACGCTGTGGGCCCTCAGTTCGCGGCAGAGCAACAGCCTCCAGAACGCCGACACCATCACGTTCAAAGCATTCGAGGTGAACAAAGGCGTTTGGAACGTGGGCACCCAACAAGTGGATTGGAGCAGCGTAGCCACGCTGACGCCACAGACCGTGGTGTACAACGACCCGGCCGGAACCGACAACAAGTTCGTGCAGGTGAACACATGGAACATGGGCTTCGCGCCGGATGGCCTTGTGGGCTATTGCGTGGTACTTGGCAAGGAATACGATGCGATCCGCACAGGGCCGATGCCGCTGGTGTGGAAGACGATCGATGGGGGCGATACATGGAACCAACTGCCCAACCACGACTTCGGCGCGGAGCAGTGGATGATCGACAACATCATGCCCGCCAATGACAATGGGGAAACACGGCCCTACTTCGCGGACATGGACCTCACAGTGGACGTGAACGGCACGCTGCATATCGCGGCGGAAGTACTGTCCCAGTACTACGGGAGCTCGCCCGATTCCGTGAACTACATCTTCACCGCCCTCGCCTCGCGCTTCATCCTGCACGTGGCCACAAGCGATGGTATCACATGGGCCATCGACAAGTTGAGCGACAAGTTCGGAACGGACTACGAGTACCCCGTGCTCAACCTCACCACGGGCCCGCTCCAGGGCGATCGTCCACAGGCCAGCCGCACAGCCGACGGCACGCACGTGTTCTTCACTTGGAACCGGTCCGGCGATAGTGATGCGCAGAATTCATTTCCCGAGATACACGGCATGGCCTACAACGCGGGCACAGCCCAATGGACCGCCGAGAAGTCGCTCAGCGGAGGCACGCAGGCCGATGGCGGTGCGTGGTGGCACACCGTGAGTCCGATCTGCATCAGCAACGGTGCCGACTTCGACTATGAGCTGCCCACGGTCTACGCGGATCCGGGCGGCAACGCGGACGAAGCATCCGGCTTCATTTACCTGAAAGGCATCGGCTTCAACGAGGACGAGTTCGTGGTGGGCATTGCAGAAGCGCGGACCGCCGCTGCCGTGAATGTTTATCCGAACCCATCGGAAGGCATCGTTCATGTACAGCTCAAGAATGGTGCATCCGCTGATGTCCTCGTTACCGACATCACGGGCCGAGCGGTGCGCACCATGCACACGGTGTCGGACGCGTTCACTTTGGACCTGCGCACTGAGGGCGCGGGCATCTACACCCTGATCGTCCTCAGCGCGCAGGGCAGGATCACCCGAAAGGTGGTGGTGCGCTGATCACCAGCCGAGCAGCACGCGCCGCATGGTGGCACCGATGATGCGCATGTCGAGCGCCATCGATCGCTCACGCACATAGCGAAGATCCAGCGCAAGCTTGGCGGGCATCACCTTGTGGATATAGGCCTGCTCCGGATCAGCGGCTTTCGCGAGCA
>JANMKC010000106.1:0-3351 GCA_031371785.1 Flavobacteriales bacterium | reverse complement strand
ACGGTGCCCACCAACCACCGGGTGCGCACCGCTTCCAACGGGGACGTTTTCGCCATGGGCCGATCCGACAACAGCGTGGTGCTCCAACGCATCTCTTCCGCTGGAGTGGTGCTCTGGACCAAGACCCTTTCAGCGCCAACGCTCATGCCTCTTGATATGGATGTGGACGGTAGCGACAACATCTACATCGTGGTGGGCTTCAGCACTGGCCAACTTGATCTTGATCCCGGGCCCAACAACACACTCGTGAACCCCGGCAAGGCCTATGCGAAATACACTAGCAATGGCCAGTTCCAGTGGGGTTTCGGTTTGGAGAACCAGACCGACATGAGCGGAGAGTATTGCGCGCTATCGTGCGATGATGCGGGCAACATATACATCTGCGGGGATCTGGGCGAGGGTACGTTCGACTTCGATCCCGGTACCGGCGTGCAGGACCTGGTGTGTCCCACATCGAGCACAGGTTCCTACGTGGCGCGTTATCACACCGATGGCACCCTTGCATGGGCGAACATGTACGTGGCGCCTATGGGCACCAGCAATTCGCGCGACATCGCCGTGATGCGCGACGGCAGCAGCTTCTACATGGTCCGTGTGTTCGACAACGGCTTCCCCGGCTCGCAGATCGATGTGGATCCCGGGCCGAACGTGGTGAACGTCTACTGCGATTCGCAGAACCTGATGCGTTACGACAGCACCGGGCAGTTCATGGCACAGCACGGTACGAACTACTACCAATGCCGGTTGGCGGTGGATGCCAGCGGCGCGGCGTATGTGCAGAGCCAACAGACCGGCGGCGTTGGTGCGGTCGCGTGGAAATACACCAACGGCGACGGTGCTGTCATCGATCAGGTATACAGCACCAACCTGTATTCTGTAGGCAGCATGAGCGTGGGCGATGTGGTGGCCGATGGACAAGGCGGCTGCATCGGCATGTACACGCTCAATTGCAATTCGGGCACCATCCGCTTCTACAAGATGAACGTGAGCGGGCTCGTGGACTTCAACCTGTTCTTCCTCATCGGAACGGATTGTTACTACCCGTTCGCGAGCGGCTTCGATCTGGACGGCAACGCGTTCTACATGGGCACGTTCAACAATGGCCATGACATGGACTACGACCCGGGCGCTGATACCCAACTATTGCCCGGCTCCGGCAACGATGGTGTGGTTGCCCGCTACGACTGGTGCGCGGGTGTTCCTTACGACCCGTTCGAGATCGCGGCTTCCGGTGTGCCCTGCGTGAACTCCACCGTGGTCTTCAACGCCATCGCGTTCGGTGATGCGAGCAGTTATACCTGGACCGTGCCACCCGGCTGGACCATCACCATTGGACAAGGCACTGCAAGTATCGGTGTGATCGCCGACACGCCCGGGACCGGCGATGTTTCCGTGGTCGCGAACAATGTGTGCGGCAGCAGTGCGCCCATTTCCGTGGGCTACACATTCATTCCTTACCCCTTGGTCGATCTCGGGCCGGATACGCTCATCTGCTTGGGCAGCAGCATCACGCTTGTCGCGCCGTCGGGTCCTTACACCTATTCATGGTCGCCGGGCGGCGAGTTCACACAAAGCATCATGGTGGCACCCACGAACACGACCAACTACAGTGTGGAAGCAGGTAATAGTGGTTGTTCAAGCACCGATGCGGTCACAGTTGTCGTGGATCCTTGCCTCGGCGTTCCGGAGAACACTGGAGAGCAAGCTTCGTTGTGGCCGGTGCCGGTCGTGCGTGGTGCGTCACTCCACGTACTGGGCGTTCCGTCGAGCGACATGATCAGCATCGTGGGCATGGACGGGCGCACGTGGCCGTTCCGCATCCTTGAACGGTCGGGCGCGATGACATTGAACGTGGATGAGCTGCCGGTGGGGAGCTATGCGCTGCGCACGAAGCACGAGGGCGCGATACGTTTCGTGTTGGGAGAGTAGGCGGTACGTAACGCAAAAGCCCCGCTCATCGCAGGGCTCCTTGTCGCACGAGGTCGCCGATCACTCCTTCTTTTTCGCGACCTTCTTGCCAGCAGGCTTTTCGGCCTTGGCTGGCGCTGCTGCCGCACGTTTGGCGAGTTTCGTGGCCGCCTTGCGTTTCGCTCTCAATCGTGCATCGCTGTCCTGTGCCATGGTGTGGGGTTTGGGCGGCGAAAGTAGGGGGATGTGGCCCTCGATGCGGAGCAAAGCAGGATGGCTTCACTGCGATGATCCGGTAAGTTCAGCGATCCCACTCCTGTCAGCACGATATCTGAAGAGTTCGTAATGGCTACTCGATCACCAACCGATCGATGAACTGATGCTTTCCGGCGGTGACCTTCACCACATAGAAACCTTTGGCAAGTGCGTGTACGGAAGTGATGCTGGCATTCACTTCGCCTGCTTCCGCAACACAGGTCTTCGTCATGACCTGTTTACCGAAGGCATCGAAGACCACCACGTCGATATGGAAGAGCGACAGGTCCAACCCGGTCATGGCCAAGGAAACCTGATCACCGGGGCTAGGGTTTGGCCAGAGGAGCAACACGGTACTCTCTTCCGGCGTGCGGTCCTCAAGTTCGCGCCCCTCCTGCGGTGGGCAAGTGAAACTCACGGTGCAAACCGGTCCCCACGGGCACCATGTAGTGCCGTTGTTGAAACTTGCGCGCACACGGATGTTGTAGGGCGTGGAACAGTTTGGCCGCGCGACCATGCTGCCCCATGTGCTCATGTCCAGGTTGCGCGTATTACTGCTGATGTTGCGCAGAAAAACCGATCCGGTGGCCCTCACGAACTCGAACTGGTACTTGTTCGCGTTCATGACGTTGTTGCTCCATAGCACGCCGTTCTGCCGATCGAGGCCGGTGGCACCGCAGGAGATGACCGGCGTGACGGTGGTGGTAAGTTGCGTGATCGCACAAGTGAAAGCCGTGCCGATGGTGAGCGTGCATGCCGGGCCGAACTGACCATAGACACCTGCCACGCGGCTACGCACCCGAACGTTCAACAGCACATTGCTCGGGATCGTTGGCGCGTTGCTCATCGCGCTCAACTTCAAATACGCCGCGCGTTGCGCCACTGGTGTGGCCAGTGGCCAGCCATTGCCCGGTGCCGCATGGCTCCGGAACAAGCGACGACTGTAGTTCGCGTTCGGGCTGAAGATCCAGAACTGGTAGCCGCTGGTACTGCTGGCGATCCCGTATTGCGCGCTCACGTTCGTATTGATCTGCGCTTGTATCACGCTGTTGATGGTGAGACCCGTTTGGTCACAGCTCGCTGGCACCAATGCGTCGTTACCAATGGGCACACAGAAGCTCACCGGCGTGTTCGTCACATCGCGCACTTCGCTCAATGTGCTGAAGTTCGGCCCGTTGTTGCTGTTGT
>JANMKC010000339.1:0-3875 GCA_031371785.1 Flavobacteriales bacterium | reverse complement strand
TTGAACACGGCATAGTGCCCGCTGGCATCCATGCTCAACCCGCTGATGCGGTCCAGCATCAGCATGGCGGTGTAGGTGAAAGGGGTGGATTGCGCAGCGGCCCCACCGCACCACACGGCCAGGATCACCGGAACTGTTGAAAAACGCAGGGATATCGGGTTGCTCATGGGTGCATGCGTTGGGTTCAGGTTGATCGGCGTATGGTCTGTCCCGAGCGTCCTTGCCCGTGACAGCGGCTGTGTGCGAAGGAAAGCACAAGTGCCAATGCTCCGATGACAAGTCGCCAAAACCGGCGCTCGGGTGTTTCCCGAGTGCCATGCGCAACACTCCGCCTCCGGCGGTCAGTGATACTTTCGTTCCATGAGCGAACACCTGAAAGCCCACAAGGAAGGGATGCTCTACTTCTGCACACTCACGGTAGTGGGTTGGGCTGATGTGTTCACCCGAGCACGCAACGCTCAGGTCATCGTGGAAAGCCTGGCCTTCTGCCAAGCCAACAAGGGTTTGGAACTGTTCGCCTACGGACTCATGCCCAGCCATCTGCACATGATCGCGCGGGTGCAAGAGGGCAAGCTGTCCGATGTGCTGCGCGACTTCAAGAGCTACACGGCCAAACGCTTGTTGGAACTGATCGCCAACGAACCGGGCGAGAGCAGGAAGGAATGGTTGATGCGCTTGTTCAAGGAGGCCGCGCAGGAGACCAAGCAGAACCAGGACCTGATGTTCTGGCAGAAGACCACGCATCCGATCGAGATCACGCACCTGGCGATGTTCGATCAGAAAGTGGAGTACATTCACAACAATCCCGTCAATGAAGGGTTGGTCACATTACCTGAGCACTATGCTTGGAGCAGCGCTCATCCGGAAAGTCCGTTGAAGATGTTCGAGGATGAAAGATGAACCTGACGGCCAGAGGCCGGAGAGCATGCGGCACTCGGGAAACACCCGAGCGCCGGAGTGGGGTTATGCCTACACCTTGCAAGGGTGGGTGAAGGGCATGAACAGCGACCTGCTGATGCTGAAGAACGACATGGGGGAGGACAGCAAGCAAGGCGGGCTGCATGAATACACCGCCCGCGACGTGTTCGGGTACAGCCTCACCTACAACAAAAACGATTACCAAGCCTTGGACCCCGGTTGGGGCACCAACACGGCCTCCAACTTTTTGGCCAAGCCCGGTGGTGCGATAGACAACGCTCCCGACTTCCATGAACTGTTCAATGGCAACATAGCCCGCTGGACACAGACCCTGCCGGAAACGAACCATTGGGATGCAGCCCACTGGAATGCCATGGGCAACAGCCTCACCTTCGTGTACCAGTACGATCAGTTGAACCGCCTGCTCCATGCACGCGCGAGCGACAAACTGAACACGAGCAACGACTGGAGTACCATCAACCCGAACCTGCCGAACAAGCTCTACAAGAGCGACTATACCTACGACGCCAACGGCAACATTATGACCGCCAAGCGATGGGACCAACATGAGGAACAATACGACGATATGGCATACGGCTATCAGAAGTGGAACGGCACCAAGCATGCGCGCAACCGGCTGTACCACTTGACAGAGCCCGTAGCGGACAACATCGTGGACCTGGCGAATGATGGAGTGGAGGATATCGCCCAAGACCTTGGCACCTTGCAGGATGAGTACGGCCTCGCTTCGGGCACGGCCAACATCAATGGGTCCACCAGCGGCAACAACTACCGCTACGATGCGATAGGCAATTTGGTCTATGACAAACGCGAGCAGATCGAGTTGATCGATTGGACAGTTGCGGGCAAGGTGAAGCGAATAACGCGCACAGGCGGCAGCCCCTTGGAGAACCTGGGCTTCGGCTATGGGGCCGATGGGCAGCGGATCTGGAAGAAGAAGCTGGGCAGCGGCACCACCACTTTCTACATCCGGGATGCACAAGGCAACATCATGGCCACCTACGAAAGCCAACCCGCGTTGCACAGCTTGGCCCTTACGGAACGGCCCTTGTACGGTAGCGACCGCGTGGGCGTGGACATGAACACCTTGGAACTGTACGGCCTTACCGATCTGGGCATTTACAAAACCCTCCCCTCCAACGGCTGGGCAGGCATGCGGCGATTTGAGCTGAAGGACCACCTCGGCAACGTGGCCGTGGAGATAACCGGCGACCGCTACGATGTGGACCAGGATGGCGATGAGATTGTGGACTATTACATGCCCAAGGTGGTGGGTTGGCACGGGTATGAACCCTTCGGGAGCCTGTTGCCCGGACGCAACTACAGCAGTGGATCGTACAGGTTCGGGTTCAACTCACAGGAGAAGGACGACGAGGTATATGGCTCTGCAGGTACGAGCATGACGGCGGAGTTCTGGCAGTACGATACCAGGACGGGACGGAGGTGGAACCTTGACCCCAAGCCACAGATCGCAATTAGTGACTACGCAGTCATGGGTGACAATCCCATCCTGTACTATGACCCCCTCGGCGATATCTTCAAGATCGGAGGTGACAAGGCGAAGGCCACGGCAGACGTCAAGTCCATGGTCAAGAAGAAGTACCAAGACCTAGTCCGGGTCGATGAGAAGACCTCTGAGGTGTCCATTGATTTTGAATCCGCGAAAGGCCGATTCACCGAGGATGGAGTTCTCAATCAGAAGGGCTATGACAAGTTCGTTCAAGGTGCCATGAAGGACGATGGCATCGGTCTTATCAATGGTCTTGCGACAGCCACCAAGGAGGATGGAAGCGATGAGGTTTATGAATACAGCGTGGGTCTTTCCACCGCAGGTATCGGATACGGACGAAAGTCTGGAGCCATGCTACTTCCTAGGGTCTTCTCTCTAGGAGATGTATGTACTACCGGAAGTTGGCCAGCTACAAACCTCTCAATCACGCCCTACTCAGAGACCCACCCCGGTGACGTCCCACGGCCCGGTGTTGATGGTGCCGTTCATCTTCCACCGGGCAACATCTATCTCAACGATAAGCGTCTAGGTGTTTCCGTAGTGCATCGTGAACTTCGAGCGGGCCTAGTGTATCACGAATTGAATGAGAATTTCCTCAGGACGCACGGACAAGGCATGCCTTACACGCCAGCCCATAATGGCGCAGGTGGCTATGGTGATGTGAAGGACGGCTTCTTCAAGGTTGAGTGATGCGTGCCTTTAGATTTGGTCACCTGCTGTTGTTTGTTGCGCTTCCGCTCGCGCAAGTGGCTGCACAGGTATTTTCGGCCGACATCAACGGAGTGTTGGATATAGCGTGCCACTGTGAAGCGGATTCGTCCCCACAAAGAGGGTTCCGATGCGAAATCACGGTCACCAACACATCAGCAAAGAGCACATTGTTACTTGCAGCAGACACGACTAGATGGGCCACTTTGAATCCGCAACCAGATAGCACGGATGTGCTCATCCTCACGATCGGCTACTTCAAACCGATAGCTGCTCTTCCCCCCCCAAAGACTAGAATCGAATCGTACCTTCTTAAGCCTGGGGCTAAGCAATCGCGATTCTTCAACCTGCCGTTCGCCGTGTTGAATGCCGATCAATGCGTCGAGGCTTGGCTCCGAATCGACTATGCAAGGAATGTCCGTTCTACGAAGCGCTACACCATGGGCGACTATATCGATGAGTGTACAACGGCGAACTTCTATGCGATGCTGTGCCCAACCCACGACATGAAGTGGAACCCCCAATGGCGGGAGGTCCGTCCTTGACCCCCTGAACACTCCCAGTCCGTCCGCGCTTATTCTATGACATGCACCCCGTCTGGCGCGTAGCTACGTCCATGAGAAAGCCGGAATGGGCGCTACGAAATTTCGTAGTGCATTGATCGTGAAGGGTTTTGTTCGGTACTAGCGGTCCGGATTGAAAACATTACGATCAGATC
>JANMKC010000001.1:0-22646 GCA_031371785.1 Flavobacteriales bacterium | reverse complement strand
TCATTGCAGATGATGTAGTCCACTAGATCGCGCTTTCCCTTCGAGGGAACACCAAAGGTCTTCACCCATTTCGGTGTGTCCGGGCTGGCGTCCTTCTGGTAAAAGCCCTTGTCCGCGAGGCCACCGGGATTGCGCTTCAGCGATTCGGGCCGGTCCTTCAAGTAGGGCAGTATCCACTTGTGCATGCGGTCGTAATACGCTACCAACTCGCCTTTGGTGATGTTGTCATCAGGCCAGTAGATCTTGTTCTGGTTGGTGAGCTTCACATGCTTTCCGGCGAAGGTCAGTATGCGCTCATTGGCCAACTTCTCGTCCGAAACCGCACTCTCCTTTTTTGGGGCGAGGACTTTCGCTTTGCTCTTGGGCATGGGGTTCTGGTTTTCCTGTCGCACCTCTTTCGGATCCTTGTCCACCCGCAGGCCCATAAAGACGGGTTGGCGCATGTGGCCGTCAGCGGTCCACTCAGCGAACTTCACGTTGCACACCAGCTTCGGTGCCACCCAGACAGCAGGTGCGTTGGGCCGCACAATGCTTGCGAAAGGACTAGTCTTTTGCACGAGCGGCCGCATCTGGGCGAAGAGCGAAGTGAGTGTCGCTTCATTGAAGCCCGTGCCTGTGCGTCCGACATAGCGGAGCGCATCACCGTCGTATACGCCGAGCAGGAGCGAACCGAAATGCGATCGGCTACCGCGTGGCGCGGTGTACCCGCCGATCACGGCTTCCTGTCCTTGATGGTGTTTCACCTTCAGCCAATGCGCGGATCGGGCGCCGCGTGAATACGTGCTATCGCGTTGCTTGGCCATCATGCCCTCCAGCCCGCGCTTCGCGGCGAGATCGAAGAAGGCTTTGCCATCGCCTTCCACGTGATCGCTGTAGCGAACGTGCGTGCCGTCCTTCAGCACCTTGCGCAGAAGCGTCTTTCGCTCGATGAGGGGCTGCGCGTCCAGCTTTTTGCCGTCGAGCTCCAGCAGGTTGCTGCGCTTTTTTCAGGATCACCTACAAGGGCTTTCAGCTTGTGATCGGGCAGCGGCTCCATGGTCGGAGGCGCGTACCTGGTCGCGGTGATAGGCATACGACCCCGGAAGCAGAGATCGTACCGGTGCATGGACCCAATGCCCAAGTCCGGCAATTGAGTGTTCTCAACCCGAAGTGCGTGTTGCCGCACCTCACGGAACACTTGGAGTTTCGGGGAAGAACCTCCACAATATGTTGCGTTCATTTCCAGATGCGCGAATAGAAGGACCGCGCTCGCACAAGAAGAACCGTCTTGGCACGGAACTGAACTGGTTGGATCAACCGACGAAGCCATGACCAACCCGAACCCCACGATCATGCTGGTAGATGATGACCAGGATCTTCTTCACTTGATGAAAGCCAGTTTGGAGAACGAAGGGTATGTGGTGGAAACCCGCACGAGCGCACCGAGCAATGCGGACATCACCGCAGTGGATCCAGCGCTCATCTTCATGGATGTATGCCTGAACGATGAGAACGGCGCGGCATTGTGCCATGCGTTGAAACACAGCGGTAGTGGTGCCAAGACCCCCGTGATCCTGATCTCCGGCCATGATGATGACAGGCTGCATCAAGAAGCGGCCACGAGCATGGCGGACGGCTGCATCAGCAAGCCGTTCAACATGCGGCTGGTGCATGAACTGGCGAACCTGTATGGGCGATAACAACTTCACTGGGAGGTGCGCGTGGACGCACATAGATCAGCGCGGTGCTCTTACCACTCGGTATAGCGTGTGAGTATCGGCATGGAAACAACAGGCGTTCTGATCCCCGGATCGCCACAACCACTTTCCGGCGTTCGTTGTTCGATCAACGGCGTAGTGCTTTTTCCTTCACCACCTCATGCACTTCGACCTTCACCGCGTTCGGTGCCGGTTCGATCGGGCGGCCATGATCGCGTGCCCACTGCTCCACGAACACGGCACCAATGAAGAAGATCTGTGAGCTATAGAATGTCCAAAGAAGCAGCGATACCAACCCCGCCGCTGCGCCGAAGGTGGAAGCTGGATCGCTGGTGCTGAAGTACAGGGCGATGATGTACTTGCCCAGACCGAACAGCAACGTGGTGAAGATGGCGCCCGGGAATACATCCCGCCACGCCACACGCGTGTGCGGCAGATACTTGAAGAGAAAGGCGAAAACCGAAGTGGTGATCAAGAAGGACAAGAACATGGTTCCCACGCTCAGCGCCACAGCGCTTGCGGTCGGCATCCAATGACCAACGCGCGCGGCGATCACGGCGGTCACCGAGTTCAATGCGAAACTCACCACGAGGAGGAAGCCCATGCCGAGCACGAAAGAGAAGGAGGCCAGCTTGGCTAGAACGAACATGCCGACGCTCTTCACCGGTTTGGGTTTCACGTTCCACATCAGATCGAGCGAGGATTGCAGTGAACCGAAGATCCCGGTGGCACCCATCAACAGCGTAACAATGCCGATGACCGTGGCGAGAACGCCCTTTCCGCTCAGGTAGGCTTTGCCTACCATTTCCTCCAAGGTCTTCGCCGTGTCGGGTCCCACAAGGTCCTTCAAGTTGTTGAAGATCTGCCCGCTCATCGCCTCCCTGCCCGCCAGCAGACCCGATACGCCGATGATCACCACCAAAAGCGGCACGATGGAGAAGATGGTGTAGTAGGACAATGCCGCGCCCAGATCGAAGGTGTTGTCCGCCTTGTACTTCAGCACCATCGATCTGGTGAAGTGCCATACGCGAAGAGGGAAGGCTTCCCTCTTCTGTTTGCCTTTGCGGATGCTGCTGCCCATGCTATGATCAACCGCGTGGATGCGCGCGTTGCGCGAAAGCTAACGGATCACGACCCCCGGAATTCCGGGAGCATTCGCTGCATGGTCGCACGTTGCCTTCAGCATCGCGACCAAGCCATTTGGCGAACTGCTCTTTTGAGAGGATCCGCTGGACGTCCTTCTCGCGGTCCGCGATCAAGCTTGCCATTCGTTGCTTTTGCCGCAGTGCGGTCAACCGGTGATCGTTCGTTGTCTTGATCCGTGCCTTTTCGTGATCAACGTCGATCGCTTTGATCCGCTTCACCTGATCGGCAGTAAGGCCCAACGCCATGAAGACGCTGTCGTTGAGCACATGCCAGACGGGCGCGGAAGCGTTCTGCGCTCCCGCCTCGAACGCGACCGAAGAGCAAAGAAGAATCAACGCCAGCGACCTCATGGGCAACTGCTTTTACTTCCGACGCGTGGTGTTGCCGCCGCCTTTCTTGGGTGCGGCCTTCACCTTCACGCCCGCTGCGCGCGCCTCGCTCAAGCCGATGGCGATGGCCTGCTTGCGGCTCTTCGGTGCATGACCAGCTTCGCCTATGTGGTGCATTTCTTCGCGGATGAACTCGCCCGCCTGTGTGCTGGCGCTTTTGCCGGCACGTGCGTCCCGCTTGGCGGCCTCCTTCACTTTTTTCAGTGGCATTTTTGTGGGGTTGGTTGATCTTCGTTCTGATCACTTTCCTGTGCCGCGTTCATAGGTAAGGGCGTCGCAGTTCAGTCCGTTCTTGAAATAGAACACCGCGCCATAGCGTTGGGCCACGCGGCGGTATTCCAATGTGTGGTCGTCCTGCGTGATCCGCACCACCGTGGTAACGCGGTTGCGCTCCACGATCAACTGTTCATCACGTCCAGGGAGCGATGGGGCGGGATCGGCCTTTGCGGCGTTCATCGTGGAACTCGGAGCAACTACGGACACCACACGCGTGACCCGTACGGTTGGCGACACTCGCCAGACAGGTGCATCCACCTTCTTCAATTCCATTCGCACCGGGGCGCGGGCAATGCGCGTTCCATGCGGCGCCATGCGGGCAATTGTGGATGCCCGATCCACCGACCCTGGGGGATGCAGCAATGCTGGGGCGCTCAACCCGGTCGGCACGAGCACCGGGAACGCGTCCATACCGGGACGTGATGTTCCGGTACGCACTTCCATCGGTTCAACACGCGAAGGACCGCTTTGTCGTTCGCCCCCCATTGTGACAAGGGGAAGTCTTTCCTCCGCTTCCCGCATGCGCGCCACAAGCGCATCACTGCCGATAAGCGAGTAGTCCGTGTCATACGCGAAATCCTTGTGGCGCTCATCGAAGTGGATGTTGCCCACGGGTCCGGCGTATTCGAAGGACCGACCCTTCGGCGGCGCTTCCAAGGTCACCTTGAAGGGGAAGTCGAACGGCGCACGTTCGAGGTATTCTTCTGGAACATGCGTATCGAAATAGAGCTGCTTGGTAACACAGCCCGGCCGCTCGAACGCGAGCAAATAAGTCGTTTGCAGTTCCAAGGACATGTTCAAATGAAACACGTTCCTGGTCAGCACTTGGATCTCCCCGTCCTGCGGCAACACCACGATGCGCATCCCTTCCAAGGGCATCCCGCTCACACGCATGATCCCATCGATGTTCAACACGTTCACCGATGCACTGCACAACAGGGGTGTGATCAAGAGGGTGACGGCGCTTTTGCGTAGCATGCTTCCACGATCACAGATCCCCGGCCATTCACTTATCCGCATGTGGTCATCCTACAATAGTGGAGAACACTACTCAGGGTATGGGAGAAAATGGGGCGACGCCTTCCACACAGTACACACCGTGCAGGCATGCAACCCTTCGTAAGCGATCGTTCATCGCCGGCGCTGGATCGCACGTTTCTTTATTGCCGACTCAGCAAGTTCATTCAGACCATGGCCGAGCGACCATGGAGGTGATCGCCGAAGAAGGGTGCAACGGAAGATCTCGGACCCTGAAAAAGCATTGAGCGCGAGGCGAACATCACCGATCGATCAACAAAGCCTCGCACCGGAAGACAATGAAACCAGCAGAAGGAACAGCTCGCGATAGAGATCAAGCCCGCCGTTGGACCGGGATCTTTTCTCTGCCATGCTCTTCCACGAGATAGCTGCCTTGGCCCGCTACAGCCAGTCCGTAGAGCCCGAACTCTTGCTTCACATACATCGTTCTCGGAGCGGATATCAGTACCGTTTCACCACCGAGGATGCCCAACGTGAGGTCCAGGTTCTCGTCGGAGGTGAAGGCGTGGGCGGGGTTGAGCTGCTCAATGAAAAGGCTTGTTGCACCCTGCCGCGCGGCTGCCCAGTCTTCAACGATCTCTTGTACCTGGTCCATACTGGTGGTGATGTTCTCCAACCGACGTATGTCCTTGCCCACTTGGCGGATCCACGGCAGTAGCGCAAGCACGTGTTCTTCCATCAGTCCGGCGATGGACCAGATCCGTAAGGGCATTTCCCGTTCCCCTTGGATCACGAACCGCTGCGTCCTCATGCCCGGAGAGAACTCCGCCACCATGTCGGAGGCGACCTGCGAGAAATACCGCACCGCTTGGAACGATTGCCGCTTCCCGACTTTGAAGGTGAGATGAAGTGCCATGTTCCACACAGTGCAGATCCCAGACCCTTGATGCGGACCCGGAAAGGTTGGCCGGTCTCAATGGATCATCGTCCCGATCACGTAGTCGACCAATGAGCATACGAGAATGATAGCCAGCAGGAACGGCAGCTTGAAGTACCAGGGCCATTTGCGCATGTTCGCGATGCGTTCATGCTCACGTGCGGTCCAGTGCGTCATTGTGCTCGAACGGTTGGTCATCGGTACAGGAGGGACCTTGGAGAAGAGAGCGTGCTCATGTGTGCAGAACGGCTGATCGGCCGTCTTCCTTGTATACCGGAGTATCGAAAGGCGACACACGCCGAGCATCGCCCGTGATGTGGGCGAGCAGGGCCATTGCCGCGATGATCGGCCTTTGTATGAGCAATGGCATCCAAGCAAGCCTGAACTCATCACGCATGGCGTGGAGGATGACGGCCATTTCCAACCAGGACACGTTCCGCCAATGACCACCATGGCGGTTCGCGCACCGCGCCATTTCCGTCAGGTACCATTCGAAATGCAACGCTGGATATACGGAAATGAGCACCGTCAACTTCTTCATCTTCGACGCGTTCCTGAAGGTGTGCGGCACTCCGCGCCTCACGACATAGTGCTCGCCCGCCTCGATGAAGCGCTTACCTGCACTCGTGCGTAGCAGTAGCCTCCCGCTGATCACATCGATACGTTCCGTTTGTCGCGTATGCACATGCATGACCGATCCACTTGATGCTGGAGGGATGGTCATGAGCACCTGTGCATCGTCGGTTCCCGATCCGTCGGTGAGGAATTGTTGCTCCTCCCCATCCCCCGGAATGTGGAGTGTTTTCCTCACCATGGAAGAGCCGAGGATGCGCGAGGTCCACGTCTTATGAAGTGATGCATGTTCCATAACCGTTGTGGAACAAAGGCTGGGCCGGTCATCTCTTTGGATCATCGAGAGGCATCCACGCGCATGACGTCCTTGCTTTCCGCGCTTGTGGACCGTGCGGGAAGAGTTCTATTCACCAAGACAACGCGTATCCGCTCAGTATGGCCGATAGACCCGAACCATATTCCGTCGGCGCGGGGTTTGGCAGAGCTCACACCCATGAGGGATCTTCTACAACAACTTGCCGCGATTGTCACGCGCAAGGACCGGTTCACGTTCGATCTGCGCGGCGGATGCCAGGTGTACACGGGTATCGTGGCCGCATATAAGACGACACGGGATAGCGACCACTTCACTGATCTTCCGCTGGTGATCGCCCATGCGTTGGAACATGATGGCATTGTAGGGGCATGGAAGGATCCCCGGAATGGACGAACGTACTACGATAGCTGCCGCGTGTTCACCGACATGGACAGTGCGTTGCGTTTCGCGCAGCAGCAACAACAGATCTCCGTTCGCAACCTGAACCGTGACCTGGAAGTGCCGGTGGGTGCGGGATCGCTCGCTACGTGAACACGGCATATCGAACCGCAACAAAATGAAGACGCCGACCAGCGTGGTCGGCGTCTTCGTTGACACCCCGATCAATGTCCATTGGGCCATTGAGGGGTGGGAGATCGGGGATCAGCGATCGTTCTTGCCCGAGCCACTGCTCTTGCTGTCCTTGTCCTCGTCCTTGCGATCGCTGTTGCCGCGCGAACCGGTCTTGCTGCTGCTGGAGCCTTGGCTGCTGGAGCCAGGGCCACCTTGCTTCGCACCGCTGTTCTCGCTTTTGCTTCCGCCTTTGTTGTCCTTCGTCGTTGCCATTTGTCTTGGGGTTGTTTTGGGTCCGCTGGTCATGGATCAGATCATGGGCCGATCGATGCGCATCCAGAGAACACGTTGGTGTTGTTGCCGCAATTCCACAACGTGCCCCGCGCTGTGTGGAACGACGTGGAAAAAGTTTCACAGGTCGTCGGTGATCCAGAGGAGAAACACATCGCACCAGCAAATGGCACCCGATCAGCGGTGAAAGGATCAACGAACATTCTTCACCATGAACACTTCGCCCCGCCCTACTGCCTCCCGGAAACGGGAAGCCATCAAACTGATGCTCAATGGCCGTGTGGATGCCTACCTCGCATTGCTTGTCCGAAAGACAGGAAAGAACGACCAGTAACGATGAAAAGTGATACCATGAACAACAACGCGACCAAGCGCTTGCCCGTCGGCCTGAGCAAGGCGGACCAATACGCGCAATTCGCAAGGGTTGAACGCATTCGCTCTCGCCCATACCGCGGAGATGAAACCCCTTATTGCCGTTCCCGCCCATGAGCCAACTGCTGCATACCCTCCGTTTCGCAACAGAACCGTTCGATCCGGGATGGGCAATGGTCTGCATCGCGGTGATGGCCACGGCCGCGCTCATTTACTGTAACCATGCGAGCTACACAGACCATTGATGTCCGATCGTACGAGGAAGAGAACATAATGGCACACCATGGATAAGGACCTGAAGAAAGTCATGCTCGCCTTTGTGGAGAAGCATCGCGTAGAATTGATCCGCCAAGGAAGACTGGCCTTGGGGGATGACCAGAAGGCGCTCGCCGCATTGGCTGAGGGACGCGTGAGCAAGGGCGGCACCACCTTCACCACTCGCATCGAAGGTTACGAATTGACTTTGTACTACAACCCGTACCGCCCCAATGAGATCGCCATTGAACACGCGCGAGGGATAGTCCCGAGTGGTGGCCGAAGCAACAGGTCCGCGCATCAGGATGCTGCCTGATCCAGGGATCCTCATTCCGGAGTGCGCGGACCCGGACAGTGCGCTGCTCCGTTTTCTACCGGTGATAGCGGCACTGGATATGTTCCGAGCATCGGCATGGAAGGACCCTCGCTCCACCTCGCATCCGAACAGTTGCAGCCATTCAAAGGGAAGCGGATCCTTCTTGTAAGTGGCAATACCCGCATTGCGATAGAGCGCATGAAGGGGCAGACCGTATCCGCGGTCTTCTCATGGGGAAAGCATCTTGTGCTGCAATGCGACGGCTTCGCGCTGCGTGTTCATTTTCTCCTCTTCGGATCCTTCGAGGCGGACGTCGATGGCATCCGGGTCACCGGTGATCACAAGCGCGCTCGTGAACCCCGGCTCTCGCTCACCTTCCCGAACGGTGAGCTGCGCCTCTTCAGTTGCTCCATCGCTTTCATCGAAAGCAAGAACGCGAAGCGCACGTACAACTTCCGGTTGGACATCCTCTCCAGAACATGGGATCCCGCACATACCATTATCCAGCTCGCAACGTACGCGGATGAGCTTGCTGATGTGCTGGGCTTTGGCCCGGCCTTGGTAGCTGAAAAACCAAACACTGGACCATGAGAATTGCTACGATTCTATCCATCGCGCTCCTCTGCGGATCGCTCACACACGAACTCCATGCCCAGGTCGGCCACGATCTGGTGGCTACGGACTTTGAATTCACTCCATCATTGCTTACCATTTCAAGTGGTGACACGGTGCGCCTGTTCCTGAACGCAGGCCACAGTTTCCGTGAGGTTTCCGCCGCTACATGGAACTTGGATGTTGCCGATCCGGGCGCGGGCGGGGAATTCTCTCCAACGGATTCCCTGGTCGAACATGATTTCGTAGTGACCACGCCGGGTACGATATACTATGTATGCATCGCGCATGTGAGCATGGGCATGAAGGGCCGCATCATCGTGCAGCAGGGAACGATCGGTATGGAAGAGCAGGGCAGTGAAGCAGGTCGCATCTTCCCTGATCCGGCTTCTGACGTAGTGCATATCGCGGATGATCCCCGGATCATGCGGGTGCGCGTTGCTGATGCGCTGGGTCGCGTACTGATCGATAGGAACATGGTCGGGTACCGACAACTGGATGTGACCCGGTTGCCCCCCGGCCGCTATGAGTTGATCCTGCTAGGCAGGCATGACGCAGTGCTCCAAAGACAATCGATCATCGTGCAACGTTGAGGTCATGCGGAACGGTCCATCGCGTGGTCAGTTGGTGATCGTAGTACCCGACTGCTTGGAAATCTGCCGACCCCAAGGAGAACACTGCGAACAACGGGAACTGTAGAACGACCGAGGATAGATCCACGCGCTGGTCCAATAACCGTGAATGCCGGGCTTGCCCGGCATTCACGTCCACCATTCGCTAAGAAGGGTTCGCGGAACACTCACCCTTTCGACCATCTGCGTTCGTCCTGCAACTGATCGATGACCAAACATAAAAGCGGAATGCGGGAGGGATCCGCCCACCGCGAACGTTCCTGTACGGAATTCGACCAACCGGGTCTTCTGGCTGCCGACGGATCTTCTGTCTTGCATGATCCATCAACCACGGACCAAGAGCGTCACGCCCAAGGTCGCATGATGAATGATGACGTTCGCTCCGCTGGGATCCCTTGCTCATGGCTGTGGGTTTTTGTTGGTCGTAATGATCACGCCTGTGGAGTGCATTCCACGATCTGGGGAGCCAACGAGGCGCGGTTGGAACGCCCCCTGCTAGGAGGACTGCTTGGACCACTTCCCTTCTTCAGCCTTCGCGTGAATACCGGGACCGAAGCGGGCACTGGAATTCGCCATGCGGGCCTGCGGAGGAGCCGATCGATCCACCGCTGCGGACGGAACAGCGTTTGGTGGTCGCACGGCAAAACCAACAACATCATGAAAAACCGATCACATCTTGGCTTGATGACCATCCTGGTCGCAAGCGCCTGCTTGGTCGCGTCCTGCAGCGACACACCTGCTGAGCAGCGTGAGTCCATGAACAACAAGATGCAGGACATCACCAGCAACGCGGAAAAAACCACTGCGGACACACCGAAGGAGTGGGAGAAGGAACGACAGGACATCCTGGGTGAATTGCGCGACCTGCGGAACGACATCGACGACAAGCTCGGCAAGGAGCAGGAAAAGCTGGCGGACAAAAAACTGAAACCCAGTGAGCGCACCGACTGCGAGGCGATGGCGGCCGAACTGACCAAAGAGAAAGGGGTCGTGGAAAGCCACATCAAGGCGATCGAGACCAGCGAGGATGCCAATTGGAACACCAACCGCGATAGTGCGCGTGCCGCCATGACCGACTTCAAGAGCTGGTGGGCGAAGCAAAAAGAGAAGATGGACCGCAAGACGGATGCGGACAATGATCACGACGGTCACTGACCGTCGATGGCTTGACTTCTTTTTGGTGGAAGAGTCAGGTCGGGAGCGGCACCTTCGGGTGCCGCTCCTCTTTTTTGTGCGCGCCGCGCATCCGGTCAAACTGCGCCGCAGCGCTAACCCAAGGCGGCATCGGTCCCTTGGGTGAATTGTTCCGACGCTGGGCCACTATGAACATTTGTCTGTTGGACCGGGCGCGCACTGATCCATCTCATTGGCCCCCGATCTGCATCCTTCATGGCATGGAAGAAACCGATAAGCCGACGATCATGGTCGTGGATGACGACCCCGAAGTGTTGCGCGTGATGGCGCTCACATTGGCACGTCAAGGATTTCGCGTGGACGCTCGCGCGGTACCCCCGAACTGGATCGACCTTGAAGAGGTCCGTCCAAGCCTGATCTTTTTGGATGTGGAGTTGATGCCGTTCAGCGGAGTACGCATATGCAAGTCGATCAAAGAGAACCTGCCTACGTGGCACCTGCCCATTGTTCTCATCTCCGGGCATCCGCTTGAAACGCTCGAACAAGAGGCGCGATACTGCCACGCGGATGCCGTGCTGATGAAGCCCTTCAGTGCCACCGCGCTTTATCGATTGGCAGACCGATACGCCTATGGGAAGTCACTTACGGGCAACTGTTGATACCGGATATCCCGTTTCCAGTTCAGGCCGCCGCCTTCACTTATCCGCTCGCTGCCTTCAATAGACGTTGTTCTTCGCTGGCGGGTGCCTTGCTCCGGTTGTGCTGCGGATGCTCCTTGGCTGGAGGATTCAACCTGAGCGGCGCCATTTGAGCGCATACATCCCAGGCGATCTTTCCGAGCGAGCGCGAGCCGCCTCAACTTCTTCTTTCACCGTCTCCGTATCCGGTAGTTTTGAACGATGGACGCGCGCGGAGGAAACCAAAGGACCAGCAGGTGATCCACACCTGCCCATGGTATGACACTTGTTCCTCCACAGGCATGGAAAACGCTCGATCACAACGCAACAGAGAGCGCAGGAAGATATGGGATGCGGAAGGTGTCCTGTTGTTCATCCTGCTGATGCTGGTCGCCTTCTTCGGACCGCTCTATTGATCGTCGGCACCGCCCGATCTTTTGGAGGTGGTGGGGAAAAAACCAAGCACCTCCATCTTGTGTTCGTGCAACAATATCTACATGTTCGTCGGGGCCTATATGGGATTGGTCGAACCATTGCGCCTGATAGAGAGGGAGAAGCGCAGCAAAGAGCGCAAAGCCGTTGCGCGGCATGGCCTTTCCATGAGCTACAGCGACCCCAAATGCTCACGACCATGAAACTTCAACAACTCTTACCCTCGGCCGGGCTGATCCTGGTCGTTGGATCCCTCCAAGCCCAGAGCTGCTCCCTCCCTGCGCAGGATGCCGAGCTTTTCAACCTGCTCCGCAAAAAGCCGAGCGAAGCGGTGATGCGCAATGGCGAACTGCTGGATGTGGTGAACGCCCGCTACGAACCCTGCACAAAGAAGAAACAGGCCCAATACATCCGCGTGATCACCCCCACACCGCATGGCAGCTATGATGTGCGGATCATGACCCCGCGCGGCCACATCCTGATGCGCGGCTCCTACGCGGATGCGACCGGTCGCGTGCCGCAGGGGGCATTCGTGTACTATGACCAGAACGGTACACTGCGCGCGGAAGGCAGCTACGTGCATGGATCGAAGACCGGCGTATGGCATCGGTACGACAGCCATGGCTTAGCGATGACGGATAAGGAATACAACGGCTTGGATTGGGACAGCGAACAAGTGCAACTCGGCCTCGCCAGCATGAGCACCGTAGTGGGCGAACAGGAGGAGGAGCATGTGAACGAGCTGGCCCGCAGTGGCCCTCGCCCCTGAACAAATCGTTGTTCGTAGCAACCGCACAACCATGTCCGCCAAGAAGATCACTGAGCGAACCAAGTCGCTTCTGGCCGCACCCATTTACGACCTGCGCACCCCGCGCTTCGATCGTTACTATCGCGCAATGCGCGAAAGAGTCCGGTTTCCCCGCTACTACAAGAAGGCGTTGAACGCGTAAAGGACGGCTTGGCGGAACCTCACCTGATGTTCTGGTAGGCGCAAGACCCTTCTTTGGCGCAGTGCATACGCGCGAGCGCTCGCGCTCGCGCGTGTTTTGGGGTTTGTATCGTGTGTGCTGCCGCCGGCATCGTTGGAAACGCAGGGATCGCGGCACAGGGATCGCGGCCTCTTTACAAAACGAACTCCATGAAACCGGAAGACCCGCGCGAGGACGCCATAAAACCTACAGAGAAGCAACCTACTGACCCTGGCCCAACAACCGGTGGTATGGGCAGCGTAGGGCAACAACCGGCCGAGCCGAGTTTGGAAGAAAAGCTCGGGAACGGACCGAACAAGCAACCCCCTCTTGGACCCCAGCAGCGCTCACCGGATACCTCAGCTCCACAGCCGCCGAACAATGCCGGAAGTACCGCTGCGGACCTTGATCATGAACGGCCTGGCGGCATGAGCGGGGGATTGGGTAGCTGAGCAGTGACCTGATGCCGCGAGTGTCAGGATGAACGCCTTCGCGCCCATCCCGCGCTCGGCTATGAAGATCCGGGTGCCCGTATGTTTTCCGAGTGCCGCATGCACCGAGCAGCGGGCACACGATGGCACTCGGTGAACAACCGACCGCCGGAGGGGGTCAAGCACCCGAAGCCGTCCATCCGCATTGCGATCCATTATTACCTTGTGTGCGATGGTACCATCGCACACTGCATCAACCCCCTCTCCATGAAAGCCGCGCTCACCCCTCGTTCCCTTTTCAGCTCATCATTGCGGAATGCTCTTGCGGTTATCGCCCTTTCCGCAGCCGTCACGGCTAGCGCGCAGCCCGGAGCGTTGGATACCTCCTTCGATCCGGGAACGGGCGCGAACGGTTCTGTATACACCACTGCCCTGCAGCCCGATGGGAAGATCATCATCGGGGGATTTTTCAGTTCCTACAACGGCACACCGCGCAGCGGCATCGCCCGGCTCAATGTTGATGGCAGCCTGGATGCCTCTTTCGATCCCGGAACGGGAGCGGACAATGATGTCGCGGTCGTCACCACCGCCCTGCAACCCGATGGGAAGGTCATCATCGGCGGATACTTTACCACGTTCAACGGTGCGGCGCGTAACCACATCGCCCGGCTCAATGCCGATGGCAGCTTGGACTCGAGCTTCGATCCCGGAGCGGGAGCGGACAGCCCTGTTGTGATCACCGCTCTTCAGCCCGACGGAAAGATCATCATCGGAGGTCAGTTCATATCGTACAACGGCACGGATGTCTGGTTCCTCGCTCGGCTCAACGCCGATGGCGGCTTGGATGCCACCTTTGATACGGGATATGGAGTAGGCAGTGGGGCATTGGACCCTGTACTCGCCATCGCCGTGCAGCCGGACGGAAAGATCATCGTCGGGGGAGACTTCACCGCGTACTACGACCTGGCACCGCGCAACAACATTGTTCGGGTCAATACCGATGGCAGCGTGGACACTTCTTTCGATCCCGGGGCGGGAACAGACGGTCCGGTGGCCTCTGCCGCCCTGCAGCCGGATGGGGAGATCCTGATCGGGGGACAGTTCGGCCATTACAATGGCACGCTGCGCCACAACATCGCCCGGATCCTTGCCGATGGCAGCCTGGATGCCTCCTTCGACCCTGGGAACGGAGCGAACGATGATGTCCTGTCCAGCGCCCTGCAGCCGGACGGAAAGATCATCATCGGGGGTGCATTCATGTACTACAACGCGACGCGCCACCGCATTGCCCGGATCGATGCCGACGGCAGCTTGGACGCCTCCTTCGATCCAGGAACGGGAGCGGACAACGTTGTCTATACCACCACCCTGCAGCCGGATGGCAGGATCATTATCGGGGGCTGGTTCACTACCTACAACGGCACGACGCGCAACCACATCGCCCGGGTGATGGGCGAAGAGGTGACGACCAGCACAGGCACTGGAACGCTGGCAGCCAGCGAGATGCACCTATGGCCCAACCCGAACGATGGCAGGCAGCTTTGGTTCTCCATGCCTGCGGTGCCCGAAGCAACGAAGGCCACCGTGGAGATCCTTGACATGATGGGCCAACGCGTGATGGCGCGGGAGGTGGCCTTTGGCAGAGGACAACCCCGCACACCGCTGGACCTGGGAGAACTGGCCGCAGGTACATACAGCCTGGGCATCGCAGCGGGTGATGTGCGCACTACCCGGCAGTTGGTGGTGCGACCGTGAGCGCCGCGCTTCTCCTCCCTCAGGGTCTCCGTCATCGGGACCCTGAGCCACGAGACTGTCGAACTCAGGGTCCACTACGTGAGACCCTGCGTGAGTTTGAGTACGCTTCATGCTTTGATGCTGACCCGGGGGGCGATCAGATCTTGCTCAGCGGGCGCCGCAGGGCACTCCCGTCAGGCAAACCCACCTCAACCACATAGTTGCCGGGAGCCACACCGGACAGGTCCATCGCGAAGCGCGGACCGGTAGCAGACGCGCTGCGGACCAAGCTGCCCTGGAGATCCATGATGCGCACGTTCAGGAGTTGATCAAAAAGGGCATCAACAACGACATTGAGCGTGCTTGCACAGGGAGATGGATAGAGGAGCAAAGCGTTGCTCGATCCTGTGCCATCCGCGATACCTGTTCCGATACCGATCGGATCGAACGCGAGATCATCCACATCGAAAAATTCCCCTACTGCAGGCATGCTCGCGTTATGGAAGAGGATCTCGACCGTATCGGGCATCGTTCCCATCGAGTAGACCAACGGTATAGTGAAGGATTCCCACGAAGGTTTGGAACCGGTGATGGTGTATTCCCCACTACCGACCTGTTGCCGGATGCCCATGAACGGATCCCACCGGGACAGGAAGACCACCACCGAGCGCAGGGCGACATGATAGCGCCAGTAGCCCGTGAGGATCAACGGCCGTGTGTCCCATGGCATACCCTGGCTTGCGGTGAGGATCGAATCGCCCAAGGAGGCATCGTCCCCGCACAACCAACCCTCTCCATTGTCCACCGGTTGCAGGTGCATGAAGTAGTTCCCTGAATGCCCTGGAGTACCTCTCGTACACGGGTACAAGGGTCCGGGAACAACATCGGGGTTGTTCGTAGCCCAGTTCGCAGGTTGATCATGATCCCCGGAGGTGACCCACTCCTCAAAATCACCATTGGGGATACACTGCCCCATACATGCCGATGCGGTGAGCAGGTACAGACCCGAACTGACACTGGACAGGATGTTCATGGCCTTGGGTATTGCGTGCTGGATGCGGTACTCGTGGAATATCCTCAGGGATCCACGCAGCATTGGGCACAACAATCCTGCTGCAAACTCCCACGAACTTAAATGCACCACCCGTTCACCGGGACGGCGTTGCGTCGAGTTCTGAACAGCACTGTTGGAATGCGGAAGACCCCGATGCCTTGGCACCGGGGTCTTCGCCTTTGTACCTGGCCGTGTTCGCCTTAGCGGCCGGGGGCAAACCTATTTGGGTTCCGTTCCGGGAGTTACCAAGGGTGGGGGCGGGTTTTTCGTCCGGGTCGAATCGGGATGGGCGGAAGTTGGGCGGCCACTGTTGTCGCGTTTTGTTCCGGAAGTGTTGTTCTGAACGCCCTGCTTGGTATCGGGCATCGTGGTGCTGGGTGAACCGGTGTTGGGCGTGGTGGCTTGTGGCCGGGTTTTCTTGCCGGGCATATTGATATGTGAAGTGTCCGGGCGAACATGCGGGGGAAGATGGCGCTCGGTGGGAAGGGGCTTTGTCAGCATCGTATCGGGAGGTACCGGACGCGGCTTGGTGGGCGTGCTTTGCGCGCTCACTGCTGCTGAGAGCGCGACAGCCATAAGCCCGGAGACTATCAGGCGTGTAGAGGGATGATTGGTGAGCGACCGCTTGAGCCGCTCGAGAATGTTGTTCATGGTGTTGGTTTGCTCAAGTTGCCCGGAAAACAATCGTTGTTCCGAACGAGCGCCGATGTGAAAACATCAGGCGTGGAAGGGTGCGATGTGGTACAGGTTCCACAGGAACGTGGTGGATACTCCCCCGGACCGATCACTGCTTCGGCCGTTGGTCATGGCGTTGCGTATTCTTTCCCTTGTTCGAACGGCGATGGGCTGCGTAGGGATCACGGATCCATGTCGCGGGCTGCGCGATGCTCCTGGTCCAGAGCACGACCAGTGCACGCTTCCTTCGGCAGGTGCTTGAGGGTCCCCAAGCGGTTCCAGCAAGGCCGATCGTGGCTTCCGCTTCCCGGACAAGCGCCAGCCTGTGCAAGTGTTTCCACACCCTGGGGCTCGATTTCCAGCGCCGTCGTGCTCAATAGGGGTTCGGCACGCCTGCTGCCTTTTGTACCGGAGAACAAAGACCCAAACAGCATGAAAAACCCAACAACACTTCGCAATACCATTGCATCCAACAGCTTCACGGTTCTGCTGGGTGCCATGTTGCTCGGCCCATCCGCTGGTGCCCAGACGCAGACAACAGTACAAACCACGTCGACCAGCACCCCTGTAGCAGTACCTGATGAGGACCAAGGCATGCAAAGCGCCTTTGGTGTGAAAGGGGGTGTGAACTGGAGCAACCTCTGGGTGAAAGAGGTGAACGACCAGAACGCCCGTTTCGGCTTCCATGTCGGTCTTTTCGGGCGGTTCGCTACTCCCCATTCCCTCGGCTTCCAGATCGAAGCCTTGTATGACCAGAAGGGGAACTCGGTACACAAGTCGATCGGCGTCATCGATCAGCAGATCACCTACAAGCTCGACTACGTAACGGTGCCGTTGCTGGTAGTGATCCCCTTGGGGGATGTGGCGGAAATACACGGCGGTGCCTATCTCGCCTACATGGTGCTGTCACAAACGACCAGCAATGGTGATCTCGGGGATGTTTCGAAAGACCCGAAAGACAGCAAATTCAACGGGTTCGACTATGGTCTCGTCGGCGGTCTCGCGATCAACGCGGGTAAGATGGTGCAGCTCGGTATGCGCTATGAGCACGGCTTGAACGAGGTGTCCAAGAACGACGTGTCCCGCTATGTGCTCGGCTCGTCGAAGAACTCCACGCTCCAAGCCTATATCGCTCTGGCCCTCGGCAAGTAGCTGCTACCACATGCTTTCGAACGAACGCCCGGAACCTGGTTCCGGGCGTTCGTTGTTTCCGCACCTGCGGTACAGCATCTGATAGGGATCGAACATGCGCACCATCGTCCACCAGCCACACCTGTTCCTGGACCTTGACGGCGTGCTCGCTGATTTCGCAGGAGGTGCCCGCCGCCTGTTGGGCATGCCCATCCATGTTTTCCAGCAGCGCTATGCGGCCATAGCGCTCTGGAAAAAACTGTCCCTCGATCCGGGCTTCTTCACCAAGCTGGCAGTTCTCCCCGATGCGATGGAACTCTTCGAAAGCGTGCGTCATCTTCACCCCACGATCCTTACTGGTTTGCCGATGGGCCCGTGGGCCGCACCGCAGAAGAAGGCATGGGTGAAGAGGCATTTTCCTGACACGCCGGTGATCACAACGATGGCTTGGAGGAAGAACGAACACTGCAAGCCCGGTGATGTGCTGGTGGATGACCAGGACCGTTACCGGCACCGGTGGGAAGGTGCAGGTGGGATCTTCATCCATCACACGAGCGCGAAAACCAGCATCGCCGCACTGCATGAGCTTGGCCTGGTGAAGTGATGGGGTCGAAAGAAAAGAGGTCCGATGGAATGAGGTCTACTGGAAGTACACGGGTTCAGGAAGAGCATGTATGCCCAAGTGGTACGCGCTGATCCACACGGGCATAACGAACGCAACGCAGAGGGTCACGATCATCATGGGCTTGCGGTCCCATACAAGGGCCATTCGCGCGACCGTTCCGCGGCCAATGAATGTGACGGTACCTGCCACGCCATGTGTTGGTTATTCCACGATCAGTGGGGAAAAGAACCACGATCCATTGCGCAATGGCTTGTGCTGTCTTCTCGCGCAACGCTCGGAAACTCGCGCCAGTTGAGCTTTTCCGCAGGCGATCAGGAACACACGCAGGACGTTGCACATTTTTTCGTGAGGGATGACCGTGGCCGGTTGAAGTTCCGAAAGCGGACCGACCGATCACGTAACCAAACCAATCCTATTACAATGGCAGAGCGTAAGGACAATTTGGGCAACAACCCCCAAGGTGGTACCCAAGGCAAAGGCGGTGCACCAGCGAACATGGGCGCTGACAAGCAAGGACAAGCACAAGGCATGACCGATGAGCGCCAGCAAGGTGCTGCGAAAACGGGAAACCCCGGCGCGGGTTCCACCGGTGGCCAGATGGGCAGCGGTAGCCAAGGCGGGAAACAAGGTGGCCAAAGCACGACCGGCGGATCGAGCCAGGGCGGCAGGCAGGATCAAGCATCAGGATCGTCCAGCGGCGGCAACCAGTCGCGCAACAGCGGGGACGACCAAGGCCGCGAACGTTCCGGTGCAGCGAAAAGCGAAGGAACCGATTCGACCACGGATGAGATGGATACCGAGGACGCCGCCGATGATACCACTGACGAAAGCGGAACGGAGGACAGCCAAGCGGGTCCCGGCGATGCCAAGCGCACCACAGCGCAAGGGCAGAACGAAGGCAAGCAGGACAGCACCCGCAACAGCGGTTCCGGCGAGCGCAATATCCACTAGAACGCGCCTCAAGCATCCGTTCCCGAACAACAACTGAACATGGCAACCAAGAGAGAAGAACCCACGGGCCTCCGCAAACTGCTGGAAGACCAACTGGCCGACATCTACTACGCGGAGAAGCAGCTCGTGAAGGCGCTCCCGAAAATGGCGAAGGCCGCCAACAACGAAGAACTGCGCGAGGCGTTCCAGAGCCATCTCGAAGAGACCAATGGCCAAGTGCAACGCTTGGAGCAAGTGTTCGAAGCATTGGGCATTCCCGCGAAAGGGAAGAAGTGCCCCGCTATCGACGGCATTCTCGAAGAGGGCAAGGAGCTGATGGAGGAATACGCCGATGACCCAGCGCTTGATGCGGCATTGGTGGACGCCGGCCAGAAAGCCGAGCACTACGAGATCGCGACCTACGGCAGCATGTGTGCTTGGGCCGAGCAACTTGGCTTGGACGAAGTTCGTGATCTGCTGAATGAGACGCTCGAACAGGAAAAGGGCGCCGACGAGAAGCTGACGGAGATCGCCGAGACCGTGGTGAACATCGAAGCCGAAACCGCTGACATGGAAGAAGGCGATGATCGTTCCCGCTCATCCAACGGTAACAGCCGCGGATCGAAAGCGTCCGCCAACGGCAACGGTCGTTCCTCGAACGGGTCGAAAGGATCTGACCAGACCAAAAAGGCCACTGCGAAACGGTAGCCTGTGACCCCAGGATCAAGAACGCCCCCGTTGGACCGGGGGCGTTCTTGTTACACCCTATAAAAAACACCTCGACATGGCAGCAAAACACGTTTCATGGTTCACGCGGTTCGCGAAACGGACCACCCACATCACCGGTCTTCCGGCCACCTTCTCCGTTGCTGTGGCATCGGTGGCGGTATGGGCGGCCACCGGGCCGATCTACCACTACAGCGAGACCTGGCAGATGGTGATCAACACGGGCACCACGATCATCACCTTCCTCATGGTGTTCCTGATACAGAACGCGCAGAACCGCGACACGGCCGCCTTGCAGATCAAGCTGGATGAGCTCATCCGGGCCATCGCCCCAGCGAACAATGCCATGCTCGATCTGGAGGAACTCGATGATCCCGACCTGCAGGAAGCGCGTGCGAATTATCTGCGATTGGCAAGTGTGGCACGCGGTGCGGCGAAGAAGAAAACACCGGCGAAGCCCGGCGCGACGAAGAAGGGAAAGGATCAGTGACCGTTGATCGGTGCTTCGATCATCAGGCGTTCGAGCGTGCCCCTGTCAATGGGCTTCACGATGTGCCGGTCGAAGCCTGCTTCTTGTGACTTCTTGCGATCTTCTTCCTGTCCCCAACCTGACAAGGCAACGATGTGCATGGATCTTCCCCATTCGCTTTCGCGCATGCGTGCGCAGGCTTCGTAGCCGTTCATCTTCGGCATGCCGATGTCCATCAGGATCACTTCGGGCCGGAAGCTTTCGGCCATAGCCACCCCTTGTTCCCCATCGTGCGCCACCTGCACATCGTGCCCGCGTTTCTTCAGGATCAACGACATGGAGAGCGCCGCATCCTCGTTATCGTCCACCACAAGCACGCGGCGCTGCTGCGCGATCTGCTCGGCAGTGAGAGGCGTGGAAGCTGTCCGCGGTTTTTCGGGCGTGGCCACCAAGGGCAACCGGACGATGAACTCGCTCCCCTTGCCCAAGCCTTCACTGTGCCCCTCCACTTGCCCATGATGCATGCGCACCAAGCGTTGCACGATGTTCAGGCCGATGCCCAAGCCGCCAGCGGCCTGTCCCTTCTGCTGCGGATCCACCTGCGCGAACATGTCGAACACTCCTCCTATAGCGCTCGGGTCTATGCCGATGCCATTGTCCTTCACCCGGATCACCGCCTCGTCCTTTTCCCGCTCAACGGTCAAGAGGATGCGCCCACCTGAAGGCGTGTATTTCGCAGCGTTGTTCAAGAGGTTCGACACCACTTGGGTGAGCCTTGCGGTATCGCCATTGATCACGAATGGTCCATCGGCGATCTTCACTTCGAACTGGTGCTGGTTGCGTTCGATCAACGGCCTGCTTGCTTCCATGGCCGTGGCGACGATGATGGACAGATCCACTTCCTCTTTCAACAGTTCGATCTTGCCACGGCTGATGCGGCTCAGGTCCATCAGGTCGTCCACCAAGCGTACCATGTGATCGAGCTGCCGCACCATCATGGTGCGCGTAGTTTCGAGCATCTGCGGATCATCAGGGGCCAGCTCCATCAATTGCAATCCGTTCTTCAGCGGAGCGAGCGGATTGCGGAGTTCGTGCGCGAGGGTGGCGAGGAAATGGTCCTTGTGCTTCGCGCTTTCCTCCAAGGCTTCTTCGGCGAGCTTCTGTTCGGTGATGTCGGTGTTGGTGCCGAACCAGCGTACCACTTCACCTTGCTCGTTCTTGATGGGCATGGAGCGCGAGAGGAACCAGCGGTACTCGCCTTTGGTGTTGCGCAGGCGGAAGATGTGATCCCATGGTTCTCCTTTCTCCTGCGCGGTCAAGTATGTGGAGACCATGGAGCCGAAATGGTCCGGGTGGACGGCCTTGGCCCAACCGCCATCGTTCATCTCTCCCACGTTCATGCCAGTGAATTCCAGCCACCTGCGGTTCACCCAGGTGATCCGGCCAAGGCCATCGGCCACGTAGGCCATTTGGCTCATGTTGTCGGCGAGCATGCGGAAGCGCTCTTCGCTCTCGCGCATCCGCTCTTGGGCTTCGCGCTCGCTGGTGATGTCCGTGCAGGTACCGAACCAACGTGCCACACGTCCCTGCGCATCATGTATCGGCCGTGCATTGGCGAGGAACCACCGGTACTCCCCGTGCTTGTTCTTCAATGGGAAGGTCTCCTCCCACTCCTTGCCGCTCTCATCGCGGGCTTTCAAGGAACGGGTAACGCGCTCGAAGTGGTCCGGGTGATGGATGTCCTTCGCGTTCGCACGGATCTCCTCACCGGTCATGCCCGTGAATTCGAACCAACGCTTGTTGAACCACATGGACGAGCCATCGGCTTCGGCGGTCCAGATCAGTTGCACCACATTGTCCGCCAGCAGGTGGAAGCGTTCTTCACTCGCGCGGATGACCTCTTGCGCACGCTTCTGCTCCGTGATGTCCCGGATCACCTTCGATGCACCGATGATCTCGCCCTTTTCGTTCTTCAGCGGCGAAAGGGTCAGTGCGACTTCCACTGGTGTGCCGTCCTTGTGCAAGCGCACGGTTTCGTAGTGTTCGATCCGCTCGCCTTGGCGCACCTTTTTGAGCAGTCGGTCCTCTTCATCACGCAGTTCCGGTGGGTGGAGCAGCGTGTTGGGTTGGCCGATGATCTCTTGCGCCGTGTAGCCGAAGATGCGTTCGGCTCCTTGGTTCCATGAGGTGATAATGCCGTGGAGGTCGCGGCTCAGGATGGCATCATCACTGGTTTCAACGATCGCTGCCAACCGGCGCTGGGCTTCTTCGGCCGCTTTGCGTTCGGTGATGTCCTCGAACACGCCGAGGTTGTAGCG
>JANMKC010000331.1:0-3847 GCA_031371785.1 Flavobacteriales bacterium | reverse complement strand
CTGAACACGTACTTGGTATCCATCCGCGCCTGCAACTTCACGCGGTCCATCTCCTCCAGGGTGATGGGCTCGAAGCGGGCCAGCAGATCCTCCAATGACGACGCGCTTTTCATAATGGGCCGCCAAGGTATGTCTCCCTGCGAAGGCGACGGTCACGCTCTGTTCCGCGTTACCTTCGGATCCCTTTTCCAGCAAGGTCATCTCATGAGCGCCAACCGCAAGATCGCCCTCCACTACCTGCAACATACTTCATGGAAGGCGTTGCCCAAAGAGGATCGCGAACTGCTCGAACTCGCCGCCCGCGCCGCGCGTAACGCATACGCCCCGTATTCAAAGTTCAAGGTGGGGGCGGCCCTGCGCATGGAAGATGGACAATGTGTGCAAGGCAACAATCAGGAGAACGCGAGTTTCCCTGCGGGCATTTGTGCCGAGCGTGCTGCGCTCCACGCCGCGATGGCCGTAATGCCCAAGGGTACTGTCGAGAGCATGGCCGTGGTAGTGCCCCAAGTGCGCGGCACACGTCCGGTGACCCCCTGCGGTATCTGCAGGCAAGCGCTCGTCGAGCAGGAGCGCCGCCAAGAAGGTCCCATGCGTTTGCTTATGGGCATCGTGCGCGGCCCGGTGATCGAGGTCTTCAGTGTGGACACCTTGCTGCCGCTTTCCTTCGACAGCTCGCACCTGCCCGGCAAGCACAAGCGCTGAATCGTCGCGGGCTATCTTCGCGACCATCATCATGACCACCAAGACCGCCCCGAAAAACGACGCGGAGAAGGCCACCTCGTTCGGCAAGGAAACCTACTTCCGCTGGTTCAAGGACATGCTGCTTATGCGGCGCTTCGAGGAGAAGACCGGCCAGCTCTACACCATGCAGAAGTTCGGGGGCTTCTGCCACTTGTACATCGGGCAGGAGGCCATCCTCGCGGGCATGGTCACCGCGATCGGCAAGAACGATCGCATCATCACCGGCTATCGCGATCACGCGCATCCGCTCGTGCTCGGCACTCCGGCGAAGAACGTTATGGCCGAGCTTTTCGGCCGCACCACCGGAACGAGCAAGGGCAAGGGAGGCAGTATGCACTTCTTCGACAAGGAGCGCAACCTCTTTGGCGGCCACGGGATCGTGGGTGGGCAGATCGGCCTCGGTGCGGGCATCGCGTTCGCCGACAAGTACAAGGGCAATGACAGCGTGACGCTCTGCTCGATGGGCGATGGTGCGGTGCGGCAAGGCATCCTGCACGAGACGTTCAACATGGCGATGACCTGGAAGTTGCCCGTCGTTTTCATCATCGAGAACAACGAATACGCGATGGGCACCAGCGTGGAGCGCACAAGCAATGTGCGCGAACTCTACACGCTCGGCGAGAGCTACGACATGCCCGGCGAACCCGTCGATGGCATGAAGTGCGAAGCGGTGCATGACGCCATCGCGAAAGCGTGCGCGTTCGTGCGCGCGGGCAACGGTCCGTACTTGCTCGAGATCAAAACGTACCGCTACCGTGGCCACTCCATGAGCGATCCGCAGAAGTACCGCACCAAGGAAGAGGTGGAAGAATACAAGCAGCAGGACCCGATCGAGGATGTGCGCAAGAAGCTGATCGACAATAAGTGGGCGAGCGAAGCGGATCTGGAAAAGACCGATGCCGACATCAAGAACGAAGTCGAGGAAGCGGTGAAATTCGCGGAGAGCAGCCCGTTGCCCGGCACCGAGGAACTCTACAACGACGTGTACAAGACGCCGGACTATCCGTTCATCAAGGACTGAGAATGCTTTCACCACAGAGGCACGGAGCAGAAGGTGAAACATTCATCTGCGTCCATCTGTGTTCATCTGTGGTTCTCTTGTATTTCTCTGCGCTCTCCGCGCCTCTGCGGTAAAAACACAACGATCCGAGCATGGCCGAGATCATTAAAATGCCCAAGCTGAGCGACACCATGACCGAAGGGGTGGTGGCCGCATGGCACAAGAAGGTCGGCGACAAGGTGAAGAGCGGGGACATTCTCGCCGAGATAGAGACCGACAAGGCCACCATGGAATTCGAGGCGTACCTCGACGGCACCTTGCTCCACATCGGCGTGCAGAAGGGCGAAACCGCTCCGGTGGATTCGTTGCTCGCCATCATCGGCAAGGAGGGCGAGGATGTGAAGGCATTGATCGCTTCGGCCTCTGCTCCGGCGAAGGAGGTGGTGAAGGATGTGAAGGAAGAGAAGGTGGTGAAGGAGGTAGCAACACCGGTTGCCCAAACCGTTGTCACCTCGAGCGCAGTCGAGAGGCGTCCTGCCCCTGTTCCAGTTCCTGCGCCTGCTCTTGCTACCAACGGCCGCTTGAAAGCCAGTCCGCTCGCGAAGCGCATGGCCGAAGAGAAAGGCATCGACATCGGTCGTGTGCGCGGCAGCGGCGATGAGGGCCGCATCGTGATGCGCGACATCGAGAATTTCTCCGGTGGCGGTATGTCCTCGTTCGTAGCGGAAGAGCGCTTCACCGAAGTGCCCGTGAGCCAGATGCGCAAGACCATAGCGAAGCGCTTGGCCGAAAGCAAATTCACCGCGCCGCATTTCTATCTCACCATCGAAGTGGACATGAGCCGCGTGATGCACGTGCGTGAAGCGATCAACGCCAGCATTGCCCCGGACAAGATCTCCTTCAACGACCTCGTGATAAAAGCCTCGGCCTACGCGCTGAAGCTGAACCCGAAAGTGAACAGCAGTTGGCTCGGCGACAGGATCCGCTACAACGAGCACGTCCACATCGGTGTGGCCGTGGCGGTGGAGGATGGCCTGCTCGTTCCCGTCGTTCGCTTCGCGGATGGCAAGACCTTGCGCGCGATCGGTGCGGAAGTGCGCGACCTCGCCAAGAAGGCCAAGGAGAAGAAATTGCAACCTGCGGATTGGGAAGGCAACACCTTCACCATCTCCAACCTCGGCATGTTCGGCATCGAAGAGTTCACAGCCATCATCAACCCGCCCGACGCGTGCATCCTCGCCGTGGGCGGCATCATGGAAAAGCCCGTGGTACGTGCTGGACAGATCGTTGCCGGCCACACGATGAAGCTGACCTTGAGCTGCGACCACCGCGTGGTGGACGGCGCCACCGGTTCCGCTTTCCTCAATACGCTGAAGGTCTCGCTTGAAGAGCCAGCACTGATGCTGGGGGCGGGGGCGATCTGAAATGGCAGGCAATGATCATTTGATCCGAGCGTAGTAATAGGAGATCCACCTTAGCCGATGTTGATCCCACGTTACATTTTGAGTTTGGCGCTGATCGGCTCTTTCTTCTCGTGCCGGAAGGACGATGTCCCCAATGACTTACAGCCACGGGCTCCATCGATCGAAGACTACAGCCAGCTCATGGACGGGAATTACTGGGTGTATGAGCGATCAGCGTTGGACAGTTCCGGTAACTATGTCGGTCAGCCACTGGACCTCGACTCGGTATGGGTAGCAGGTGATTCGCTGATCGATGGGGTCGCGTGGAAGAAGATCCGATCATCTCCCGGCGGAGACTTTCCGTCGCTTTGTTTTCAACGGGATTCCATGGATCGCTTGCTCCTTCGCAACCACGGGGTGCTCATGGGCGCTTCATCAACGAATGCCTACCTCTGGACCGAGCACTTTCCCGGGATAGTGGATGTGAATTACACATTGTTCGTCACACCGCAGACCGTGCTCGTGAATGCTGGCACGTTCACCTGCCAGGAAGTGCGGGGTCTTATACCATTTAGACATTCAAGATCGTCCAAAGGGCATTCGTGGGCTTGAAGTGGTCGAAGTCGCAGATGGACCTGACCTCGGAGCAGGATAGGGACTGGACCTGCAGTGCGAGGAAGTCGCTGAGGTGGTCGAGTGTTTC
>JANMKC010000421.1:0-18942 GCA_031371785.1 Flavobacteriales bacterium | reverse complement strand
GGCGCCGCCCGCCACGCAGCTGCCCATGATGGCGGCGATCTGCGTGATGCCCATGGAGCTCATCACCGCGTTGTTGCGGAAGATCCTTCCGAAGTGCTCCTTGTCGGGGAAGATCTCGTCCTGCATGGGCAGGTACACGCCGGCGCTGTCCACCAGGTAGATGATGGGCAGGCGGTTCTCGATGGCGATCTCCTGCGCGCGCAGGTTCTTCTTGCCCGTCATGGGGAACCACGCACCGGCCTTCACGGTGGCGTCGTTGGCCACCACGATGCATTGGCGCTTGCTCACGTAGCCGATCATTACCACTACGCCTGCACAAGGAGCACCACCGTGTTCGGTGTACATGCCATCCGCGGTGAAGGCACCGATCTCGATGCGTGGGCTCTTGGGATCGAGCAGCGCGTCGATGCGCTCGCGCGCGGTCATCTTGCCTTGCTCGTGCTGCTTGGCGATGCGTTTCTCACCGCCGCCCTCGTAGATCTTGTGCAGGCGCTTGTTGAGGTCGGAGAGCTTCAGCTTGTTGAAGTCCTCGTTCTTGGATGCTTCGATGTCGATCTTCTCGGCCATGATTCGATTAGCTGATTAGCCGATGAGCGGATTAGCTGATGGCGTGGTGCGAAGATCGGGCGTGGGGCGCGAATAGTGGGCGTCGTCACCCTGAGCGTGGTCGAAGGGTGGGCGTGCCCCCTCGCAAAAGCCTCGGGGTCGCGCTTTCCGCTACAAGTCCGCGCCCTGATTACAGGGCTTGCGGGCTTTACGCTTCAATCGCTCACGCGGAGTGCGGGATCAGTGGTCCAATAAGAAGCGGTGACTTACCAGTTGCCCATCGACAATGGCTCGCACGAAATAGAAGCCCGGTGCGCAGTGTGCGGTGCTCCAGGTATTGATCGATCCGACTCGGCGCAGATCCATGGCCCTTCCCTGTGCATCCGTCAGAATAACCTCAACGACCTTTCCAAGGGTGTTCAATCGCAATTGATCCGCCTGTGGGTCCAAGACGAAAAGAGAAGCAGATCCCGTCGTGGCCGATCCGATACCGGTCCACACGAACGCATTGATCATCACTGCATCGGAAAATACGCACGGTCCTGTGGTGCAGGTCCACTCGAAGATGTTGGAGCCAACGTTCAGGTCACTGACCATGGAATTCGGATCGTTGGGGTCGGCAATTATGCTGCTGCCAGTGATGACCGACCATGTGCATGTAGCCGGGAAGACGCAGGAATTCGCCGTCAACTGGGCCGTGTACGGTGGCCCGATGATGGTCTGGTCCGGACCGGCAGCTGGGATGCAGGGCAGATCAGAAACTCCGATCATGACGGTATCGCTCGTGACCGAACCGTTGTCATCCACGGTCCAGACGAGCGTGTTGTATCCTGGGCAGAGACCGACCATCGTTACTGGTGATGCAGGATCGTTGATCGTCGCACAGCCTTCGACCGAGGTCCATGTACCACTTCCGCCAATGGGCACAGGACTGCCTTGCATGGTAAAAGAGCCGTCACAGATCAACGTATCCGGTCCAGCATAGGCGACTTGCGCCATACTGCTCATCGTCGAAGACGAAAGCAAGACACAGGTGAGGAGTGAACAGGTATTCATGCAAGCTGTAGTGTACCGAAAGATGAGGGCTTGCTTGCATAGTGCCACTGCATTCATCATCGGTTCTCCAACCGGCAAGTGTTGATGTCGGCCAGCTCAGTAGGCTGATTTTCGAATCGTCAGATCATTTCTTCTTCGCCGCGCTCACGAACGGCATGGTCGCCACCTGCTTCATCCACGCCGCCACCTGGCGTTCGTCAAGATCCTTCGCGGTTGCCAGCTCGACACCTCGCGTGGCCTTGCCCATCGCGACGGGCGGTTCCTATCCCTTCATCTTCCCCGGATCCTGTCGCGCATCGAAGATGTCGGTGACGTAGATCGTTCGGCCTTCAATGCGGTAGACCACCTTGAACTTGCCCACGACCAGTCGCCGGTGCCCTTCGCCTTTGTATTCCAACCAAGGCTCGTACTGGCCTCGTCTTGGGTTTCGCTTCAGGTCATCGATGTTGTCCCAGAGCTTCGTATCCCAGCGCTCCAGTTCGCGGTCGGTCAGGTAACCGGCCAGAAAGAGCAGCGCCTGCCTATAGCTCTCCCACGCGGGTGTGGTGATGACGATCTTCAAGCACGCTTGGCTTTGGAGCGCGAGGCGGCGATCCCTTGAAGCACATCCTTCGATCGCTTGCGCGCTTCGGTAATACTCATCACGTCACCGTTCTTGATCGCCTCTTCGGAGCGTATCGCCATCTCGGTCATGCGGCGGCGAAGCGCGTCTTCTTTGGTGTCGTCCCGAAGCAGGATCTCGATCGTGGTCAGCACGGTCTTGTCTTCCTCACGCTGAATGCGCTTTGCCAATTTGTTCCGGAGGGCAGTGGTAGTCATCGCAACTAAATATGATGCAAGTTATGCTCTCGTCGCTGTCATTATCCGATCACTTCTTCCCCGCTGATGCGGGACGAGGACGCTTCGCCGCGCTGACGAACGGCATAGTAGCCGCCTGCTTCATCCACGTCGCCACCTGGCGTTCGTCGAGATCCTTCACGGATGCCAGCTCTACGCCACGGGTGGCCTTGCCCATCACGATGGGCATCACCGCTGTTTCCTACGCCTTCAACTTTCCGCTCTTGGTCCGGACCGGCTGGCTTTTTCGTCTCTGCATCATTGCTGCGGACTTTCCACCGGCTTGTTGCCGCACGCTCTTCTTTGACGGCTTCACCGGCACACCTTCTTCCAAGAGATCCGGATCGCCATGGTACAGCGCCACCAGCGGGAAGATGATGTCGTACTCGCCCCACATGATCGCGTGGCCGAGGTGGATCTTGTAGTTCTTGAACTTCGATGGTTTCAGGTAGGCTTGCTCCTCTTCCGTGGGCAGGCTCGCGATCCACGGTTTCAGATCCACCTCGTTGCTATGGCGATCACTGAACCGGAAGCGCAGCACATGGCCGCGAACGTGTTCGATGCTCTTGATGGAAAGATCCCCTTTGCTCATGGCTTCAACTTGGTAATGGTCTCCGGTTTGATCGAACGGCCGTACATGAAACGCGCTGTCCACTTTTCGGGGATGTCGCTCGCCTTGGCCCGGATCAATTCATCCGCCTTGGCCAGTACCGCAGGTGGCAGTGCCTTTCCAACACGTGCCCATTGCACTTCGCGCAGTGTCATCGGTCCCGAAGAGCAACGTTGCTTTCATTTCACAACCCTGATAGGTGACGTGCAAGTGGACCGGCAGATGGTCCTTGGAGTACGATGAAGAAGAACATGCCCGCATAGACGTAGAGCTTTGGCATCGTGTGGCTAAGGTACACCACCGCCAAGGTGGATCTTTGTCGTCGCTACTTCTTCTTCCCACCAACGAACGGCATGGTAGCCGCTTGCTTCATCCACGCCGCCACTTGGCGTTCGTCAAGATCCTTCACGGATGCCAGCTCCACACCCCGCGTGGCCTTGCCCATCGCGATCGGCGTTACCGGCGGTTCCGGCTTCAGGTCCGTGCCGCGTATGAACATCAGTTTCACATGGCCCACGAAGGCGCCGGACGCGAAGCACCAGCCACCGTCCACACCGTAGTACGCCATGCCCCACTTCACCGAACGCTGGAGGCCCGGCAAGGTCTTCGCCGCCAACGCATCGATGCGCTCGGCGATACCGCGCTGCGGCTGCGGCAGGCTGGCGATGTAGGTGAACACGGGCGCGTCGCCTTCTGCGGCTTTCGCAGGGCTTGCCTTGCCCGACATGGCGGCCTTCAGCTTCGTTGTCGTCTTGGCTGGGGCGGTCTTCTTGCCTTTGGCGGCCTCCTTCTTGGAAGCTTTGATGTCGATCTTCTTGGCCATGTGGCGAAATTAGGGAGGCTCACACGGAGACACTGAGGCACGGAGAAATGCGAAAGCAGATAGTTTGGGCGTGCCCCCTCGCAAAGCCTCGGGGTCCGGCTCTTCGTTCCAAGTCCTCAGCCGGATTACCGGGCTTGCGTGCTTTCCGCTTCTATCCCTCCCGCAGAATGCGCGATCAACGAGCTACTGCGAAACGCTGGGTGAACACCTCGCCTCCGATGCGTGCGGATACGAAGTAGATGCCGCCGTTGATCGCGTTCCCTTGCACGAGGCGACCCTGCATGTCCATGATACGCTGTTCCGATACCGGTTGGGAAGAAAGGACATAAAGCGAACCTGAGTCCGCATCGAAATGGAAAGGCGAACTCACGACTTCGCTTTCCAGAACTCCGGTCGAGAAGACGTTCACACCGATGAGGAGTTTCGCTATCGTCACGCCGCACGGCCCGTTGTTGCAGTTCCAAAAGAACACGTTGGTGCCAATGCCGAGGTTCGTTACGGTCGCGTTGGAATAGGTCATGTCCGAGATCATGCCGGAGCCGGATACAATGGTCCAAAAGCAGAACTGCGGGTAATAGGGTGAACTAGCGGTAAGAGTTGTGGTGAACGGTGGGCCAGTGATGGCCGTGTCGCCCATGGTCCAAGCTGGCGGTGCAGCCGGGTTGTAGGCCGTGATCAAAACAGTGTCCGTTGTTGTAGTGAAGCCGTCGGTCAAGGTCCAGACCAATTCATTGCCGCCGAAGTTCAGACCGGTCACTTGTGTGGTCGCGAGTGTGGCATCAGTGAATGCAGCGGTGCCGCTGAATGTTGACCACGTTCCCGTTTGACCAACTCCAGGCGCGTTGCTTTGCAGATAGGTCGTGTCGCCACAGATGTATTGGTCAGGTCCTGCATCGGCGACCTGGGCGCGGACGGAGACTGTTCCAACGGAAAGCCCAACGACGATCATCGCGAAAGCGGTTCTCATGTTTCCCATGGCGATCGGATCACACGAAGGTCGGTGGAACATTCGAGATCGTGTTGCGAGGACAAGGATGGATTTCAACCATCATGGTGTACCGATTTGTTCCTCGCGCTTGGTCGCCGCCCCGGGAGGTGGGCGAGCATCCGTTCCAGCAACGGATCACATCTTCTTCACCCGCACCGCGTTCATGCCCTTCTGGCCGCGCTCCACTTCGAATTGCACCTTGGTGCCTTCACTGATCTCATCGATCAAGCCGCTGACATGAACGAAGAACCGTTCCTGCGTGCTGTCCTCCTTGATGAAGCCGAAGCCTTTGGCACTGTCAAAGAAATCCACCTTGCCGATGCGCTCCGCTGCCACCGGCACATCCACCCGCTTGGGAACGCCCAGTTCGATCGTTGACGCATCGATGGGTTTTCTCACCTTGTTCGGATCGGGCGGTGTACTGGTGATCTGCCCGTTCTCGTCCACGTAGGCCATCATGTTCTCCAGTCCGCCGCCTGCGGAGTTCGCTTTGCGGTCCGCTTTCCGTCGTTCCTTCTCCTCTTGTTTCTGTTGCCGCTTCTTTTCCTTGTCGCGCTTTTCCAGTGTGGCCATTGATCTTGTCGAACGATTTTTATCCGTTCAGTGGGAACGGCGCTCGTGCCGCTAAGGTAGGCGTTGATGGTGGTTGTCTTTCGCCGTCGTACGCTCGGCTCGTGTGCTGCCGGTGAGGACTGGATCCTCCGGATCAGGGTGTTGGTGCCGTGGTCGCTGGCTTCGGGCAGGAGAGGGGGATGAGGTAGCCCAGTTGGAACAGGAACCCTTGATTGTAGACATTGCCCAAATTGGAGATGACCTGGCCGTTCACGTCGGTGAACAGGAAGTCCTTATTGTAGATCGGCGTGAAGCTGTAGAGGTAGCGCGCCTCGATCTCCATCCGGCTGCGCCCGATCCCGAAGCCCGCACCGATGCCGCCGATAGCGCTGAACTCGTATTGGCGGTAAGCGGATCTGTCGCCAAAGTCCGCAGCACCGACCCCGCTGCCATAATATGAGACGACCCCATGGTAGGTGACCAGCAATCCCCGACCGAGGCTGGGTCCGGCGAAGACCAGGAGGTTCGTCGGGCCATTGCCGATCAGCGCTTTGGCCAGGACATGCAGCTCACCATAATTGAGCCTGGTCCTGGAGGATGAGTTCTCGATGCCCTTCTCGGTATAGGCCAGTTCAGGTTGCAGGGCGAAACACTTGGCCAGTTTGATCTCCACGGGGATCGTGGCGGAAGATCCGGAGCAGTGCATAGCACCCTTTTCCAGGAACGCCTTCACGCTCGCATCCGAAATGTCGAACCGGAACATCGTGGATGTGTATCCGAAACCGTGGCCGATCGATACTTGTGCGAAGGAGCACGCAACGGACGAGGTGAACAAGAGGATGATCAGGAGGGCGCGCATGATGTGTGGTTGTTACCCCCAAAACTATGCGCTGACCGATCACGGCAGCTTCACGATGCACTGTGCCTCCGGTCCCATGTTCATCACCAGATCAATGATGCTCATCCGCGGAACGGATCCATGGCGATCGGCGAAGACCTGTGTGTAAGATGGAACGGCCGAGACTTCCGGAGGCAACGGCTTTTTCGGATGGAACGATGAGCGCAGATCAAGAGAGTGGCGAGTGATGAGTGATGAGTGGCGAGTGCTGTCGCGTCTCGACTCCTCGGTCGCCACGCGCCCTGCGGCCCATGCCTTTGGCATTGCTCGACGTGACAATGCAGCACTCGCCACTCGCCACTCGCCACTCTCGACTTCAACATAAGTCTCCGATACTTCGATCACTGTCTTCAGCCCGAGCCATTTCATTCCGAGCCGCATCGTCGCCAGATCAAGATCAACAAGCCGCTCATACTTATTCAACACTACAGCTTCGATCCCGTCGATGTAGTGGATGAACCACGGCGTGTTCCCATAGGCGCTGCGGATGGCGTGCATGTGTTGTTGCGGCCAGGTCTCGATGTAGGTGAGGCCAACGGACTTCATCGGCATCCTCTCACCACTCTTCCGCGCGATCGGCACAACAAGATCCTGTCTTCCGTTCGGACCGATGATGCTGGTGCGCGTGCGATAGCTCTGGCGCTCGTAGTGCTCACCGATGTCGATGATGACCTTCTCGTATTGCGCGAGCAGGCGGTAGTGCTCAATGCTGCCGAAGTAGAAGGAGGAGAGCAGCGGGGTCATTCGATCCTCCTCAACTCGCCAGGTGTCCAGTAGCGGTGCGTGAGCCAGATGGCGAAGAGCGGGTCGGTCCATTCGGCTTTTTCGCCCATCAGGTCCAGGATGTCGCGGTCCTGCAAGGCCATTTTGATCTTGCTCACATTGGCCGAGGTTCCCATCTTGTAGTGTTTCATCACGGCCCCTGCGCTCATCGCGGTCTCGCCGCTCAGCAGGGCCTTCAGGTAGTTGAGCTGCGTGTAGCTCAGGTTGTCCACCTGCATCTGGAAGAACACGTTGTTCTGGTCCAGCAGGTTACTCATGCCTTTCTCCACTTCCCTCATCGTGCACGCGTTCCTGGTGTTCACCCACGATGCCCAAGCGAGTTGCTGCACAGCATAGGGATGGTCGCCCATGCGCGCGGCGATGGCGTCGGCCACTTCAGGCGCGATGCGCTTGCCGGTCTTCTTGAACCGCGCCTGTATGTATTTCACCCAATGCTTGCGGGCGATCTTCTCCAGGAACATCACATCGCCGAACTTGTAGAAAGGCGAATGCGAGCGGGTGAACATGTCGAGCATCAGGTGGCGCTTGCTGCCGTAGAGGCAATAGACCGCGTGGCGGTGGTGCTGCCAGTGCGCACGCAGCGTTTTCTGGAACTCCGCGCCGTCGGCGAAGCGCTCGATGTTCTGGAACTCGTCCACGCATACCACCAGCGTGATCTTCCGCGACTTTGCGATACGCTCGGCCAGATCGAGGATCTCGGTGGGGTCCTTCTTCACATCCTCCCACCGCAGATTGATGCTCACTTCGCTGGTGGGTTCCGTACCCACTTGGATGAAGGGCACCAGATGCTTCAGGAAGGAGCGCACTACGGCCACACGTTCCTCCCATTTCGTGGTGACCGCCGCCAGCACGCTTCGCGCGTAGAGTTCGAAGAACTCATGCTCGTTGCGCACCTTGAACAGGTCGATGTGGCAGAAGCGCACGCGCTTGTCCTTGCGCATCATGTCCTCGCCCGCACGGCGCAACAAGGAGGTCTTGCCCCACCGGCGCGGGGAGACGAGCACCGTGTTGGTGCGCATGCGGAAGTTGAGGGCCAGCCGTGCGCACTCGGCCTCGCGGTCGGCGAAGTGGTCGCCGTAAGCGACTTTGCCGAAGGGGAATGGGCTTTCAGGTCTTTCCATGATGGCCAAAGGTATGTTACTGTCCGGTAACTAACCAAATGGTAACTAACCAAATGGTTACATCTACTTCCCGATGCAGAACTTCCCGAAGATGCTCCCCAGCAGATCATCCGGTGTGATCTTGCCGGTGATCCCGCCGAGGTGATGCTGAGCGCGCCGCAGATCGGTGGCCAACAGTTCTCCGCCCACACCCTTTGACATCGCCAGACGCGCATCATGCAAAGCCTGGCGCGCATGGCCCAACGCTTCCACGTGCCGCGCGTTCGTCACCACGATGCCGCCGTCACCTTCCTGCAAGGCTTGCACATGTTCGATGAAAGCGTCCTTCAATTCTCCGATGCCCGCGCCGGTCTTCGCGCTGATGCTCATCACGTTGCTGCCCACCTGCACATCGGGCAGGTCGTTCTTGTTCAGCACGGGGATCAGTTGCGGACCATCGCCGATGCGTTCGCGGAACATGGTGGCTTGTGTGCGGAACGCTCCCTCGTTCATCACGCTCGCATCACCGAGCAGCACCACGATGCTGGCTTCCCTGGCTTTCTTGTAGCTGCGTTCGATGCCGAGATTTTCGATCGTGTCGACCGTATCGCGGATCCCTGCGGTATCGATGAAGCGGAACAGCACACCATCGATGGTGATCGCTTCTTCCACCGTGTCGCGCGTAGTGCCAGGGATCTCGCTCACGATGGCGCGGTCTTCTTGCAGCAACGTATTGAGCAAGGTGCTCTTGCCACTGTTCGGCGCGCCGATGATGGCCACGGGCACGCCTTCCTTCACGGCATTGCCGTACCGGAAGCTGTTGATCAGGTCGCTGCAGATGGTGATGAGTTCATTGATCAGCGTGAGCAGGTCATCGCGCTTGGCGAACTCCACGTCCTCTTCGCTGAAGTCGAGTTCCAGCTCGATCAGTGCGCTGAAGTCGATGAGCTGCTGGCGGAGCGCTTCGATCTTCTCGCTGTAGCCGCCGCGCAATTGTTGCAGGGCCAAGGTGTGCGCCGCCTTGCTGCTGCTGGCGATGAGGTCGGCCACCGCTTCCGCTTGGCTCAGGTCGAGCTTCTTGTTCAAGTAGGCCCGCATGGTGAACTCGCCGGGCTTTGCCATGCGTGCGCCGTGGGCGATGAATGCGGAAAGCAGCCGCTGCTGAATGTGGAGGGATCCGTGTACACCGATCTCCACCACGTCCTCGCCGGTGTAGGAGGCAGGGCCTTTGAACCAGGTGATCAGGCCCTCATCGACAGGGCCCTCATCGTCGTGCAATTTGCTGAAGCAGGCCGTACGCGCAGCGATGTTCTTGTTCAGATCGCTGCAACGCCGTGCGATGGCCAACGCATCCGGCCCGCTCAGGCGCAGCATCGCGATGGCACTTGTACCGGACGGCGTGCTCAACGCGCAAATGGTGTCCTGCTCAAACACGGTGTTTTGTTTTGTCATGCCGAGCGCAGTCGAGGCACGAGATGATCTCCACCATGGTCACTTCGACAATTGCTGTCTTTCAGGACGATCATGGCGCGATGCGTTCTTGCATTTGGCCAACTGGGCCAACACTTCATAGTTCTCGTCGCATAGTGCTTTCTTTTTCTTGGCTGACCAGCCTTTCAATTGCTTTTCCCAAGTGATCGCTTCCTGTATCCATTGGAATTCTTGGACATACACGAGTTGGAACGGTCCCTTGCCAAAGGTCCAAGCCTCCGGGTCCTTGCCATCTTGATGCTCCGCATAGCGTCGTTCCACGTTGTTCGTCACTCCAACATAGTATCGGCCATCAGCACACAGGAGCATGTAGACGTAGTAGTAGTGCATGTCAGTGGTGAATGTAGGTAGCCCCTCGACTGCGCTCGGGGTGACAGGTGAAACGCGGCCCGCGAATTTGCGGATCTTCGCCGCGCTTTCGCCGAAATGCCGACCGCTGCCCGCGACCTCTTCGATCAACTGCCCTATCCGACCGTGGTGGTCGTGGGCGGTGGCTTCGCTGGATTGCAGGTGATCCGCGGATTGGAAGGCCGACCCTTCAAAGTGCTGCTGCTCGACAGGCAGAACCACCACTGCTTCCAGCCGTTGCTCTACCAGGTGGCTACCGCGAGCCTCAGTGCCGACAGCATCGCCCACCCCTTCCGCCGCACCGTGGCACCCATGCCCAACGTCGCCTTCCGCATGGGCAACGTTCTGGCGGTGCATCCGGAGAAGAATTCGATCGACACCGACCACGGACCGGTCGCCTACGACATCCTGATCCTCGCCACGGGCAGCACCACGAACTTCTTCGGTAACACGGCCATCGAGCACGAGGCGATGCAGCTGAAGAACATCAGCCAGGCGCTCGACATCCGCAGCGACTTCCTCCAGGATTTCGAGGCCGCGCTCTACTTGCAGGATGAAGCGAGCCAGCGGCGCCAACTCCACTTCGTGATCGTGGGCGGCGGCCCTACCGGCGTGGAACTCGCAGGTGCCATGGCGGAGATCCGCATGACCGTGCTGAAGAACGAATACCGCGAGCTCGACAGCGATCGCATGCGCATCCACTTGATCGATAGCGGTGATCGCCTGCTGAAGAACTTCAGTGAGCGGAGCAGCGCCAAAGTGTTGAAGTATCTCACGGACATGGGTGTTCACATCCGGCTCGGCGATCGCGTTACGGCCTTTGATGGTGAACGCATCACGCTGAAGGATGGCAGCACCATGGACACCAATACCGTGATCTGGGCCGCTGGCGTAAAGGGGCAGAGCATCCCCGGACTGGAAGAACAGATGGACGAGCGCAGCCGCCGTTACAACGTGGATGCGCACAACAGGGTGAACGGCACAACGAACGTCTATGCGCTCGGCGACATCGCGCTGATGACGAGCGATGCGAAATGGCCCAACGGACATCCGCAGGTCGCGCCGGCCGCGATCCAACAAGCACAACTGCTCGTGCGCAATCTGCTGCGGAAGGACCGGACGACATGGAAGCCGTTCCATTATTGGGACAAGGGCAGCATGGCCACCATCGGTCGCGGCAAGGCCATCGTGGACGTGGGCAACCTGCATTTCGGCGGCCTGCTCGCGTGGCTCGCTTGGATCTTCGTACACGTGATGTCGCTCGTCGGTTTCCGCAATCGCATCACGGTGCTCTTCAACTGGGCATGGAAGTATTTGAGCTGGAAGAACACCATCCGCCTCATCATCCGGCCGTACGTGCGGCGCAGTTCCACCACTGCTCCATGATCATCATATAACCGGTACGCGCCGGACCACACATCTTCGACCCCATGATATCCACGTGTCCTGTTCCGCTCTTCGGCCTGTTCATCACAGCGTGGTCCGTGTGGCTCCCCACTTCGCATGTGTGCGCGCGAGCGCCCTTGTCCGTTGCGGACAGTACGTGGTGCTTGAACGTGAGCGAGGTTTCCGTCGGGGAACAGGTCCGCGATCGCTGTGTGGAGTATTTCAAGCGCGCGGACCAGGTCGATGATCCGAAGAAAGTGTTCTATGTGCCGGAGTGGCATGTGGAATGGTTGAACCGGAGCTTCTATACCGGCATGATCGTGGCGGATAGTGTGCGCACTGCGGTGAACAGGGCCTTGGTGAAAAAAGGGCTGCGAAAGGAGGAGGGGGCCACCTCGGCCAACACCATCAACGTGCGGTTGGAGATCGGTACGTACACGTTCCAGTTCGTGAAGGGCGGGTCGTTCCGTTTCAAGGTCACAGAGGTTTGGCACATCACCGATGTGGTGAGCGGTGATGACATCCTGAACTACGCTGTTGCATCGGTTTCGGAACTGCAGGACGAGAAGAATGTGACCTACCTCGCCAATTTCAACAGTGCGGTACTGAAGGGCATGGACGAGATGCTCGAAAAGGCGGACGCCGCCAAGGTGCTGAAGCGCACCGGGGTCCTCTACAGCGCGGTTTATCCGAAGTGGGAAGAGATCGCGTTGCCAGGGCCCGTCGCCATCTTCGGGAAGATCAGCGAGGCGGTGAAGAGCGTGGTTTCCGTTGTTGGCCCGAAAGGACAGACAAGCGGATCCTTCGTTTCGACCCAAGGTCACATCATCACCAGTTCGTACGCCTTTTCCGACACGAGCGGAGAAGTGAACGTGCGCATCAGCGACGGAACGGAACACGAGGCCCATGTGCTGCGGTTGAACCACTTCGCCGGTCTCGCATTGTTGAAGTTGAACGATCCGATCGGCGCTCCGCTGCCGATCGACACCGCGCGCGATCGTCCGTTGGGCGAGCCGCTCTTCGTGATCGGCACACCTGCGGACCTCAGCTTGGGCCAAAGCATCGCGAAGGGCATTCTTTCCGGCCAGCGTGTGCATGATGATGTTCCCTTGATACAGACCGATGCGCACCTGAGCCCCGGCAACATGGGCGGGCCGCTCACCAACGAGCATGGCGCGATGATCGGCGTTATCGTGGGCAAGTTCATCGGGCGCTCGATCGAGGGCCTTGGTTTCGCTGTTCCTGTGTATTGGGTTGAACGGATGATGCGCATCCGCCTGCCGCACTGATCGGGATAGCCCTGGTGCGACGCTCCCATGTTCGCAGGGCTTTTCTATTTTCGTCGGCCTTTTCCGGAGCCTCCTCCGCATCACCACCACCCAATTTCCCCACATGCACTTCGATCTTCTCCGTACGCCCTTCGTTGCGCGCCCCATCGCCGCACTGTTGCTGGCCGCCATGCTGTCCTCCTGTTCAACACTGATCAGGTACAGCACCAAGGTCCATGTCAGCGATCCTTCCGATTCGGACAAGATGGAAGCCTACAACACCTTCGGCGGAACAGAAGATGTGCAGCACAACATTTTCAAGGCTTCCAATCGATATCGCTTCTACACATTGGAACGCAGCAAGAAAGGCTACATCACCGACTACAGGACCATCAAGCAGGAAGCGATCAACCCCATGCTCGCTGTGGATGGAGGGTTGGTGGTGGTAGGGGCCATCATGGGGCTTACCGCGAGCTCGACAACCGATGACAACGGCCATACCACTTATGGATCCGGTGCCACAGCCGGACCGGTAGTCATGCTCTATGGAGCGCTCGGACTGTTGTTCGGCCACAAAAAGGCGTTCAAGAAAAAGATGCCGCTGGAACCCATGACACCCATACCGGGCCAAGCCAAGGACCAGATGTTCCTCTATATTGACAAGGTGGGGGTGAAGCTGGCCAGTGGCAACGTGGACACGCGCAACTTCAGCGGGCTGGTCAACTACCGGAACAACCTTACCGAGACCGGTGAGATGAACGAGAAACGCCGCGTAACCGATTCCTTCAAAGTGGAATCGATGGACCGCATCGATGTCTCCAGTGAACTGAACGATGTGCTGAAGGAGGTCGGTTTCATCGACACCACCAACTCGATGTTCAAGATGAGCAACAACAGCAACCTGCTGGAAGCGGAGGTGACCAAGTGGGGCTACAACCACATCTATGGCGGCGCGTTCGCCGGTGCCTACACCTTCCAGCTGGAAAGCAAATGGACCATGAAGGACAACCTCTCCAAAGAGACCATCATGGAGAAGAGCTTCACCACGGTCTCCGACATCATCGTGGGCAATTCGAGCAACAACCTCTACCGCAAGGGCTTCGTGAACGCCCTCACCAAGGCCATGGTGCAGATGATGCAGCACGATGAGTTCCCGCCGCTCATGACCGACAAACGGGTGAAGGTGAAGTCGCTGATGGAGGGATGGTCGGAGATCGCCATCACCCCCGGCAAATACACCACACAGAAGATCGGGGTGAGCAGCAAGTCGGTGGCCACGGTGAAGACCAAGGAGGGCCATGGCAGCGGCGTGTTCATCAGCGGTGATGGCTACCTCGTTACCAACCTGCACGTTACCGGCCAGCAGACCGAGGACTTGGAGATCATCCTCTCCGACGGCGTGAAGCTCAAGGGCAAAGTGGTGCGATCGAACCCGGTGTACGATCTCTCCTTGGTGAAGGTGGAGGACTTCAAGGGCAAGCCCATGGCCCTGTCCGCTTCACGCGAGATCGAACTCGGATCCACGGTATTCGCCATCGGTACACCGGAGGACCTGGAACTCGGCCAGACCGTTACGCGTGGTATCGTGAGCAGCAAGCGCGTTTTCAACAACGTGGACTATATCCAGACGGATGTGAGCATCAACCACGGCAACAGCGGCGGTGCCTTGTTGAACGAGAACAGCGAGCTCATCGGCGTGGTGAACGCGAAGATCGTGGGCACCGGCGTGGAAGGCGTGGGCTTCGCGATACCCAGCTACTACATCCCTGAAGCGCTGAAGTTGCGCGTGCAGTGACGCTGACATGATCCTGCACGGGAGAGCCGCATGCCGCCGCTGCGGATAGATTCGCGCCGCCATGGACCGCCGCCTCCTGATCCTCTGGTTCACGATCTTCATCGATCTGCTGGGCTTTTCGATCTTCATTCCGGTCGTTCCATATTTCGCCAAGGCACTGCATGCGAGCGACAGTATCATCACCTGGTCGGCTGCGGCGTTCTCCATCATGGTCTTCATCTTCTCGCCGATCTGGGGTTCGGTGAGCGATCGCTATGGAAGGCGACCGGTGATCATGAGCGCCATCACGATCAGTGCGGTCAGCTACGTGATCTTCGCCCATGCGAACGCGATCTGGATGCTGTTCGCCTCGCGGATCCTCACGGGCATCGGTTCCGGCAATATCGCGGCGGCGCAAGCCTATGTAAGTGATATCACGCCGCCGAAGGATCGCGCCAAGCGTATCGGCTTGATCGTCGGCGCATCGTTCGGGATGGCTTTCGCGTTCGGTCCCGCGCTTGGTGGAACCATCTTCCATCGCTTCGGCATCGAGGCCGTCGGCTATTTCGCGGTGGGGCTCTGTCTGCTCAACCTGCTCGGTGTGATCTTCGTGTTGCCGGAATCCCTGAAGGTGAAGGATCCCGCACGCGTCATCAACTTCAAACCCATCGCCAGCACGTTCGCTTCGCTCAAGGACACGCGCTTCCGCGACATCTTCCTCATCGGCTTCGTCTACATCACCGCCTTCAGCATGATGAACGTTACCATCTCGCTGCTGTGGAAGGACGAATTCGCGCTGAACGTGGAACAGGTCGGCCTCATGTTCTCGATCGTGGGGATCCTCTCGGCGATCGGGCAAGGCGGCATGGTGGGCGTCTTCAGCAAACTCCTCGGTGAAAAGAAGATGATGATCTACGGTGCGGTTGCCGTGGGCCTGGGCCTCGCGGCTATCCCATTTGTGCCCGGAGGAACTCGCGACGCGTTAGGCGCGATCGTTCCCATGAATGCGGTGTTCATCGTGTGCAGCATGGTCCCCATGATACTTCTGTCGATGGGCAACGCCTGCCTGAACCCGAGCCTCGTCTCCATCCTCAGCCGCAAGGCCAACCCGCACGAGCAAGGCGAAGTGATGGGCCAGAACCAAGGGTTCGGTTCCATGGGCCGGGTGGTAGGACCGCTGATCGCCGGACCGCTCTACACATTGAGCCATGGACTTCCGTTCTGGGTCGCAGGCACCATCATGATCGGCACGCTCTGGCTCATCTTCGACTACTTGCGCACGAACTACACACCATTGACCAGCGCTCCTCTGAAGGCCGATTAGATTCGCCGACGCGATGAAAGTCGCCAGTGGCAGTAGCAGTTGGCAGTAGCAACTGCCGTCTGCCACTGCTACTGCCAACTGAACCCAGAACCATGAGCGTACTCGTCAACAAGAACAGCAAGGTCATCGTGCAAGGCTTCACCGGCAGTGAAGGAACCTTCCACGCGGAGCAGATGATCGAGTACGGTACGAACATCGTTGGTGGTGTGACCCCTGGCAAAGGCGGACAGAAGCATCTTGATCGCCCCGTGTTCGAAACGGTGACCGAGGCGGTGAACGTCACCGGCGCTGACGTGAGCATCATCTTCGTTCCGCCACCCTTTGCCGCTGACGCGATCATGGAAGCGGCGGAAGCGGGCATCAAGGTGGTCGTCTGCATCACCGAAGGAATTCCAGTAAAGGACATGGTGACAGCGCGCGAATACATCCGCGGAAAGAACTGCACATTGATCGGTCCCAACTGCCCGGGTGTGATCACTGCGGACGAATGCAAAGTGGGCATCATGCCCGGCTTCGTGTTCAAGAAGGGCAGTGTGGGGATCGTCTCGAAATCAGGTACGCTCACGTACGAAGCGGCGGATCAAGTGGTGAAGGCCGGGCTCGGCATCACCACGGCCATCGGCATCGGCGGTGATCCGATCATCGGCACCACTACGCTCGAAGCGGTCCAGCTTTTCGCCAACGATCCCGAAACGAAAGCGATCGTGATGATCGGCGAGATCGGTGGTGATCTGGAGATCCGCGCTGCGGAGTGGATCAAGGCGAATTGCAAGAAACCTGTTGTTGGCTTCATCGCAGGAGAGACCGCGCCGAAGGGCCGCACGATGGGCCACGCGGGCGCGATCGTGAGCGGTGCTGATGAGAGCGCTGCCGCGAAGAAGAAGGTGATGCGCGAAAGCGGCATCCACGTGGTGGACAGCCCGGCTACGATTGGAGCGAAGGTGAAGGAGGTGCTCGGATAGGCCGCGTGCGGTTCACTTCAGGTAGACCGACCAGTATTCCTTCCGGGTCATGCCGTCGTACTTGATAATGCCGTTGTTGTACTGCCGGATCTGGAACAGGTTCACGAAGAGCAGATAGGCGCAAACGGACAAGAACGGGATCCTCCAGCGGGTGGCGAGAACGCGTTCGATCAACGCACCGAAAGGCAGTGCCAGCACTGGATAGGACTGCACCAGAGCGCGCGCGGAATAGCTGCCCCCATAGCGCCAATCATGCCACGCGATGACTATCCAGATGTTCAGCAGGGTGAAGGTGAGCACGCACTTCCACCAAGGTTGACCGCGTGTCAGGAACAGGCCGACGATAAGGAACACCGTGATCGGCGTGTAGATGAACCAGCCCTTTTCCCAGCCGACAAGCACGCGCCAGTGCGGGTCGAGGAAATCCCATTTGCTGCCCACGTCGAAGACCCACGAGCCGGTGACGATCTTCCAGTAGATCAGTTGCGGAAGCATCATCACGAATGCCGCGATCGCGATCCAAACGAATTGCATTCGATGTGCGCGCACCAACGCCCACTTCGCTTTCGCGTCCGCCCTCGTGTGCGTATTCCACAGAAGAGGAATGAAGAGTATGATCCCTTCGGTGGGTCGCGTGATGGTCGCAAGCCCGATCGTTCCACCGATCAGCGCGGCGTATCGAAGGCGAGGAAGCTCATGCCACTTGATCGTTGCCCAGAGGATCAGCGCGTACAGCGCGAAGAGATAGCCGTGTGTCTGCGCATTGTCCACACTGATGTACTGGATCGCGTTCGTGGCGAGCACGAGGAGGACCAACGTGATCGCCGTGGTGATATCGCTGAAGTATCCCAATAGCACCCGCCGTAGAAGGAAAAGCGCGAGGATGCAATAGAAGAGCGGGCTGAACGCGATCGCCCATTGGTACGGCGGTGAGAATCCATCCTGGGGATAGCCGAGAGCGGCTGCTGACCAATGCCCGATGAAGAAGAACGGCAACTGAATGATCGCCACGCCGCACAGATACTTGGTCGCCCGATTGCCGTTCTCCAGATCCATCAATTGGTACAAGCCACCGGTGCCGATCAAATGGTACGCGCTGTCGATATGCTCAACCCAGTCTTGGCGCTTGATGTCGTGATAGATGAAGGTCGCGGGCAGGTATTCGTAGTAGCCGAGCGCGTCCCATTGAGTGACTTTCATCGGGCTCCAGCCGCGCAGCTCGGAGTATTCGATGCGGGTCCAGATGAGGACGAGGGAGACGATGCTCGTTGCCAGAAGGGTGAGGCGCGTCTTCATGCAGGGCGAAGGTCGCTTGCCAGCCGCTTCTATCTTCGGCCACCTCGCCTTCCCCCGGATCAAGTCCGGGGTTGGGCGGACAAAGCATGACATTACTCCAAGGCAAAGTCGCCCTCGTCACCGGCGGATCGCGCGGCATCGGCAAAGGCATCGTGGAACGCTTCCTCGAAGAGGGCGCAGATGTGGCGTTCACATTCGTGAGCAGTCCGGAGAAGGCGAATTCCTTAGCTGAAGAGCTGGGAAAGTCCGGCAGGAAGGTGATGGCGATCCAAAGCAACGCGGGCGACTTCAATAGCGCGCAAGCCGCAGTGGATCAAGTCGTGAACGCGTGGGGCAAACTGGACGTGCTGGTGAACAACGCTGGGATCACCAAAGACCAATTGCTCATGCGCATGAGCGAAGCCGATTTCGATGCGGTCATCAACACCAACCTCAAGAGCGTATTCAACATGACGAAGGCCGTGATGCGCACGATGCTGAAGCAACGCAGCGGAAGCATCATCAATATGAGCAGCGTAGTGGGGGTGAAGGGCAATGCGGGCCAGAGCAACTACGCGGCGAGCAAGGCCGGCATCATCGGTTTTACCAAGAGCGTGGCACTGGAACTCGGTTCGCGCAACATCCGCAGCAACGCCATCGCGCCGGGCTTCATTGAAACGGAAATGACCGGCGCGCTCGATGAGAAGACCGTGCAAGGCTGGCGCGATGCGATCCCGCTGAAACGCGGCGGCACACCGCTCGATGTGGCCAATGCCTGCGTCTTCCTCGGAAGCGATATGAGCCTCTACATCACCGGGCAAACGCTGCATGTGTGCGGAGGGATGTTGACGTGACACTGACGACATGGCCAGCCGGATCCGAGAATTCGCGCGGGACAACCGCAAGCATCCGACCGATGCC
>JANMKC010000411.1:0-1635 GCA_031371785.1 Flavobacteriales bacterium | reverse complement strand
CTTTCATTGAATGCCAAAATTGCCGCGCCACCACCAACCCGTGGCTGCCTTTCCCCGTTAGTTCTCAACGAACCGTTGTTGCCACTTCGGTCCGGGGATCGAGCCTTCCGCATGGAGGTATCAAAAAACCAACGCGCGCTTTGTCGCACACTGGCCAGCTGTTCGCACGCGTACGCTGTAAAGCCCGGAACTCCACGTTCGCTCTCCGGTGATCGCCACCCGCTCACCTTGTGCCACCGTGCGTTGCTCTGCTCCCACGAGCTGCCCACGAACATCGTACACGTCGATCTCCATGCGGGTCGAGGCATCGTCCCAAGCGATGAACATCGCGTGGCTCAGAGGATCGGTCATCACGCTCCAATTCAGCGGCGCAGGATCGGCGATGCCTTCACAGATCTCCACCTGTACCGTAACGAAGTTCGCGCTCACGTCCGCGCAATCCGCGGATGAAGCGATGCCGCTGACCGGTTCACCGATGCTCGCATTCAAGAGGTTCCCGTTGTGGGACACCCCCCAGAAATGGTAGATGCCCGGAGGATATGGTCCCATATCGATGCTGGTCCCGCTGAACACCCCTCCGATCGTATCCGCTTCATCGGTTATCACGAGATCGTAGGTCTGCGTGTTGGCCGTCGGGATCGTGAAGTCCAGCACGTTTCCGTTGCCATCGCATACCGTGATCGTGCTGTCACCGTCGGCGAGGCGGAGCGTGTCGCCATTGCAGGAGACTTCCGGCATCAGGCCGCTCACGCAGATGGTGAACGTGCCCCCGTAACCGAAGTCGTTGTTGCTGAATACGCGCACCTTGTAGAGGGTGGCTTGCGCTACGGCCAGTGTGTAGGATGTTCCACCGATGCCGCACAGCACGGAGTTCCCGCCGCATGAATCCAGCACTTCCACGCCTACATCCCCCATAGTGCCGGGGGTGATGGTGATCTCCACTTCGTCGTTCGTACCACTGTTGAACTCGTACCAGACATCCTGGAACTGCGTGGTGGTCTCCGCACATTCGGGACCCGCTCCGTTCTGTACCGCCGCACTATTGTTGCCGGCCACCGCACCACCGGACGAACAATCCTGCACCACCGGAACGGTGATCGCATCGATGCAACGGTCGTTCGTCGGTGGCAGGTCGCAGGAGTTGCTCGTGAAGGTGATCGTGTAAGGCCCCTCGCTCTCGCCGGGCCACAGCAGTACCGGCACGTAGTAGGTGCCCGCAGTGAGGTTCGCGTAGATGATCTCCAGGTTGCCATCCGCGCATAGTGAGGTATCACTTTGCTGCACGCTCACGTCACCGGGACAACCGATGAGCAGGATGGAATACACGAGGCCGAATACAGGAGCAGTGCCGCAATAGCTCACCGTCACGGTGGAACAGGTGTCTATGCTGAAGGCTTCCCAACAGTTCGGATTGCCGAAGTTCTCCGTGTCCGTAGCACCCGTATTGTCGCCGGTCACCGTCACGCTTCCATCCGCGGGCAAGGGCGTGATCACCGCGTGTACGCACGAGTCGTTCGGTGGCGGTCCGCCGCGCGATCCCAGAGCGATCACATGCGAATGTCCCGCTGACGACGTCGCGATGATCGGGGGGTGGAACGCTCCCCCGGCATTTTGTGCGATCAACCCGGAGATCGA
>JANMKC010000386.1:0-2975 GCA_031371785.1 Flavobacteriales bacterium | reverse complement strand
GCGTTGGCCCATCGCAGGTAGCGCCAGGATCAAGGTGGTCCAGAAGAGCGGGCGGAGCGGCAGGGTGCGTGGCATGTTCGTTCGGAACTGCGCCCCTTTACGGCCCATGCACCGTGCGGGTTGAGCGTGGAATCGCCCTTTTCGACAAGCACAGCTTCATTCCCGGACGAGCGACGATAACTCGTCGCCGGAGCAGTGGATCAATGTGTGATCAGCACACGCGCCGGGCTCGTTCCGTTCGCATCGGACACCACCAGCCAGTAGATGCCCGATGGCACTTGCGCGATGGATCGTTGGTCGCGCACCCCGGAAGCCGTGAATGTGAGAACGGTGCGACCGCTGGCATCGAACAATGCGACGTGCCACGCACCAACATTTCCTGGTTGTTCAACGGTGAGCTGATCGCCGATCACGCGTGCGAACGAGGTAGCGGGCAGTGATGAAGTGACGCCTGAAGAAATGGACACATCGATCTCGCAGGGATGTGTTGCTGTGCCGCTTCCGAGTACGTTCGTGGAGGTGAGGTCCACATCGTAGCATCCCGGCAGTGACCAAGTAATGCCTTGCGGATCCTGTTGCCAGGAAGCATCATCGTCAGCGCCGGAGAAGGACCATTGCCAGTAGAACGGATCGTTTGTGCTCAGGTCGGTGAACGAGACCGGTTCACCCACCAGCACGGAGTTGGCGGATGCGATGAAGTCCACCTCTGGCGCGGCGGAGCAGGCGAGCGTGGCACCACCGGTGAGTTGGAAGGAAAGCGAGAAGGGCGATGCGGAATTGGAGTAGTTCGACATGTAAAGCACGTACCGTTGCCCGGCCAGCACATGCAAAGTGTCCACCAGACCATCGCCGGTCGCACCCTCGGAATCATCGACGGCCGCAGCGTGTAGGCCTGTGGTCCCATCGGTGCCGGCCGGTACGGCAAAACTGCAACGCACGGGTGATGAAGGCATGGGACATACGACTTCCTCGAACGGCCCCCATACGGCGAAGTCCATGTCCGTCCCGAACAGTGCGGGCGTGATAGTAAGCCCAAGTGTCCCGCTGGTGGCGAAAGTGAGTTCGGTCCAAATGCCTTGTTGCTCGCCCGCCAGCAGGCATCCATAATTGTCCGGATGCAGATCCGCGGAAGTGCCCGTGCCTAGCGCGTCACCGCTGAAGCTGACGTCCGTGCAAACCGGCAGGCGATAGAAGCAATCGGTCGGTGGTCCCGGCGGTGGGGTGGAGCAACCATCGGCGAGCGTGAAGGCCAGGCCAGCTTGCGGGAAAGGGCCATCGCGGAAGAGCAGCGGCCCGTGGTCGGCGTATTGCAGCTGGTAGCTGTTGTCGGCATCGAAGGTGCCCATGATATATGATAGCGTCAGCACATCACCGCTGTTCAGGCCGATGAAATACACGTCGTGTGATGACACGCATGAATAGGATGTCGGCGCGCCGCCGTTCACGGAGAGCGCCAAACTCCCGCCCGTCCAACCGTCGCCGAACGAGTCGAAGAGATCAAGGCGATACATGCAATCGCCGATCGGGAATGTCGTCGGCCCGGTGATGCAGATGGAAAAGGTGCCTGTGCCTGTGCCATAGCCGAACGCGCGTATCCAGTAGGTGCTGCCCGGCGTGAGGTTGTCCCGGAAAAGCAGCGGCATCAGACCGGGGCCGCCATCATCATCGCAAGCGACCAAAGAGAAAGGGCCTGAACAATCCGTAGCCGAATAGAGCGCCATGCCACCATCGATCAGCGTGTCACCGTTCAATGTGTCCGTGAACATGCTGATCTGCGCGATGCCGGTTTCCGGGGCTGTGAAACTGAACCACACATCATGACCTTGGTAGTTCGAGCAACCGGGATCGGGAATGTCCGGAGTGGCGGTAGCGCCCACATCGGATGCGCTGACGGCCGAGCACACGATGCCGATCTGCAACGCCACCGCGCCGCAAGGATCATCGTTGCCGGGTTGTGCGAAGGCACTTGCCCCGATGCAGAATGTGATGAGGATCGGTAGCGGTCGGGCGTGGAGCATGGCGGTCAGGTTGGGCAGGGACGAAACTACTGGGCCTGCGATCCGCGCGGGGTCATCAAATAGGACGATGCCGGGCACTGATCAGCGGCCGTGCTGCACGGTGAAGGGCAACGTGCGCAAGATGCCGTTCACTTCCATCCGCAAGAGATATCGTCCGTTCGCCAGTGCGCTCACATCCACGGAAGGTCTGCTGGATCCGATAGTTTGCGCCAGCAGGGTGCGGCCCGATGGATCAAGCACAACCGCGCGAATGGCAGTAGTGATGGAACTGCTCAACAGGATCGATCGATCCGCTGGATCAGGGAAGAGGAGGATATCATTCGGGCCGGAGGATCCCAGGCCGGTACTGGTCTCGATCACGATACCGTAATCCTCGGTCTCCCCGTATTGATAACTGTAGCAGGCATCGGTGGGCACGGGTTCGCCTGTAGCATGGTAAACGCCACGCACGCGCATTCGCGTGTTGCCGGGAAGCGCATTGGTCGGCACGGTGAAGGTGAGCGAATGCACTTCGCCTGCGATCAGGTTCGGCCATTCACCCAGTCGCTCTGTCGTTTCGAAAATGCCGGTCTGGTCATAGTCGATCCACACCACATAATTGTCCGGTGAGTAGTCGCCTGCCGTCACGGTGATGGTGTATGAACTGTCGCGCTCCAGCGTGGTGGTGAACTGGCCCGTGTAGTCGGTATAAGTGGGGCCATTGGCCGAGCCGCTGTTCACATTGTTGATCGAACCGAGTTGCACGCCGTCGATGAAATCGTCCTGTGCGGTGCCGAAGAGGCTGGTGGGTATGCACGGGCCTCCCGGGTTGATACCCGAACAGCCATTGCTGGCCTACAATGTGGAGCGATCGCCGGAGAGCACCGCATTCATCCGCGCGGCCTGTTCATTGGTGAACATCAGTGCGCAATCGCTGTAGTCCATGAAGTTCTCGTACTGCGTGAGGAGGTTGCAGCG
>JANMKC010000343.1:0-1638 GCA_031371785.1 Flavobacteriales bacterium | reverse complement strand
GGGTACGACCGTTCACAGCGAGTGGTTCAACTCTGCGCTGACCGACGCGCATGGCAACATCAGCTCCACCATATCACTGGTGCAGGACACCACCGCGCGGACGCTGGCGGAAGCGCAGTTGCTGGAGATAGCAATGCGCGATCCGCTCACCGGTTTGAGCAATCGCCGCGCGCTGACTGACCGCATTGAACGCGCCTTGCAAAGCGCAGACAGTCGCCTAGCGCTGCTGCTTATTGATCTGGACGGCTTCAAGCCGATCAACGATGCGCACGGTCACGCAGTGGGCGATGACGTGTTGTGTGAAGTGGCTCGCCGGTTGAATGATTTGACGCAAGGCGCGGACATCGTTGCCCGCATCGGCGGCGACGAATTTGTGTTGCTCATCGAAAGCGAAACATCGCACGAATCGCTTGCGGCTTTCGCAGCGCGTGTCATGGACGTACTCGAAGCGACGTACCTCATTGGCGGCGTGCAACTACGCATATCAGCATCGGTCGGCGTAGCGCAATGCCCGCCCACCGTGGCCAACGCAGTTGAGTTACTTCGTAAGGCCGATACGGCCATGTACGACGCCAAACGTGCCGGCAAATCGCGCGTGCGCTTTGCGCAACGCTAGGCTACGATCAGATGATCAGCTAGCACTCGCATCGCGCGTTGCGCGTCTTGGGCTGCGCTATTGAATTTGGGCCTATTATGCGGGCCAACTCTTAGCAGCTTCTTCTGCATCCTCAAGCTCTTCCTTGCGTCGCCAGTAGCCATGCTTCTCGATCAATCGCCGTGCTTCAGCGAGGTCTTTGTGAGGAGATTCCCACGGATACGTTTCGCCTTCAGATTTCAAGTGTGGAGGGCCAAAAAGCCGCGCACGATGAAGGCGAATGTCCGCAAGGAGAAGTGGCATCGGGCCGCGCTCTGAGATTTCCCATGCTTCGTCGAGATCGGTTTGGGTGCTTTCGAGACCGACGCGCGGGCCGCTGAGTGCGCGAAGCCAAGCCTGCGCAAGTAGGCCATGCACGATGAACTCACGTGACCCTGCGCGTCGCAGAGCGTTTACTACGCTGCTCAGCTTCGTTTGAAGATCGCGTTGAGTCGAGGCAAGTTCGGGCGACTTAGGACCGGCGATGTTGCCCTGCAATATTTGCGTTGTAAGCCCGACGCGGCAGAGCGTCAGGCCGTCAAGCGCTTCGCTAAGCACATCCATTCGAGCGGCTTTTGCCCATTGCAAAGTCTGCGTCGCACGGCGATCCACGTCCAGAAGTAAATGCGCATGATTTGCGTCGTTGCCCAGTTGTAGAAGTGTTCGCCACCCGCTGGTTTCCGATGGCGCAAGAAGAAGGTTGCAATAATTGAAGCTTGCAACAGACTGCAGGAGCGGCAAAGTAGGACTATAGCGAGCTTGCAGGGCTTCGGCTTTTGGCATCAGTGTATGTGCTTGCGATTGACAACCCGCTTGAGCTAACGCAACAGCATGCGAAACGAGCGCTAATATTCCACGGTAACTGTTGTCGTTGCGGGCTGCATAGCCAATGGCGTGCTTCGCTTCGATAATTGCAGCATCAACATTTCCAAGTGTCAGCTCCAGCTCACTGAGACTGATTGAACAATCGGCGGCATTTCCCCAACTCGGCGAGAGCGATCGCG
>JANMKC010000323.1:0-2569 GCA_031371785.1 Flavobacteriales bacterium | reverse complement strand
CCGCCTCATCGGTGCGCCTCCCGGTTATGTCGGGTATGAGGAAGGTGGACAGCTCACCGAGAAAGTGCGTCGCCGCCCCTACTCCATCATCCTGCTGGACGAGATCGAGAAAGCGCACCCGGACGTGTTCAACCTGATGCTACAAGCACTCGATGACGGACAGATGACCGACAGCCTCGGCCGCCGCATCGACTTCCGCAACTCGATCATCATCATGACGAGCAACATCGGCGCGCGCGACCTTCAGGACTATGGCAAGGGCGTGGGCTTCGGCACACAGGCCCGCAGCGAATCAACGGACGAGAACAACCGCGGCATCGTGGAGAAGGCCCTGAAGAAAGCCTTCGCCCCGGAGTTCCTCAACCGCATCGACGACATCATCATGTTCAACTCGCTCAAGCGCGAGGACATCCACAAGATCATCGACATCGAACTCGGCAATGTCTACCGCCGTGTCGCCGATCTGGGCTACGACCTGAAGCTCACCGACGAAGCGAAGGACTTCCTCGCGGAGAAGGGCTACGATGAGAAGTTCGGTGCGCGCCCGTTGAAGCGTGCCATCCAGAAGTTCATCGAGGATCCCATGGCCGAGGAGATCATCAACCAGCACGTGGAAGAAGGCGATAAGCTGGTCGTTGGCGTGAACAAGGAGAAGACCGACGTGACCGTGAAGGTGACCAAGGGCAAGAAGAAGATCGCCAAGGGCGATCCCGGTTCGGGGGACATGAAGGAACTGCCGCCAGCGACGGAGCCGGGGGCGTAGGATCCTGCCCTACTCTACTCGAAAAGCCCTCCGACTTGGAGGGCTTTTCGGTTCGTGAGGGCGCGGGCGTCCGCGCCCTGTTCATTTTTCACCAGCGAGGACCCCGCCACCGGATGCGGTCCATCACTTTGGCCATTCGTTCACATGCCGCGCGCTGGTCTTCCCATCGAACTCCCAAGTGATGCTTGCCGCGGAGAACGTGACGCGTTCCATGTCGAGCCCGGGCTGGCGGTTCACGTTATTGTCCGACAGCCCGCTGCTTTTGTCCAGCACGGACGATACGACGTATACGTTCTCCATGATGATCTTGTAATACGGGTATTCCGGTGCGCCTGTGGCAGCGGGGCCGCCCATCCTGCCGGTGAAGAACATCAGTTCTACCTTGGGTATGGAGCGGAAGCCGTCCACCAGGGCGCGCTGCAGCGGGACCGTGGCCCCATCAATGCGCTTCTCCACGGTGAGCAAGCCGGCTTTGACGTTGGAGGAAGGGCGGCCAGTGGGGTCCACATCCTTGTTCGTTATCTGTTGTACGCCCAGCAGTTCGATCCACCCTTCGCGACCTTTCTGCGTGCAGCTACCATAGAACTCGTCCGGTGTAGTGCTCGTGATGCGCATATACGTGGTGAGTGTACTGCCGGACAAGGAAGAATGGGCGTTGCCGCTGGCCGTGGCGGCCGGTGCCGCACTTCCGGTCTGTGCGTGGGCGCTCGTCAGGCCCAAGGCGATCGTGCTCAGCAGGATCAGCCCGCGGGCCATGTTGAACGTGGTGGTCGTTGACATGGTGTAGGGGTTTTCACCAAACGTAACGGAAATGTAGTTCTGTTGATCATTCGTGCCCACGCATGGTCTCCGCGCATTTGGCGGGGACACTGCAGCCGCATCCCCGATGCCACTTCCGTGAGCGCAGGGTCTCGAAGTGGAGACCATGTGGAAGGATGGGGCAAGAAGAAGATCGCCAAAGGTGATCCCGGTTCGGGGACCGGGACGGGGGATATGAAGGAGCTGCCACCGGCGAGCGAGCCGGGGGTGTAGGATCTGTTGCCTATCGATAAGAACGAAGCCCCGCCAAAAGCGGTGCTTCTATACTCGGTACCACCCTTACCTGAAGTGGACCGAATGGTGCGGTTCAACTTCTACGGCACCTGCTGCACCCTCACATTGTTCGGTGTCGTACTCCCCACGTTCACCAGAATGGGATCGCGATCGTTACCGCCCCCTGTGTATAGCACGTTGCCGTTCAGGTTCACGTCGCGGGTGGTGTAGAGGCTCACCGAATTGTTGGGCGTGGTGCTGCCTACGGTGGTGAGGATGGGATCGCGATCATTACCGCTGCCGGTGTATTTGATCTCGCCGTTGAAAGTGACGTCGCCTGCCCAGAGTACCTCGGCAGGGAATGCGCCGGTAACACTCTTGCGCGCGGCGGTCCCGTAAGTGGCCATGGCCGCAGTGGAAAGATCCAACGGCGTAGTGGAGAGCCCGAATGCTGTTGCGTTCCCTGTCATCACGCCCAAATGGTTTCGATGGCGCAGGACCACATGGTAGGTGCCCGGTGCCACGTTGAAGGTGAGCGGTGATACACCGTCCGTGGTTACGATATCACCATCGCGCTGGATGAGCGCACTGCGCGTGGCCAATACCGTGGTGGGGGTGGTCGCATCACGCAATTCCACCGCCACCCAATCCACAATGGCGTTGTTACCTGTGGCAGTGAGTACGCTAGGGTCGATGCTCTCCGCACCACCGCCACCCACATGCGTGTAGCCTATGCCCGTATAGGGTTCCGTGGTGGGTATGATGCCCGCCGAG
>JANMKC010000278.1:0-1709 GCA_031371785.1 Flavobacteriales bacterium | reverse complement strand
GGTCTTCAGCACTTCTAATCGTTTAGAAGAAGTTTTCTTTTCTAAACCGTTCTCACTGATAGTAAGTGAAGATTTTTTAATTGTCTTTTCCATCTTTTATTTTTTTGCTCACAGATTTCTCAGATTTTCACGGATTATATTCTGTGTAAATCCGTGGCATCTGTGAGAAGAATTAGCTTACGACATTCACATACGCCGACAACCCATGCAATCCTCCCTCTCTTCCAAAACCACTTTCCTTATAACCACCGAAAGGAGAAGAAGGATCAAATTTATTAAAAGTGTTTGCCCAGATCACACCGGCTCTCATTCTTCTTGTCAAGTTGAAGATCTTGGAACCTTTATCGGTCCACACACCTGCACTTAATCCATAAGGCGAGTTATTGGCTTTCTCGATCACCTCATCATCTGTTCTGAATGTTAGCACAGCCAGTACAGGTCCAAAGATCTCTTCCTGAGCTATGCGATTGCTTTGTGCCACATTGGTAAATAATGTCGGGCGACAAAAAAATCCTTTGCCCGGAAGGGGACAAGAGCTTTGATACATCTCGGCTCCTTCTTTTTTTCCGATGCTTATGTATTTATGTATGATATCCAATTGTGATCTTGAATTGATAGCCCCGATATCCGTATTCTTATCCATCGGGTCTCCCACGATCAATGTTTCGAGCCTATCTTTTAATTTCCTGATCACTTCCTTCGCTACTGATTCCTGTACATACAATCTCGAACCTGCACAGCAAACATGACCCTGGTTAAAATAAATTCCATTGATCACTCCTTCCACGGCCTGGTCGATCGGGGCATCTTCAAAAATGATATTCGCTGCCTTCCCACCCAATTCAAGCGTTGCTTTTTTATTCGTTCCTGCAATGGCCCGTTGAATAATTTTTCCAACATCAGTAGAACCGGTAAATGCAATTTTATTAACATCGGGATGATTCACGATCGCAGCACCCGTTGTACCTGCACCGGTAATAATATTTATCACACCCGGAGGCAGATCTGATTCCTGGATTATTTCAGCCAGCTTCAATGCAGTTAATGGAGTTGTTTCAGCCGGTTTTAAAACTACGGTGTTGCCTGTTGCAATGGCCGGTGCAATTTTCCATGCAGCCATCAGTAAGGGAAAATTCCAGGGAATGATCTGTCCGGCAACACCCAACGGTTCAGTTCTACGATTTGGAAATGCATATTCTAATTTATCCGCCCAACCTGCATAATAAAAAAAATGATTGGCAGCGGTCGGCACATCAAAGTCGCGGCTTTCACGAATTGGTTTACCGCCATCCAATGATTCAACAATGGCCAGCTCTCTTGCTTTTTCCTGTACCATCCTGGCGATCCGGAAAATATATTTGGCTCTTTCTTTTGCCGGCATTTTCTTCCATACTTTTTCATAAGCATTGCGTGCCGCTTTCACCGCTGCATCCACATCAGCCGCATTTGCATCCGCCACTTCACTTAGTTTTTCTTCATTGCCAGGGTTGATAGTATCAAAATATTTTTTGCTGGATGGTTTTTGCCATTCGCCATTAATAAACAGATCATATTGCTTATTGATGGTCGCTGCACTTTTACTTTCGGGTGCAGGGGCATAGGACCAACTGGTATCAAATTTTAATTTGATCGTATTGCTTTTTTTTGCTGCTGGCTTTTTCTTTGTTACGGGCATAATTTATTTTTTTTATTTACCCAGCGACATTAAC
>JANMKC010000215.1:0-1924 GCA_031371785.1 Flavobacteriales bacterium | reverse complement strand
ATTTCCCACGGGTGGACAAGTACCTCTTCGTGTCTCAGCAGGCGCTGGATGAGTTCGGAAAATTCCTGTTCGCGCACAACGTTCCGTCAAGCCGGTTGGGCAAACTGCTCTTCGTGCCGAACGCCGTGCGATCCTTTGGGGAAGTTCGCGAGCATCAGCGCACGGGTATTCTGTTCGTAGGGCGCGCCAGCGATGAGAAACGATTGCCGCTTTTCCTCGAACTCACGCGTCGGATCGAAGCACAACGCCCAGGACAATTCCGCTTCACCGTCGTGGGATCACCGTCTGCGGAAGGCTTTCCCCATGTCGTGTTCCGAGGGATCGTGAGCGATGAGCAGGAGATGGCGGCGCTGTATGCCGATCACGACCTGCTTGCGATGACCTCCTCGCGCGAAGGCTTCCCAATGGTGATCCTGGAAGCTATGGCGCATGGGCTGGTTGTGCTCTCCACCCCGGTGGGCGATGTGCCGAACCGGCTCGATGGGTCCTTCGCTTGCATCACTTCTTCCGTGGACGAAGTCGTGGTGTTGGAAGAAATGACCGCTGGGATCCTCGCGCTGGACGCGGACCGTGAGCGTATGAGGCGTATGAAGCGCGTGGCGCTCGATCGCGCGAAGCAGGATGCCGATCCCGCGACTTTCCGCGAACGTTATCGATCGCTCTTGATCAGCCCCAACTCCGAAACCTGAGCGAACAGGTCCCTGACGAAGGCATCCCAGTTGAGCGTCTCCTCGTAGCGCTTGCGCGCGTTCGCACGCAACTCCTGCCAGTGCGCTGGTCGGGCGATGATGTCGATGATGCGACCCGCGTACGCTTCGGCATCGTCCTTCTCATCGAACAAGTAACCCGTCCGTCCCTCTTCAACGATGGTGGGCACGCCACCTGTGCGCGTAGCGAGCACCGGTAGCCCGTATGCCGCCGCTTCGCAGAAAACAATGCCGTACGCTTCGAAACGCGTGGGCACGATGAGGAAGTCAGCGGTGCGCAGATGGTGTACGAGCTTCTCGCGATCCGCTGGAACGTTCTTGTTCAAGAATCCTTCGCGCACCAGATCTTCATCGTCACACTCGGGCGGCGGTGTGCATCCGCAAACGACAAGTTCCACCGCATATCCGCGTCGCTTCAATTCGAGCAATGTCCGGTAGGCGATCGGCCCACCCTTGTTCTCCCAATGCACGCCGAGCATCAATAGCTTGAGCTTCTTCGGCGGAAAGTCGCGCGATTCCGGCGGTGCCGGAGCTTCTTCAAGGTTCGCGCCCATGGGGATCACCTTCACCTTGTGCGCTGTTGAAGGGTTGGCGTGCCGCGCCGCATCAGCCGCCCAATGCGAAGCGTACACAGTGAGCGCCGCGTTCTCCAATGCCTTGCGCTCCAACTCCAAGCTCTGCGCGCGCGAGAACTTGAACAGGCCGGAGAGGACCACATGGTAGTCCAGCGCACCGGCGATGCAACGATCGTTGAAGTGGATGATCGGCACATCGGTTTTCAGCAACGCGATGGCGGCAAGCCCGGCTGGCGCGATGATCAGGTCGATGCGCTCGCTCGCCAGCCTCTTCTGCAGGATGCGCGAATACGCGCGAGACAAGATGAACGAATCGCGGTAGTGGAATCGCTTCCCAAGCAGCCGTGTGGCGAGAAAGTTGAATGCCTTGCAGAAGAACAGCACCGGTTGTGGGCGCAACAGGCCCATGATCAGCACGCGGTACCCGGCGGACCGCAGCGCACGCAGGAGGAAATAGTGGCTGCCTGACCATGAACGGCGATCTTCCGGATCGTCCACGGTGATGTAGGCGATGGTGATGTCGCGCTTCATGCGTGATCGGCGGTGTTGTCGTTCCACAGGACAACGCAAGCGAAGAACGCGAAGAACATCACGCCAGCCTGCACTTCAAGCATGCTTTCCACGGTCCAATCCACCAATGAA
>JANMKC010000211.1:0-5363 GCA_031371785.1 Flavobacteriales bacterium | reverse complement strand
GTGCATGAAACGATGCCGCTGCCAGGGATGTGATCGACCCTGTCCCGTGTAGCGCGCCCAACTGAAGCTGCTCGCCGCGTCACTGCTTCCTTATCCAGTCCAATGCGGCTTGCAGGATCGCATCGTCCTTGCTGTCCGCCGCTTGTTCCTCCCTGTTTCCGGCCTCCGGCCGACCAAGTGACGCGTTGCGGATACAGGTCGCATAACAGACCGCCAGAGGCGGAAGGCATCGCAAGCCACCCGGCAGACCTCGTTATCAACGGTTAAGCCGAGCGGCAGAGACTGCAGTTGCATCCGAGCGCGGGATGGGGTTGATCAACGGGCCAACCGCAAAAAGAGGAAGACGCCACCTATCTCTTCGGGCATCTTCGCTAGTTGGTAAGGCCAACGGTCGCGTCGGTCGAAGACTTCTGGTGTGGCGTGTTCCAGCCCGGTACGTTCGCGCCTCGTTCTCCCCGCATGGCCCGCGCGAACATTCCCACCACCCAACGCAATTGGCCCATCATCGCTGCGCTGGGCATCGGTGTGCTGGGTGTTGTGCTGCTATTCCTGATGATCGGGGTGTAGTCGCTTTCTTCTTCCGAGGTATTCATACCCTCAGTATCCCGCCTTCACCCAGGTTGCGCGCAGCGATGCGGTCCCCGATCGCAACAGAACCACGTATGCGCCACTGGGGAGGGCACTGACATCAATGTCGAGCACGTTCGACCGCGCGGACGGATCGACCACTTGCTCGCTCATCAACTGCCCGTCCATTCCCAGCACGGCGATCGCTGTGGTCGCGAACGCCGCCGGGGCGTACACGGAGAGATGATCCGTTGCGGGATCCGGCGCCACAAGAAGTGCGGGCAAGCCTGTCTGCCGCAAGGCGATGGTGGTGCTCACGCTCTTGTTCCCGTCCATGTCCACCTGCTGCAAGCGGTAATAGGTGAGCGAACAGGGATGTCGATCCACGCTGGTGTAGGAATGCGCTTGCTGCGAAGTGCCAGCGCCGGGGATCGCAGCGATCGTTTCCCACATGGCTCCATCCAGGGATCGCTGCAGATCGAAGTGGTCGTTGTTCGACTCCGTGGCCGTGGTCCAGTACAGGTCGTTCATCAGGCCGTGGTTCTCCCCTGTGAAGGCGGTGAGTTCGATCGGCAACCCTGCACCGGTTCCCAATTTGATCACCCAATAATCATTGCTGCCGCCCACCAGGGCTTGGGTCTTCTCCCCACTGATCGACGAGGAGGACTGGCCGCCGCAGATGTAGTACCCGTCAGCGGTTTGTTGCAGCCGGTTCAGCCAGTCGGAACCATTGCCGCCCATGGTCTTGTCCCATTGAACAACGCCGAGCGCATTGGTCTTGATGATCCAATAGTCCTCTGCGCCCCTGCTGCTCTGTGTCTTTTCGCCCCCGATGCCGGAATAGCTTGTTCCACCGAGGATGAAGCCTCCATCCGCAGTGACCTGCATGGTGAACAGGTAGTCGATGTCGCTGCCGCCGTACCGGCTGTCCCAGAGCTTGTTCCCCGCAGCGTCGGTTTTCACCAGCCAGTAGTCATACCAGCCACGGCTGTTCACGCTGCGGTCCCCATTGATGGTGCCTGCGGAATAGCCGCCGAGGATGTAGCCGCCATCGGAGGTCTGGAGCGCCATGGCGCAGAGGTCATCATCCGTCGTGCCGAAGCGCTTGTCCCATTGCTTGATCCCGCTCGCGTCGGTCTTCACCACCCAATAGTCCATCGTGTTCAATGGCCCTCGGTCCGCCTGCGTTTTGTCGCCGCCGATGCCCGATGCGGACGTGCCACTGATGAGGTAGCCGCCATCCATTGTTTGTACCACATGGTAGGCATAGTCGTCCTGTGGGCCACCATAGCGATGGTCCCACAGTTTCACACCGCTCGCATTGGTCTTCACGATCCAATAGTCCTCCGCGCCGCGACTGTTCTCGCTACGGTCCGCACCGATCCCGGACTCCGAATATCCGCAAAGCAGATATCCGCCATCGGTCGTTTGGATCACCCGCGTGAGGTAATCGTTCGATGTCCCACCATAGGTCTTGTCCCATGTCACATTTCCAAATGCGTCCAGCTTCACGATCCAGTAATCGATCACACCCCTGGAGGCCTGCGTTTTGTTGCCGCTGATCGGTGAGGAGGAGTAACCACCGAGGATGTAGCCGCCATCAGTCGTCTGCTGGATCGATCCACAGGTCTCCCAGTTGGTGCCGCCGAAGCGCCTGTCCCATTGAACGGTACCGAACGCGTTGGACTTCACGATCCAATAGTCCGGCGTGTTGTTGGTGACGTCCCAGTTCGCTTGCGTCTTGGTGCCACTGATCGGGGATTGCGACCAGCCTGCGGAGATGTAGCCGCCATCGGTCGTCTGGCACACGAAGTTGAGATCCTCGTAGTTGGATCCACCATAATCCTTGTCCCATTGGATGGGCGGTGCCTGCGCGAGCGAAACCATGCACCCTTGGAGGCAGAGCACCGCGATAAGGATGCGCATGGGTGGCAACATGCGAGGCATGTGATGGACCGTTCGTGCAGTCAAGTTACACGTCGTGTTGCAAGGCGATCACCATAGCCCGTGCCATCCTTGGTACGCTGAAGGGAACTGGACTTCCGCAAGATCCGCATGGTGCATTGCGCGGCCGATCGATCGTACAGTGCTTTTCCGGTGTGGCGTAATGTCCACGATCCGAACAGACATCGCCCGTTGCTTGGTCGCAGCATTCGCTGGCACGTTCCATGCTCCATCCGGTGCAATCCCCCGCCCCATGAGAACGCGACCTTTCATTCTTGCCTGCACCTTGATGTTGGTGATGAGCGCCGCTGCGCAATCCGGAAAACAGCCACCGGCACCACCGCCCTATTTCAGCCTCGATGCCCAAGTGGCCGAACGCATCGGCCTGGTGAGCGAGCAGCAAGCGCAGTGGAACGCGCTGGGCGCGCGGGTTGATAAAGACTACAAGGCGCTGGGTGCCGATCCCACGCACAACGCCGGGTACCGGCCCCTGCTGGATGATCGCGAAACAGCGCTCAAGGCCCTCCTCACTTCCGACCAGTACAGCAAGTGGTTGGAGATGAACCACAACACCGGAGGTGATAAGAACACGGCACCGAAGGCACGGGACAAGAACTAACGGGTCGTTGACAAAGGGTTGAGAGCAGAACCCCGAACTTCCCTTGGGATATCGGAGAGTGTTGCGCTGCTGATCCTTCGCGCTATATGCTTCGCGGCAACTACAACTCCTTCTCCTTCTTCAGTTCGAAGGGCACCACGATCTTCAAGCTGATGTTCCGGCCCATGTTGTAGATGCCACTCCGGCCGGTCCCGTTCACGGGTGAACTGTCCATGTACTTCAGGCGGCTCATGTTGCTCTGGTAAGCGACATCGGCGAGGTTGGTGCCGAGAAGGCCCAGGGTAAAGAGCGTCTCCCCCTTCTTGTTCACCACGTCGCCGCCGATGCCCGCATCGAGCAGTGTGTATCCGGGTGTTCTCGTTTCCGTTCCGTACGCGCTGTAGATGCGGTCCTGCATCGCGTAATACTGCACGCCGAACTTCACGAACACGTCAGCGAAACACCCCATGCGCTTGCGGAGGTTCGCGCGCAGTTCGCTGTTGGTGTGCAATGGAGGAATGAAGGGCAGGTACTTCGTGCTGTCCGTGAGGTGCGCGCCGTTGCCGCCCTGGTTCGTGGCGGAGATGTACGAGATGGAGTTCTCGAAGTGCAGCCAGTCCAACGGGTGCGGGTGGATGTCGATACTGAGTTCGCCGCCGATCAGCTGCGCGGTGGTCTGCCTGAATTTGAAGACGGGGAATTCCTCCCCGCTCTGCGTGAAGAGCGAGTCTCCGCCGTGTACGCTGTTCAACTTCTCGTTGTAGATGTAGTCGCTGATGTTGTTAACGAACAGCTCAGCGCTGCCGCTCACATGGGTGCCGCTGAAGAAGACACCGGCATCTTCCTGCAGGTTCGATTCGGGCTTGAAGTTCGCATCGCCCAACTGCTCGAAGCCGGTGCCCGGATGCACTCCCTTGGCGCTGATCTCCGCCGCGTTCGGTGCACGATAGCCGCGCGCGAGGTTCGCCTTCAGCGTCACCCGTTCGCTCATGTTGTACGCCAAGCCCGCGCTGGCGCTCACGCCGGAGAAGGTGTGGCTGTAGGCATCGAACTGCTTCACGATGGTGGTGTCGTTCGCGTTCGCGCCGGTCTCCACATCGAAGCCCGTGCTCGGGTCGGGGCGCGTGAACATCGCGTCGTTGCGGAACATGCGCACGTCGTAACGCACGCCGAAGGAAACGTCGATGTTCTTGAACGCCCGTTTCGCATGCACGAACGGGCCGATGTCGAAGTTGGTGTAGCTCGGTATCACCAACTCGGTGCCTTTGCCCGCGTCGTTCGCTTGGTACATGCCGTTCACGCCCAGCGTCGGCTCCCATCGGTTCGTTTCCGGCAAGTGCAGTTTCACATCGTATGACGTGGTGTTGAGGAGGAGATAAAGTCCCGCGACCTCCGGTGCCATCGGATGACTGAACTCGCGACGTATGCTGCGCTGGTGGCTGATGTTCGCCACGAGCCTGCTCTTGCCCAGAATGAAACTGCTCGTTGTGAACGCGCGGTAGTGCTGAATGTGCTGGTGTACCACGCCGATGGTGTAGGAAGCCAGATCCGCCTCGCTCACAACGGGGCGCAGCGTGTCGGCTTCGCTGATCCGGCGGGTGAACGCGCGCGTGGTGCTGTCGCGACTTCCGTCGGGGATCTCCTGCTCGGCATCGTACACGCTGAGGTTCACATGCGCATATCCCCATGACTTGTTCACCCCGAACGAAACGTTCAGGTCGTTCTCGTTGAACTTGGTTCCGAAGACACGGCCATCATACTTGTTCTGGTAATCCGCCGCCTGCTTGTGCGAAGCGCGCAGGCCCCACACGAGGCCCTTGCTGTTGCCGTCAAGCGCGAAGGATCCCGCGATGCCTTTGTTGTTCGTTTGGTAATTGCCCAGCACACTACCTAGGATGGTGCCATCCGGCGGCGCATGCGGTGGAAGCAGGTTCACCACACCCGCGAGCGCATCGGATCCGTACATCAAACTCGCCGGCCCCTTCACCACTTCGATGCGATCAATGAGGAACTGATCGACCTCGACGCCATGCTCATCGCCCCACTGCTGGCCCTCCTGCCGAACGCCATCGAAAAGCGTGAGCACGCGGTTGTATCCGAGCCCGCGGATATAGGGCTTCGATACGTTCGGACCGGTGGTGAGGGTACTCACTCCGGGAACCTTGTTCAGCGCATCGATGATGTTCGTGGCTGCGTTCTGCGCGAGGTAGTGCCGGTCCACCAATGCCATCGGCACGGGATCGCGTTTCAGTTC
>JANMKC010000205.1:0-6285 GCA_031371785.1 Flavobacteriales bacterium | reverse complement strand
GCCGCACCTGCATGAGACGGCGAAGAGCGTCGGGGCGAACGACCTGCTGCAAAAGCCCTTCGACCAGGAGGAGCTGATCGCGCGGATGAACAATCTGCTGGCAGCATAGCGAACATCCAACATGGAACATGGAGTAGACCTCTATCATAATTCATCCATTCCCTCTCCTCGGGAGAGGGATCACGGGTGAGGGCACACAGGCAAGGCTGAATTATGATAGAGGTCTAATGTTGAAGTAGGAAGGAACAGTTCACTTCGGCGTTGATGATCCCATGTTCCATGTTCATCATTCTTTACTGAACAGGATCCCCGACACCCGATCTTCGGCGCGTGTCCTTCACCCATGATGTGATCCTGATCGGCCAGGGCCTCGGCGGCGCCGTGCTCTCGGAAGGTCTTGCGCAGCGAGGGTTGCGCGTCATGATCTTCGATGCGCCGATGGAGGGTCGTGCTTCGTGGGTGGCTACCGGCATCGCGAACCCGATCGTGATGCGACGCGCCCTTCCGAGCTGGCGTGCTTCCGAAATGCTCGCGATCGCCGGAGCCTTCTATCGCGAGATGGAACAGCGCTACGAGCGGTCCTTCTGGCATCCGGTCCCGTTCATCGAGTTGTTCCCCACGGCACAGGAGGCTGGCAACTGGCAATTGCGCGCGAAGGACCCCGAACTGGCGCGCATGCTCGGCACGGGCCCCGCAGAGGATCCGGCGATCGAGGAATTGGCGCAGCCCTTCGGCCATGGTGTGGTGCAACGGTGCGCCTGGCTGGACATGCAGCGCTTCTTGACCGCACATCGCGAACGATGGATCGCTGCCGGACAGTTGGAGGAACGCAGGGTGGAAATGAGCGACATGACGCATGGTGACGATGGTGTTGTCGTTCTCGATCACAGTGCGCCGCTGGTGATCCATTGCGCGGGTGCTTTCGCGGAACTTTCCGGTCTGGTACCCACTCGTGGGGAAGGGCTCACCGTGCGGATCCCGGGTCTGCGGCTCAAGAGCATCGTGCATCGCGGCGTGTTCATTCTGCCGATAGGCGAGGATCGTTTCAAGGTCGGTTCCACCTTCGCGTGGGAGGATGTGTGGAGCGGCCCCACCGACGAAGCGCGCCGCTGGATCCTGGATCAATTGGTCCGTGTGGTCGCGCGGCCGGCGCAGGTGATCGATCATTGGGCGGGTGTGCGCCCCACCGCGAGGGACCGCCGACCCATGCTGGGGCGCATCGCTCCGCGACAGGCCGTATTGAACGGAATGGGCTCGCGCGGTGTACTGCTCGCGCCGTGGTGCGCGGAGCACCTCATCACCCATCTTTTCGACGGCGCATCGCTGGATGAGGAGGTGGATGTGATGCGTTTCGCGTGATCCGTACTTCCACCTTTGCGACCCATGCGCCAACACCTGTTCGTCCTCGGAACCATCCTCGTGCTCGGCTGCACGAGCAAGCAACTCGTTGTGAACACGGATCCCTTCCACGATCCCGACCCGCGTTGGGCACACATCGATTCGCTCGCCGATCAAGGACTGTATGCGAGCGCGCTGGCAGCCACCGACACCTTGTTGAACGAGGCGCGCGCAATAGGTGACCAGCAGCTCGAGTTCCGTGCATTGATGAACCATGCGCGCTTCAACCAGATGACCGGCACTGGACAGCCTGCCATCATCGCTGAGTTGGAAGAGCGCGCGAAGACCGCGGCCTTTCCACTGGCACCGTTGCTCCACAGCGTGATCGCCGAGCAGTATTGGAACTACTATCAGAACGATCGCTGGGAGATCCTGCAACGCACGGCCACCAAGGATGATCCGGCGGACATGGCGACCTGGAGCCAGCCGGTGTTCATGGCGAAGGTGATCGCCGAGTACCGCGCATCGCTCGAACCGCAGGACAGTTTGGAGCGAACGCCGACAGGGCGCATCGGGGAATTGCTGAACTACATCACGCCTTCACCTTCGGGGAATTTCGACAACGAAAAACGTGAAGCCCTGCGCCTTCGTCCTTCGCTCTTCGATCTGCTCGCACATCGCGCATTGGAGGTGTTCACCAACAGCGAAACACGGCTGGCCGAACCCGCATGGCGCTTCAAGCTCGATGATCCGAAAGCCTTCGCGTTGTTCGAGGATTTCGCGGATCGGAAGCTCGTTGATCGCGACAGCACGAGCTGGGAGTTCCAAGCATTGCGCCTGTATCAACGCCTCGCCCACCTGCACATCCGCGACGGACATCCTGATGCGTTGGTGGATGTGGAATTGAAGCGGCTCCGATTCGTTCGCGAACGAAGCACGCTCCCGCGCAAGGACTCGCTCTACCTCGAAGCGCTCACCACCTTGCGGTCACGACTTCCGAAGGACACCTGCTGGGCGGAAGTGACGCATGCGATGGCATCATGGCATGTGGAACAGGGTGCCAAATACCAACGGCTCGCGGGCGACGCATGGAAGTGGGAGAAGAAGACCGCAGTGTCACTTTGCGACGAGGCGATCGCGAAGTTCCCCGGATCCTTCGGTGCGAAGAACTGCGCGAACCTGAAAGTGCGCCTGCACGAGCCAGGCCTTTCCGTGCAGTGCGAGGATGCGATGTTGCCGGAAGCGCCGTTCAAGATCGCGATGACGTTCACGAACACGCCACATGTGTGGCTGCGCATCGTAAAGGACGATGTGGAGGTGGACAAACCGGAGTATGACAACGAGGAACATCTCGCAGCGCTCACCAAGCAGAAGCCGCTGCGCGAATGGAACAGCGCGTTGCCCGATGATGGTGACCTGAACGCACACCTTGCCGAGATCCCTGCGGACGGTTTGCCCTTCGGTCACTATGCTCTGCTCGTATGCGACAGCGACGGGTTCACACCGGGAACGGACCAGCTCGTCGTGTCGCATTTCTGGAGTACGCGCATCTCGTTCGCGGAACGCCGCACGGAGAACAAGTTCGATCTGCTCGTGCTCGATCGTGGCACCGGCGCGCCGAAGAGCGGTGCGCATGTCACGCTTTACGGCGAGCAACCCGGAAGCAACACACAGTCGAAGAAGGCCGAGAGCACCATCGGTCAGGAAGGCCGCAGCCTGGAAAAGCTGTACATGAACAACGGCCGCTATACCTGGCTGATCGAGGATGGTGCGGATCGTTTCATTTCCGCTAACGGGTACGGATGGTGGAACAACAACGAAGGCCAGGAGGATCCGCTCCGCACCTTCCTCTTCACCGATCGCGCGATCTATCGTCCCGGTCAGCCCGTGATGTTCAAAGGCATCGTCACGGAAATGCATGACAAGTCCACCGAAGTGAAGCCCAACTGGAAGACGACGGTGGAGTTCTTCGATGTGAACGGTGAGAAGACCGATTCGCTCGCCGTGGTCACCGATGCGTTCGGTTCGTTCCACGGAACGTTCACCGCTCCGCAAGGTGCGCTCACGGGCAGCATGAGCCTGCGCGAAGCGCACGGCGAACAGAGCGTGCAGGTAGAGGAATACAAACGCCCGACGTTCGAGGTGGTCTTCGATCCGGTCGCGGGCCAACCCAAGCTTGATCGGCAGGACACGGTCACCGGTGTCGCGAAAAGCTACGCGGGCGTGCCGCTCGATGGCGCGCAAGTGCAATGGAGCGTGAAGCGCAGTGCGCGCATGCCGTGGTGGTGCGGTTGGATGTACCGCGGTGGGTTGCCGTGGGGAACGGAAACGGAGGTCGCGAACGGCACGAGCGCGTGTGATGCGCAGGGAAAGTTCAAGGTGGGATTTCTCGCGCAGGCCGATCAACAATTCCCGCGCGCGGCCGATCCCACCTTTGATTTTTCCGTGGAAGCGAGCGTCACCGATGTGAACGGCGAAACGCAGAGCAGCACCACCAACCTGGCGGTCGGCTATCGAAGCATCGATATCGTACTGGGCGTCGGGGAGAGTCTTGATCGTTCGAAAACGGACAGCATCGACGTGCATGTGGCCAACCTCAATGGTCAGCGTGTGGATATTCCAATGGACATCCACGTTCATCGCTTGCAGTCACCGCTGCAGCCGCTGCGGAACCGATCGTGGGAAACACCGGACCGCTTCGTGCTCACGCGCGAAGAGCACCAGCAACGCTTCCCCCAGGATGTGTACAGCAACGAGAACGATCCCGCCACATGGACCAATGGCGCCGAAGTGTTCCAGATGCTCGGCCGCGTTCCGGGAAACAACAAGCTCGCGCTCCGCGAAGCGCGCAACTGGGAAGTGGGCACTTACGTGATGGATGGATCCGCGACCGATGCGGATGGGAACAAGGTGCAGGTGAGCAAGGTCTTCACGCTCTTTGACCCCGATGTGCAGAACACCGGCTTTACGAACGATGTGTTCCACTCGGAGCCGTTGAAGACGACCTGCGAACCGGGCGAGAAGGCATCGATCCTCCTCAGCGGCGCGCTTCCTGCCACACGCGTGCTGATGGAAGTGGAGCGCGGCGAACACATTGTCGTAAGTCGCTGGTTCCTCCTGAACAATGTGCAGCAACGCGTGGACCTGCCGGTGCAGGAGGATGATCGAGGCGGCTTCGCCGTGCATCTGTTGTGCGTGGAACGTGGGCGTGTCCACAGCCAGACGCAATGGGTCGACGTGCCGTGGACGAACAAGGAACTGAAGGTGGAGTGGATGAGTTTCCGCGACAAGTTGCAACCCGGAGACAATGAGGAGTGGCGCTTGAAGATAACCGGCACGAAAGGCGAACAGGTGGCCGCGCAAATGCTCGGTGCGATGTACGACGCGTCGCTCGATCACTTCGTGCCGCATGGCTGGGACATGAGCGTATGGCCGATCAACTACGCGCGCCTCGGATGGAACCGGCAGGAACCTTTCGGGGTGGATGTGGGACAACAGATCTGGCGTGAACGTGTGGGGATCGCGGATGCGGTACACAGCTATCCGATGTTGAACACGTATGGCTTGGGCAATGTCCGCTACCGTTTTCGCGGGTCGTATGGTTATATGGACGGAGCTGTCGTTGGTGGCGCAAGTATGAGTGGCGGTGAGCGGCTTGAAACGGTCGCATACACCACTGCTGTATCTCGCAACGCCAATGGCTTGACCGCAATGCACAAGAACGCGGACGAGAGCGGAAAGAAGGAAGAAGCCCCTGCGCCGCCTGCGGAACCCACCGCCAAGCCGGACACAGGCAACCAACCCCCGGCCGTCGCCGGGGCAACAACCAACAACCCGCAACCGATCCGCTCCGACTTCCGCGAAACCGCCTTCTTCTTCCCCGACCTGCTCACCGATCGCGACGGCAGCATCGTCCTGCGTTTCAAGACACCCGATGCGCTCACCCGCTGGAAGGTGATGGGCCTCGCGCACACGAAGGACCTGAAGATCGCCAGCTTCACGCGCGAGACCGTCACGCAGAAACCGTTGATGGTGGTGCCCAACCTGCCGCGCTTCCTACGCGAAGGCGATCGCATCACGCTCACGAGCAAGATCAACCTGATCGAAGGTCAGCGAGCGGAGGGCATTGCCAAGCTCGAACTCTTCGATCCGTTCACCAACGCATCGCTGAACAAGGCCTTCGGTCTTCAGCAGAACGCGCAGTCCTTCATCGCCTCACCCGGCGAAAGCGCGGTGGTAGAGTGGAACGTGACCGTGCCCGAAGGCGTGAACGCCTGTGGTGTGCGCATCACCGCGCAGAGCAAAGGCGGGCCGCGCAGCGACAACACCTTCGCCGATGGGGAGGAACGCGTGCTTCCAGTGCTTACCGACAAGGTGCTCGTCACCGAGAGCCTGCCGCTGTGGATCAGCAAGGCCGGTACAAAGACTTTCTCGCTCGACAAGTTGAAGAACAACACGAGCACCACGCTCCGCAACCAATCCCTGAAGTTGGACTGTACGCCCAATCCCGCGTGGTTCGCTGTGCAGGCATTGCCTTACCTGATGGAGTTCCCGCACGAATGCGCGGAGCAGACCTTCAGCCGCTTCTATGCGAACGCGCTCGCTGCGCACATCGTGAACGAACGGCCCGTGATGAAGAGGGTCTTCGACGAATGGAAGAAAGCAGGGCCGGAAAGTTTCGCGAGCGCATTGGAGAAGAACCAGGAACTGAAGAACGTGTTGCTCACGGAAACGCCTTGGGTGGTGAACGCGCGCAACGAACGCGAAAGCAAGCAACGTATCGCGCTGCTCTTCTCCTGGCCGTTCCCACGCCGTTTCGCGAGGGTCATCTGCCCGACTTGTCGTATATCGAGGCCTCCTGCGAGACGAACTACAACCAGCTCGCCCAGGGCCAAGTCACCGAGGACCGCTCCACCGACCACGAAAACCACACCGACAAGGACTACC
>JANMKC010000103.1:0-32515 GCA_031371785.1 Flavobacteriales bacterium | reverse complement strand
CGACGGCATGAAGGCCGTGAATACCGGCAAGACCTATCCCATCCACCGCGAGAGCCCGAAGTTCGAGGAGCTCAGCACCAGCACCGAAGTGCTCTTCACGGGCATCAAGGTCATCGACCTCATTGAGCCTTACGCCAAGGGTGGAAAGATCGGCCTCTTCGGTGGCGCAGGTGTGGGCAAGACAGTATTGATCCAGGAACTCATCAACAACATCGCAAAAGGACACAGCGGTTTCAGTGTTTTCGCCGGAGTGGGCGAGCGCACCCGGGAAGGGAACGACCTGCTGCGCGAGATGATCGATAGCGGCATCGTGAAGTATGGTGACGATTTCATGAAGAGCAAGGAGAGCGGCGGCTGGGATCTGAGCAAGGTGGATTACACCAAACTGGAAACCTCTCAGGCCACCTTCGTGTTCGGCCAAATGAACGAGCCCCCCGGTGCCCGCGCCCGCGTGGCCCTCAGCGGTCTCACGCTCGCGGAGTATTTCCGCGATGGCGATGAGCAGAGCGGTGGCCGCGACATCCTCTTCTTCGTTGACAACATCTTCCGCTTCACGCAAGCGGGTTCCGAAGTGAGCGCCTTGCTCGGCCGCATGCCGAGCGCCGTGGGTTACCAGCCCACGCTCGCCACCGAGATGGGCACCATGCAGGAGCGCATCACCTCCACAAAGCGCGGATCGATCACCTCCGTGCAAGCCGTGTACGTGCCTGCGGACGATCTCACCGATCCCGCGCCGGCCACCACCTTCGCTCACTTGGACGCCACCACCGTGCTAAGCCGCAAGATCGCCGAGCTCGGCATCTATCCTTCGGTGGATCCGCTGGACAGTACCAGCCGCATCCTCACACCTGCCATCGTGGGTGAGGAGCACTACCGCTGCGCACAGCGCGTGAAGGAGCTCTTGCAGCGATACAAGGAACTGCAGGACATCATCGCGATCCTCGGCATGGACGAACTGAGCGAGGACGACAAGTTGAGCGTGTACCGCGCCCGCAAAGTGCAGCGCTTCCTCAGCCAGCCCTTCTTCGTGGCCGAACAGTTCACCGGCCTGCCCGGCGTGATGGTGCCCATCGAGGAAACCATCAAGGGCTTCAACATGATCATGGACGGCAAGTTGGACGACATGCCGGAGAGCGCCTTCAACCTGAAAGGCACCATCGAGGATGTGATGGTGGCCGGGAAGAAGATCCTCGCGGATGCCGCGGCGTAGGGGCGACGCTTGCGTCGTCCACGCTTGATAGAAGCAATGAACCAGCACACCGCATGAACCTCCAGATCCTCACTCCTGACAAGGAGCTCTTCAAGGGCGAAGCGAAATTCGTTACCGTGCCCGGTGTCGAAGGCAGCCTCGGCTTTTTGGACAACCATGCGCCGCTGATCACCGTGCTGAAGGCCGGTAACGTGAAAGTGGTGCATGCCGATGGCAAGGAGGAACTCTTCCCGGTGAATGGCGGCGTGGTGGAGGTGCTGAAGAATACCGTGCTGGTGTTGGCGGAGTGACCTCACCCCAAACCCCTCTCCCGAAGAGAGGGGCTTACTGAACGATGGTCTTGATGACGGAGTAAAACTCAGCCTATTGGGATCAGCGACGAACGGCTTCCGCAAGGAGGCCGTTCGTGTTTCCGAAGACGCCATAAAATGCGAAAAGCCCCGGTCGAGGAACCGGGGCTTTCGCTGGTGGAGCTACGGAAGTACTTACCGCACCACCATCATGTTCGGTCCGCCCATGAAGCCCGCGTTTGTTTCAATGCGGCAGGAGTAGTTGCCGGAAGCGAGCCCGCTGGTATCCACGGTGAGTTGCCCGCTGTGTTCGGTGATGCGTACGCGCTTGACGAGCTGGCCTTGCGAATCGAAGAAGCAGAGCTGCCCTTGGTTCGCTCCGGGCAACAGTTCGTAGTTGACCATGGCGGAAGAGCGCGCCGGATTAGGGAACAGGTCGATGCGGCCGGTAGTACCCGCCATGTGTTGACCAACGCCAGCGTTGATGTCAAGTGAGCCATCGCAGGAAGGACAGGGGAGCACGCCGGGCAAGGAGTACACATGCCGTCGGTTATGCACGTCATACATGACTAAGCGGGTGCCCATGGGCGTATTGAAGATAGGCTCGTAGTTCGCCATTGCACCGAAGAACCCTACCATAGTGATCCCCACCGAGTCCGCAGTGAACAGCAGGGTTCCATCTGCTCGGTAGACGCACGTTTTATAGTAAGTGCCGAGTGAATCACTATACCCATAGCCGGCAAGAAATTCCACCGTCGAAGGGTCCGTGTCGAAAAGGTCTTCGCTGAAGTAGAACGCCGCGTGCCAGGTGTAGGGAGGCACGGGTGGTGGTATAGGCACCGTCATGTAGACGGATAAGTCAGGATTGTAGATAGTGACCGTATCCGCTACCGATTGCTGCGAGATCATTTTGACCCCTGCGGAACGAAGCGTGTATATCTCCGTGTACGATGGCGTGATGCCGAGGTCGGTGATCTGCGCACTCAACTGGACCGCCAAGAAGGGAACCAATGCCGTGAGGAAGTATCCGCGTGCCATGGTGTGGGATTTTCCGACAAGGTAGAGGCACTCTGACCAGCGGGATGTCGTGTCACGCAAAAAGAGGATGGCCTCGGCATGGAGCGTATGAACGCGAAAAACCCCGGTCGAGGAAAACGGGGCTTTCGCTTGTAGAAGTGTCTGTCAGGCTGAGCCTTTCCTCACGCAGGGTCTCCACCTCGGGACCCTGCGTTCTCCAGTTTCCCACCCGCGTATATATGTTGCGTTCATGTCTGTGCGAACTCTCCAGCAGACCGATGCGCGATGTTCTATTGCACCTTCACCTGCTGGTACTGGCTGCGCCTAATCGAAGCTACCGCACTTTACGATCGCATCTACCACTGGACGCATCTGGCGCATGCGAAAGGTTTCCGGTTCACGGGCTATGTGATCATGCCGAACCATGTGCATCTCTTGGTGTGGGCACCGGTGGTATCATCTACCAATGCGTTGCTCTCCAATGCCAAGCGGTTCCTGACGTACGACATGATACCCGACTTCAAAAACTGGGGAGCGCTCCTACTATCAGGAGATCATGGATGCAAGACCAAGTTGTGCAGGGTCCCCTACCTTGTCGGAACGCACACCGTGTTTGGGAGACCCTGCGAAAGGAGAGGAACTCTTGGGAGACGTGTTGGGCCGCCATGCACTGCGCGGTCGGGTAAAGGTCCTGTTCTGCTCCCATAGCCCTCGGCTCTTGGCCCATAACCTGTTCGCGTTACTTTCGTGAACAAAGGATCCCGATACCATGAACCATCGCTCCACCGCGTTCCTCGTCGTAGCCCTGTTGTACATGATCCCTGCCGTAGCACAGATCATACTACCCGACTGGCCAGGCACGAATGGTAATGTGGGCACCATTGCGCCTGACACGGCCAACGGCGTGGTGTATATCGGAGGGAGCTTCACGCATGTGGGCCCGTCTGTTCCGTATGGAGCGGAACTGAACATATCCACGGGCCAACCCTTCACCGGGCAGGTGACACCCAACGACGCGGTATATGCCGTAGAGGAGGATGGAAATGGAGGTTGGTACATCGGCGGTGCTTTCACGCAGGTGGGCGGCTTGGCGCGAAACCATCTGGCACGGATCGATGCCAACGGCGTATTGAATAGCTGGAACCCGAACGCGAACGGCAAGGTCTGGACGATTTCCCGCGATGGAAACTCCGTATACGTGGGCGGTCTCTTCACGTCCGTCGGCGGCGTAACGCGCAACCGGATCGCGGAGATCGATGGAACCACGGCCTCGCTAACCTCATGGAACCCGAACGCGAATGCGGACGTGCGTGTGATCGTGGCCGGTGCCTACGACTTGTTCGTGGGTGGTGACTTCACCACCATCGGCGGCGCGGCCCGCGACCGCATCGCCTCGTTGAACGCCACTACTGGCAACGCGACCACTTGGGCACCCGGTGCGGATGGATCTGTGCGCTGCCTGATACCGGCCGGCGCGAACATTTATGTAGGCGGCTTGTTCAGCATCGTCGGCGGGCAACCGCGCAACCACCTCGCCGCTATCAGCAGCTTTGACGGCACGACCACCGCTTGGAACCCGTTCCCGGATGGTGATGTGCTAAGCATCGTCCTCGACGGTAGCACTCTATACGCCGGAGGTTTGTTCAGTACCATCGGGGCCGCGTTCCGCAATGATCTCGCCGGGCTCGACATCACCACCGGACTGGCCACGGATTGGGATCCGAACGCGGACGATGCGGTTTCCTCCATTGCAATCAGCGGTGGCTTGGCATATGTCGGCGGAGCGTTCTTGCACATGGGCGGTGTAGCACGCAAGCGCGTGGCGGCCGTGGACCTATCAACGGGTACACCTACCGCATGGGACCCGAACGCGAGCGACGAGGTCTTCGCCGTAATGGAAAGCGATGGTGATGTCTATGCAGGTGGCCAGTTCACCGGCATCGGTGGTGTTGATCGCCAGTACGCGGCCGCACTGGATCTCGCCACAGGGGTTCCCACCGGTTGGGATCCGGCACCGAACAACCCGGTCTTCACACTATCCATCGGGGATCAGGGGATCTACGCGGGCGGATCCTTCACCAGCATCGCAGGGCAAACGCGCTACCACATGGCCGAACTGGATCCTGTGACCGGCGCACCCGCCGCGTGGATCGGAGACGCGGATGGCAACGTGAGCGCGATCGCGGTAAGTGGTGACACCGTCTTCGCAGGTGGCGGCTTCACCAACGTGAACGGCCAGACGACCGTTGGGATCGCGCAATTGGATGCCACCACCGGCGATGTGCTCGGCTGGGCCCCAACCGTGCTGGGCAACGTGAGCAAGCTCTTGGTCCATGGGGATCTGCTCTACGCGGCCGGTGCGTTCACGGCGATCGATGGAGTGGAACGGAACCGGATCGCCGCAGTGGATCGAACCACCAGCGTGGCCACCGCTTGGGACCCGAACGCATCGAACCCGGTGTTCGCGATCGCGATCAACGGCAACACGATGTACGTCGGAGGGGACTTCGGGACCCTTGGCGGCCAATCGCGGTTACGCATTGGTGCAGTGGATGCCATCACCGGTCTGGCCACGCCATGGAATCCCGGAATCTCTGGCGCGCCGTATGATCTGTTGCCGCATGATGGGCTCATCTATGTCGGGGGCAGCTTCAATACCATCGGTGGCGCCACGCGCAACCGTCTGGCTTCGTTGAACACCACGACAGGAAGCGCGACGAACTGGGACCCGAATATGAACGGCATCGTACACGCAATCGCCTCGGCCGGAGCGTTGGTATTCGTTGGGGGCGAGTTCGATCAAGCGGATGGTGCCACCCGCAACCACCTCGCCGTATACAACACCAACCAACTGAGCACGGGTAGCGTCACAAGTCCGTTATGTGCAGGCAGCATGACCATGGTCACCTACACAGCCACGGGCCAGTTCAACGCAGGCAATTCCTTCAGCGTGGAGATGAGCAACGCGAGCGGCAGCTTCAACAGCCCCGTGACGATCGGTTCCGTGAACGCAACGGGCAGCGGAAGCATGGATGCCACGATCCCGCTGAACACACCAACGGGCAGCGGCTATCGGTTCCGCGTGGTGAGCAGTTCACCGCTGGAGATCGGTACGGACAACGGCCAGAACCGCACGATCAATGCGCCCACGGCGTGGTATCGTGATGCCGATGGTGATGGCGACGGCGATGCGGCGGTCGACAGCTTGGCGTGCGCACAGCCCATCGGATACGTTGCCAATGCTGACGATTGCGACGATTCCGACAATGCGATCCTGATCGGTGCCAATTGCGATGACGGTAACGCGCTCACCTTGAACGACGTGATCAATCAGAATTGCCTCTGTCAAGGCCAGGCGCAGATCGGGTCGGTGCCGTTACATTGGACGTTCAATGGACCCGTACGCGCCCTGGCGAAGGATACGGTGAACGACGTGGTGTACCTCGGCGGCGACTTCACCGAAATGACCCCGGCGCCCGACTTCCAGAACCTCGCGCGCGTTTCAGCTATCGAGGCCATTGCGCAGTTCCCCTTTCCATCGCCGAACGATCTGGTGCAGGCGTCGGTTCCGGATGGATCGGGTGGATGGTACCTCGGCGGCATTTTCGGAACGGTAAATGGTCAGGCACAGACCGGCTTGATGCATGTGCTCGCGGATGGCACATTGGCGCCGTTGGCCTTCACCAGCTTCGTCGGTGGCATCCATTGTTTGGCTTTGTCCGGAACCACACTGTACATGGGTGGCGTGATCAGTTCGGTGAACGGAACGCCTCGGAACAATCTGTGCGCGATCAATACCACAACAGGGGCGCTCACCTCGTTCGCTCCGGATGTGAACTATGAGGTGCATACCTTGTTGGTCAACGGAACGAGGCTTTTTGCAGGCGGTCCGTTCACTTACGTCAATGGGCAATCCCGTGAGGCGATGGCGGCCTTCGACCTTCCGAGCGGCACCTTGAGCAGTTGGGAAGCAGGCGGAACGGATGGAGGCATTTCCGGTGATGTGTATTGCATGGCGAGCATCGGAAATACGCTCTATGTGGGAGGCTTCTTCTACACGGTGGGCAATGCCCCCACCGTGTACAGGAACCACCTCGCCGCGATGAACGTGAACACTGGAGCGGTGACCTCTTGGAACCCGAACGCCAACGACGGTGTGAACGCCATGACCATTTCCGGCAGCACTATCTATGTCGGCGGAGGATTCAGTGGTGTTGGCGGACAGGCGCGGAATTGGATCGCTGCACTGAATACCAGCGGGACCGCCACGACATGGAATGCGAACCTGCAGAACTTCGGAGGCTTCCTGACACCGATGGTGCGCTCGGTCGCCGTGGTGGGAGGCACGGTGTATTTCGCCGGCACCTTTACGAGTTGTGATGGTCAAGGGCGGAACGCATTCGCTGCCGCATCGGCATCGAACGGCGCAGTGACTCCTTGGCAACCCAACGACGGTTCCGTGTCGATCGAAGGCGAATGGGTTTCCCCCGCTGGGAATGATCTATGGGTCTCGGGTGGCATTAGTGGCGGCGGCCATCTGGTGCGCGAACATCTCGCAGCCGTTAGCGGCACCGATGCGCAACCACTGCCCTGGAATGGTGGCGTGAACAGTCAGGTGAACGCACTGGCGCATGGCAGCAATGGCGTACTATACGTGGGTGGTATGTTCAATACGGCCAATAGCCAGCCTCGGGCGGGCATCGCATCGTTCAACGGAACAACGGGCGCGCTCACATCCTGGTCCCCTGACTGCAACGGCAATGTTGTGGCCTTGAAGATCCATAACGATGAACTGTTCGTAGGCGGCTACTACACGACCATAGATGGCGCGGGCCGCAACAACTTGTCGTCGTTCGATGTACCTTCAGGCACCCTCACAGCGTGGGATCCGGATGTGGATGCGAACGGCTCTGTTCGCGCATTCGAGATGGTCGGTGACAACCTGTTCATCGGTGGCCTCTTCACCACCGTACATGGAGAGCCGCGCGAAAACCTCGCGGAACTCGCACCGGACCAGAACACACCATTACCACTTGTGATCAACGCGGACAATCTAGTGGACGCCCTGTTGTATGCGGACGAAGTGCTTTATGCGGCTGGTTGGTTCGAGCAACTGGCTGGAGCATCGCGTTTGCATGTCGGTGCAATCGATCCCTTAACGGGTAGCATTGCGCCGTGGGATCCAGGACCCAGCCCGGTAGTGGAGGCATTGGCACGAGGCCCTGATCATCTCTTTTTCGGAGGCTCGTTCATCCAAGTGAACGGGCAGGACCATGCGTATCTCGCCGCTACAGCACCGGGAAATTCTTCGGCCATCAGCTGGGATCCCCTACTGAACAATGATGTGCATGCGCTGCTCGCCGATGGCCCTTTCCTGTATGTCGGCGGCTCCTTCACCTCGGTAGCGGGCGTAGTGCGGGAGGGATATGCCATGTTCGCGGGGGCTGATTGCCAGAACGTACTCGGTGGCATTGCATACCCTGGCGCATCCTGCGACGATGGCAACGCGAACACAACGAACGACACATGGACGAACGCTTGCATCTGTGCGGGGGACATCGGAACCGCCATCACGGATCCAACAGGGAACAGCGTCCTGACGGCGTGGCCCAACCCGGTGACCGATCGTTTGCACTTGAGCAGGGCGGTGGATGCCAGGGTGCTCGATGCTTGCGGCCGGATCGTTCTCAGCATGCAACGATCCTCATCGATCAGTACGGAGAACCTGGCGCCTGGCGCTTACCTTTTGCGCACCACTGACGGCCACGTCCTGCGCTTTGTGAAGAACTGAGTTGCCGATAGATCCGGACGGTGATCACGGACACCGTCGGTAGGCCCCACCCGGACCGTGCGCGGCTTATCGTGCGAATGCCCCAACACGACCTGTTCGCACTTTTTCCTTCCACCCTTCCGTTGTCCACCTTGTCGCGTACCAACTTTCGGCCATGTTCCGCTGCTGCTCCATCTCCCTTGTTTTCCTCATGGCCGTCGCGGCTAACGCGCAAGGGCTCATGCAGCGCAAGCACCCGGACATCTTCCCGCTGGATGGCAAGATGAAGCGCAGCGGCTTCTACATCGGGCCGGGCATCACATGGACATTGACGCGCTTCTCCGATAAAGAGGAGGAGATCCTCCGCGATCATGACACGGTGTATACCGCCACCTTCCACCCCAAGGGCGCGTTGGGCCTTTACCTGGAAGCGGGCTGGTTCATCGCCACACGCGATCCAGTGATCCTGGACTATTGGGATTTCGGCGTGGCCTATAAGCAATTGAAGGGAAGCGAGTCATTCGAAGGCATCGTGGCGAAGGGCGACAGCATCGGCCTCTATGCGGGCGAAGGCACCTTCAACGACCAGCACGTCACCGTGCAAGTGAATGCCAACAAGCTCTTCTGCGTGAAGGATTATCGATTCATCCAGGCCACGCTCGGTGCCAACGGGGATTACCGCTTCAGCGGCGCACGCGACTTCGCGGGTACCACCGCGCCGGTGGCGCAGGAGTTCCCGCCGCAGATCATCGGGCAATTGCATTTCAAGCTCGGCTTCGGCTTCAAGCTCACCCAACGGCTCATGATCATTCCCGCGATCGAGACACCGATCTTCAGTGTGGTGCCCACGGACAAGGGCTTCGGCCAGTTGCAATGGTTCAGCAGCCGCTACCGCCCGCTCATCCTCAGCGTGCGCTTCCTCTTCCTGCGCTACCCGAATGGCTGGGCCTGCCCGCAGGTAAAGAACAACGAGTTCGAAAAGCACAAAGTGCTGAACCCGAACTACGAGAGGAGGTAGGTGAACGCAGTAGCGGAAAAGTGGTGAGTGGTCAGTGGTGAGTGACCAGTGAATGCACGACTGACCACTAACTTACTGCCCACTCACTTACTGCCCACTCACTTACTGACCACTCACCACTGACCACTCACCTACTTCAAAAAAGGATTCAACCTTTTCTCTTCCCCGATGGTCGTATCCGGGCCATGGCCGCAATGGACAACCACATCATCACCGAGGGGAAAAAGTTTTTCGCGGATGCTGGCGAGCAGCGTGTCCATGTCGCCGCCGGGCAGGTCCGTGCGGCCGATACTGCGATGGAACAGCACATCGCCGCTGATCACGTAGCGTTCCGCAGGGCACCAGAGCGCGATATGGCCGGGCGCATGACCGGGAACAAAGAGCACGTCCAAATGCTCATCGCCAAGCGTGATCACATCGCCTTCTTCCAGGAAATGCGTGGGTTCCGGTGGTGGCGCGCAATGCACCCCGTACATCTGTCCCTGGCGGGGGGCGGCGCGCAAAAGGGGGATGTCCGCACGATGCACTTCCGGCAGCAGGCCGTAGCGCTCGTGCATCCAAGCACAGCCGAAAACATGGTCCAGGTGCGCGTGGGTGAGCACAACCCGCACGGGGGTCAGCGCATTGTCCGTCAGCCAGTCCGCAAGTTCCTCTTCCTCTGCCGCATCGCTGCACCCCGGATCCACGACAATGGCCTCCCGTCCATCATCCAGCACCCACGTGTTCTCCTGGAACGGGTTGAAGGTGAATTTCTGTATGCGGGGCACGATCGGAAAAGCAAGAACTTCGCGCTACCCTTTCCTTGGAAAGGTGGCCGAAAGTAGCCATCGTCCCGTGCGCAGTCCCGTCCTCCCGCTCCTCCTCACCGTCATCATCGGGTTCTGTTCCCGAACGGACGCGTGCGCGCAGTTCTATAACGGCAGCGAGCAGGAGTATGGCAAGAACCGCGTGCAGTACCAGGATTTCCTCTGGCAGTACTACCGCTTCCCGGAGCTCGAGACCTACTTCTACAAGGGAGGCCGCGACGTGGCGCGTTTCGTGGCCATCAGCGCGCACCGGCACAAGAAGGAACTGGAGAAGTTCTTCGACTTCACCATCGACGATCGCGTGCAGTTCATCGTGTACAGTTCGCTCACCGACTTCCGCCAGAGCAACATCGGCATCACCGGCGATGAGCAGTACAACGTCGGCGGCGTCACGCGCATCGTGGGCAGCAAGGTGTTCGTGTACAATGAGGGCGACCACACCGCGCTGGACCGGCAAGTGCGAAGTGGCATCGCGCAGCTCATCATCGACCAGATGATGTACGGCGGGAACTGGCGCGAAGTGCTGAAGAACAGCACGCTCCTGAACCTCCCCGATTGGTACAGCAAAGGGCTCGTGGCTTATTGCGCGGGCCCTTGGGACACCCGTTCCGAAAGCCGTATCCGCGACGGCGTCCTCAACGATCGCTTCCGCAAGTTCAACCGGCTGGAAGGCGATGATGCCACGCTCGCGGGCCTCGCCGTGTGGACCTACGTGGCCGATACCTACGGGCCGAGCGTGATCCCCAACATCCTCTACATGACCCGCGTGAGCCGCAATCCGGAGAGCGGTTTCCAGTACGTGCTCGGTGTCGGGTTGAAAACGCTCACCAAGGAATGCCTGGACCATTACAAGCAACGCTACGCAGAGGAGGAGCGCGCGCGCACCGAAGTGTCGCTCGAGGAACTGCCGGTGCGCACCCGACGCACGCGCAGCTACAATGAATTCAAGCTGAGCCCCGATGGTCGCTATGCCGCATGGACAAGCAATGAACTAGGCCAATACAAAGTGTGGCTCTATGATCGGGCGGAGAAGAAAGTGAAGCGGTTGGTGAAGGGTGAGAAGAAGATGGACCGCATCATCGACCGCAGTTACCCGGTGCTGGCCTGGCATCCCAGCGGGCGCGCGCTCACCTGGACCAGCGAACGGAAAGGCGAACTCTACCTCACCACGTACACGCTCGACGACAAGACATTCACACGCAAGCCGGTGTTCATGCTGGAGAAGATCCTCAGTATGGCCTACAGCACCGACGGCCAGAACATGGTCTTCAGCGGCGTGCGCGACGGCCGCACGGATCTCTATTACTACTACACCATCGGCAACCGGCAGGAGCAACTCACCGATGACCAGTTCGATGACCTCGATCCCGCTTTCGTGGACGGCGGCCGCGCGATCCTCTTCAGCAGCGATCGTACCAACGATACCCTGCGCGCCAAAACGGATGTCGTGTGGATGAGCGCGCACAAGGACATCTTCCGTTATGATATCACGACGCGCTCGAACGTTCTCGCGCGCATGACCGACACGCCGGGTGCCGACGAGACCGAACCGATGCAATACGACAGTGCGAACTACGCGTACCTCAGTACCGCCGGTCATGTGAACGATCGCTGGTTGCTCCACTTCGATAGTGCCATCACCGCGATCGATACCACCGTACACTACCGCTACTTCACCACGAACGCACGGGCCACGCACCTCAAGCGCGGCATGGATGAGCAGGATGTGGTGGTGCGCCGTGGCTGGCTTTCGCAGATCGTCTATGATCATGGCAAGTACCATTTCCAGATCGGCAACACCGCCGCAGGGATCACAGACCAAGGAAAGGTGGACGGCGAGCCAGGTCCTGAGCAGAAGGAGAGCCTCACCGGAAGTGCGATCACCGATGACATGAGCGCCGTGGTGAAGGTGGATCCCATCGTGCGGCCGGATACGACCATCAACGCGGTTGACATCCATAACTATCGCTTCACCGACGAAGCCGCCGCACCTGCGCAGCTATCGACTGCCACATCACCCGACGGAACGAACAACGCGTCGGGTGTTGCCGGGGATGCGGGCCGTGGATCCACAACACAGGATGCCGATTCGGCGATGATCACCAGCCTGATCTTCCCCGATCAACGCAACTACAACGTGAATTTCGCCACCGACCAAGTGCTCACCCAACTGGACAACAGTTTCGACGGGCGCTTCTACCAGCCGATCACCGGAGCGGGTTCGCTGAATCCCGGCCTCAGCGGCCTTACGCGCATGGCCATGAGCGACCTCTTCGAGGACTACAAGATCACCGGCGGCTTCCGGCTCGCATTGGACCTGAACAACAACGACTACATGCTGAGGTTCCAGAACCTGAAGCACCGGGTCGACAAGGAACTCACCTTGCAGCGCCAAGCGGTGCAAGGCGTCAGCGACTTCGGCGTGGTGAAGTTGCATACGCATACCGCCATTTTCCGCCTCTCGTACCCCTTCAATGAACTGGCCTCGTTGCGCGGATCACTGCTCTATCGTCATGACCGCTACGTCCTGCAAAGCACTGATCCCTTCACCCTGCAAACGCCCAACGTCAGTGATCAAACCGTGGGGGCCAAACTGGAATACGTCTATGACAGCAGCATCCCGCGCGGACTCAACCTCTACACTGGATGGAAGTTGAAGGTGTTCGGTGAGTACTACAAGCAACCCGACGGTGCAAGAACGGATATGCAAGTGGTGGGCGTGGACCTGCGCCATTCCCTGCGCGTGCATCGCGACCTGATCTGGGTGAACCGCCTGGCCGGCAGTTCCTCTTTCGGCAGCCGCAAGGTGCTCTTCTTCCTCGGTGGCGTGGACAACTGGCTCTTCCCGAAGGTGGACAACAGCACGCCCATCGACTTCTCGCAGAACTACTACTACCAATCCCTCGCGGTGCCGGTGCGCGGCTTCTACTACAACGTGCGCAACGGGAGCAGCTTCGCGGTCTTCAACAGCGAGCTGCGCGTGCCCATCTTCCGCTACCTGCTGAACAAGCCCATCCGCAGCGACTTCTTCCAGAACTTCCAAGTGGTGGCCTTCGGCGATGTGGGTTCGGCATGGACCGGCAGCGACCCGTACTCGGAGGACAACTCCTTCAACACGCAGGTGATCGTTCGCAATCCTTTCACCATCACCATCAAGAACCAGCGCGAACCGATCGTGGGCGGCTATGGCTTCGGATTGCGCACCCGCTTGCTCGGTTACTTCGTGCGCGCCGATTGGGCCTGGGGAATTGATGATGGTGTTGTGCTCCCCAATGTTTTCCATTTCTCCCTCAGCCTTGACATCTGATCGCCGACCCATGGACCTCACCACCCTGCTCGTGCTCGTCCTCATAGGCGCGGCGGCCGGGATGCTCAGCGGGTTCGTTGGGGTGGGCGGCGGCATCATCATCGTGCCTGCCCTCATGTGGGCGCTCGGCTATACGCAGCACCAGGCCACAGGCACCAGTCTCGCTGTGCTGCTTTTGCCGGTCGGCATACTCGCGGTGATCAACTTCCACCGCAGTGGCAACCTCGACTGGCGTGCAGCGCTCATCATCGGTGCGGCCTTCGTGTTCGGTGCGTATTTCGGGAGCAAACTCTCGCTCTCCCTCGATGCGGCCACGGTGCGCAAGGTCTTCGGCGGTGTGATGATCATCGCGGCACTCAAGCTCATCTTCAGCAAGTGATCGGACCAATGGATATCGGTCCGATAGATATCGGACGCATCAAGCGGGAAGCGCAGCGCATCCATCCGGATGTGATCGCATGGCGAAGGCACTTGCACGCGCATCCGGAGTTGAGCTTCCAGGAAACGAACACGGCCGCATTCATCGCGGAACGCTTGCGCGCGATCGGTGCGGAAGTGCGCGAAGGGATCGCGGGCACAGGTGTCATAGGTCTGCTCCACGGCAGCAAGCCCGGTGATGGTTGCGTGTGTCTCCGTGCGGATATCGATGCGCTGCCGATCAATGAGAAGAACCTGTGCGACTATCGCAGTATGAACGATGGCGTGATGCACGCGTGCGGCCATGATGCGCACACGGCCATGGTGCTCGGTGCGGGCGCGATCCTGCATGCGTTGAGTGATGAATGGAGCGGTACGGTGATGCTGCTTTTCCAGCCGGGCGAGGAGAAGATCCCCGGCGGTGCATCACTTGTACTGAAGGAGCACGCGCTCCGCGATCCCAAGCCCTCAGCGATCCTCGGGCAGCACGTCACACCCGAACTGGCCCTCGGCAAACTGGGTTTCCGCGAAGGTCCGTTCATGGCCAGCAGCGATGAGCTCTACGTGACCGTGAAAGGGAAGGGCGGGCACGCGGCGGCGCCTGAGAAGCTCATCGACCCGATCATGATCAGTGCGCACCTGTTGATCCGATTGAAGGAGGAGTTCGCCGCTTGGTCCGCCGGACACCAGCCCGGCGCTGATGGCCGCGGACCGGCCCCTTTGCTCGCCTTCGGAAAATTGATCGCCAATGGTGCTACGAACGTGGTGCCCGATGAAGTACACATCGCCGGAACGCTGCGTGCGTTTGATGAAACGGTGCGCAGCGAGTTGCACGCATGGCTTCCTGCGAAAGCCAATGGGATCTGCGCGAGCATGGGCGGCTCATGCGACTTCGAAGTGCGCAAAGGCTATCCAGTGCTGGTGAACAATGATTCGCTCACCGCGCGCATGCGATCAGCCGCTGAAGCCCTTATTGGTCCGGAGAACGTGGTGCGCATGGACCAGCGCATGGGCAGCGAAGACTTCGCGTTCTATACGCATGTGATGCCCGGTTGCTTCTTCCGGCTCGGTACCGGTGTGCCCGGACAACCGATGCGCGGGTTGCATACGCCGACGTTCGACTTGGAGGAGGATGCGCTGCGGATCGGTGCCGGGATGATGGCGTGGGGTGCACTGAGCGAGTTGGCCAAGTGATCGATCATGGGCGAAGCGCCGGATGAAACTCCGGGGATCGCCCGGAATACGAGGGCATGGGCGTACACGTCCACGTCAGGTCCACTGTGAACACCGGTGAACCGCCCGTCAGTTCGCCACGTCGCTCAGGAACTTCAATCGCATCAATCGGATCTCCTCTTCGCTGAAGTCGCCAAGCTCGGCGTGCGCGGCTTTCAGGTCATCGTTCTCCGCCCCGCGGAAGTAGTCCATGATCTCCTCCTGCGCATCGGGCTCGAGCAGTTCGTTCACATGGTAGCCGAGGTTGAGCCGCGTGCCGCTCAACACGATGGTCTCCATCTCGTCCATCAGGGCGTTCAATGTGAGACCCTTTGCTTTCGCGATATCACCCAGTGGCAAGCGCTTGTCGATGTTCTGGATGATATGCACTTTGTTGCTGCTCTTGTTCACCACGGAACGTACCGTCACTTCATCAGCGCGTTCGATGTCGTTCTCGTCCACATAGCGCGCGATGAGTTCGATGAAGGGCTTGCCGTATTTCTGCGCCTTGCCGGGTCCTACACCCGTGACCTGCGTGAGGTCTTCGATGGTGATCGGGTAACGGACCGTCATCTCTTCCAGTGAAGGGTCCTGGAAGATCACGTATGGCGGCAACTTGTGCTTCTTGGCCACCTCTTGCCGCAAGGACTGCAGCAGCTTCATCAGCTTCTCGTCAGCCGCAGCGCCACCCTTTCCGCTGTTGAACTCATCGTCCATATCCACATCGCCGTCCGTGTAGTCGCGCTCGCGCACGAAGCTGATGGCCCATGGTTTCTTGAGGAACTTCTTGCCCTCGGCGGTGAGGCTCAGGTTGCCGTAGGTCTCGATGTCCTTATGCATGAAGCCGCCCACGGTGGCTTGACGGATCACCGCCATCCAATGGTGCGTGTCGTGGTCCTTGCCCGAGCCGTAGCTCTCCAGCTTGTGTCCATTGTAGTTCTTGATCTCGCTGGTTTCCGTGGCGGTGAGCAGGTCGCAGATGAACTTTCCACGGTGGCGTTCCTTGCTTTCCTTCACCGCTTCGAGCACGATCTCCAAGTCGTCTTTCGCGTCGAAGGGCTCTTTCGGATTGAGGCAGTTGTCGCACGAGCCGCAATTGTCGCCCGGAAGTATTTCGCCGAAGTAGTGCAGCAGGAACCGGCGACGGCACATGCTGGTCTCCGCGTAGCTCACCGTGTCGGCGAGCAGTTGCTTGCCGATCTCCTGTTCGGCAACGGGCTTCCCTTGCAGGAACTTCTCCAGCTTCTCGATGTCCTTGTAACTGTAGAACGCCAAGCAGAGTCCTTCGCCGCCATCGCGCCCACCGCGCCCGGTCTCCTGGTAGTAGCTCTCCAGGCTCTTGGGTATGTCGTGGTGTATCACGAACCGCACATCGGGTTTGTCGATGCCCATGCCGAAGGCGATGGTGGCCACGATCACGTCCACATCCTCCATGAGGAAGCGGTCCTGGTGGTCCGCACGTTGGCCCGCATCCATGCCAGCGTGATAGGGCAGGGCCTTGATGCCGTTCACGTTCAGCGTCATGGCGATCTCTTCCACTTTCTTGCGGCTGAGGCAATAGATGATGCCGCTCTTGCCGGTGTGCAGTTTGATGAACCGCGTGATCTCGCGGGCCACGTTCACCTTCGGGCGTACTTCATAATGCAGGTTGGGCCGGTTGAAGGAGGCTTTGAAGGTCGTCGCCGTGGGGATGTCCAGGTTCTTCAGGATGTCCTCTTGGACTTTCTCGGTGGCCGTGGCCGTAAGGGCGATCATCGGCACACGGTCGATCTCGTCGAAGATGGTGCGCAGCCGCCGGTATTCTGGCCGGAAGTCATGGCCCCATTCGCTGATGCAGTGCGCTTCATCGATGGCGAAGAAGCTGATCTTGATGTCCTTGAGGAACTCAACGTTCTCCTTCTTCGTGAGCGATTCGGGTGCCACGTAGAGGATCTTGGTGAGCCCGCTCCTGATGTCCGCCTTCACCTGCTGCGCCTCGGTGCGCGAGAGGGAGCTGTTGAGGAAGTGCGCCACGCCGTCGTTATCGCTGAAGCCGCGCAACGCGTCCACCTGGTTCTTCATCAGGGCGATGAGCGGGCTCACCACGATGGCGGTGCCTTCGCTCATGAGCGCTGGTAGCTGGTAGCAGAGGCTCTTGCCGCCCCCGGTGGGCATGATCACGAAGGTGTTCTTGCCGTCGAGCACGTTCTGTACTACGGCTTCCTGTTCGCCTTTGAACTGCTTGAACCCGAAGAAACGTTCGAGGGCTTCGCGGGGGGATAGGTCTACGCTGGTCATTTATGGGATGCGGCCTGAGCAGCCGCTTAAGTACTGGTTGATCGCTTAAAAATAGGCTACGCGGATGGAATGGCGAAGAACACTTAACAGGATCTTGCAACGGTGTGACGATCCACGCTGTTGTGCGCGGCCGTGGATGTTGAGAACTGCCGACGCGCAATCCTTGCCCCGCATGGCCCCCGGCTATCTTTGGCCGCGTCGGTCCACGGGCCTGCACAATGGCGGAGAAGGGAAAGGAAATGACGTTCCTGGAGCATCTGGAAGATCTCCGATGGACGTTGGTGCGATCGGCCGTCGCTGTTGTGTGCGGAATGATCCTCGTGCTGATCTACAGCGACACGATCACCGATCGCATCGTTCTAGGTCCTGCCAGGCCCGATTTCATCACCTACAGGTTCTTCTGCATGATGGGCCAGCGTTCGGGCTTGGGCGACCAACTGTGCCTGGGGGACCATGTGCTCCAGTTCCAGAGCCAGGAGATGAGCGGCCAGTTCATGATGGCCTTCACCATCGCCTTCACCTTCGGGCTCGTACTGGCCAGCCCCGTGGTGGTGTGGCAGTTCTGGAAGTTCGTTGCTCCGGGATTGAAGGAACGCGAGCGGAAAGCCGTACGTGGCATGGTGGGCAGCGTCATCTTTCTTTTCCTTACGGGTGCGGCCTTCGCGTATTGGGTGGTGGCACCATTGAGCATCCAGTTCTTCACCACCTTCTCGCTCAGCAGTTCCATCACGAACATCCCCACCATACAGAACTATGTGGGCATGCTCACCAGCTTCGTGCTCTGGACCGGTGTCGCTTTTGAATTGCCCGTGGCCGCGGTGCTGCTTACACGGCTCGGGCTGCTCGGCCCGGGATTCCTGCGCCAATACCGCAAGCATGCGTATGTGGCGATCCTCGTCGTAGCGGCCATCATCACCCCGCCGGACGTCACCAGCCAGATCCTCGTCACGCTTCCGCTCGTGGTCCTCTATGAGTTCAGCATCTTCATGGCCGCGCGTACACGGAAACGCCAAGAGGCCCCGGTCCCAACATCCACCGCTACCGCACGTTGACCGTCCCGATGCGATCCCCGTGCATGGCCTTTTTCGCGTTGCTCGTCGCGTATTGTTGCGTGGCGTTCCATGTTTCCGCGCAGACAACCCGCATCACCGGGCATGTGACCGATGGATCCACCGGCGAGGCCCTGCCCTTCGTGAACGTTGGTTTTGTTGACAGTCGCGTGAGCACCAACACCGACTTCGACGGGCTCTTCAAATTCGATACGTACTACGCCACCGACAGCCTGCGTGCCACCTGCATGGGCTATAAGCCGTTCACCGTGAAAGTGAAGCGTGACAAGGAGCAGATCATCGATCTCGTGCTGCAGCCCGCCACCGGCGACCTGGCACCCGTGGTGGTCACCTACGTGGAGAACAATGCTTTCCCGATCCTGCGCCGCGTGGTGGCCAACAAGCCCGCGAACAACAGGGCGAAGCTCGCTGCCTATCAGTATGAGAGCTACAACAAGGTGGAGTTCGACCTGAACAACATCACCAACGACTTCAAGAACAAGAAGCTCTTCAGGGACTTCAAGTTCATCTTCGACCATGTGGACAGCAGTGGTGCCAAACCCTACCTGCCCATCTTCATGACCGAAACGTTGAGCGATGTCTACTATCGCCAGCAACCGCATGCGCGCCGCGAGATCATCAAGGGCAATCGCGTGAGCGGCATCGAGAACGAGAGCGTCACCCAGTTCATGGGCGACATGTACCAGAACGTGAACATCTACGAGAACTTCCTCATCATCTTCGGGAAGAACTTCGTGAGCCCCATCGCCGATGGTGGCAAGGGCTACTACGACTACCTGCTCGTTGACAGCAATTGGGTGGGCCATAGCTGGTGCTACCACATCACCTTCGTCCCGAGCCACAAGCAGGAGCTCGCTTTCACCGGCGACATGTGGATCAACGATACCACGTATGCGGTGCGACGGATCAATGCGAGCATCGCGCAGGGCACCAACATCAACTTCGTGCAGAGCTTCGACGTGCACCAGGAGTACGACATGGTGCGGCCCGAAGTGTACATGCTCACCAAGGACCAGCTCGTCGCGGACCTGAACATCATCAAGGACAGCGGCGTGCCGGACAAGAACAAGGTGCAGGGCTTCTTCGGCAGGCGCACGGCCAGCTACAAGGACTTCGTGATCAATTCTCCGAAGGAGGGCTCCTTTTACGATGGTGCAGCGGAGGTGGTGGTACAGGAGGATCCGCGCAGCGACAGTGAGAACTACTGGCTGGAACATCGGCACACCGAACTTTCCAAGAAGGAGGCCGACATCTACCACATGGTGGACACGATGAAGACCATCCCGAAGTTCCGCACCTACGTGGACCTGGTGAACGCGGTCGTTACCGGCTACTACAAGCTCGGCCAGGTGGAGGTGGGCCCATACTTCAACCTGTACAGTTTCAATCCCGTGGAGGGCAATCGCTTCCGTGCGGGCCTGCGCACGAGCGACAAGTTCAGCAAGCGGGTGGAGTATGAAGGTTTTGTGGCCTATGGCACCGAGGATGAGGAATTCAAATACGGTTTCGGGGGGCGTGGTTTCATCACCAAGGAACCACGGCAACTGTTGGGCGTGTACTACAAGCACGATATCGAACAGCTCGGCCAAAGCATCAACGCCTTCAGGCAGGACAATCTCTTCAGCAGCACGTTCCGACGAACGCCCAACGTGAAGCTGACGCTCGTGGAGGAGTACAAGATCACCTATGAGCGCGAATGGTTCCCGGGGCTGGGCAACACACTGTTGCTGCGCTACCGCAACTTGTTCCCACGAGGCGATCTGGAATACAAGCGCTACACGGAGCCCTTCGGTGAGCCGCTCACGGTGCCCAGTATCCGCACGGCGGAGATCGCCCTCAATACGCGGTTCGCGTTCCATGAGAAATATGTGAGCGGTACGTTCCGGCGCGTCACCTTGCGCACGCGCTACCCCGCGATCGAACTGCATGTCGCCTATGGTGTGCCACGCCTTTTCGGCAGCGACTACGAATACGAGCGGGTGGTGTTGCGCCTGAGCCAGCGCGTCCCCGTTGGCGTGCTCGGCAATTTCCGGTACGCGACGGAAGTCGGCCGCATCTGGGGAACGTTACCTTACCCTCTACTGATCCTCCATCCGGGCAATGAGACCTTCTACTATGATGAGACCGGTTACAACACCATGAACTTTTTCGAGTTCCTCAGTGATCAATACGCGAGCGTTTCCTTCGAGAACCATTTCGATGGCTACTTTTTCAACCGGCTCCCCTTGTTCAGGAAGTTGAAGTGGCGCGAGATCATCGGGTTCAAGGCGCTGGTGGGTGATCTGGGATCGAAGCACAACAACGAGATCGTGCTGCTGCCCACCATGCACAAACTTTACGATGGTCCCTACATGGAAGCCAACGCGGGCGTGGAGAATATCCTGAAGATCCTCCGCGTTGACGGTGTCTGGCGGTTGAGCTACCGCGGCCTGCCGAACGCCGGGCTCTTCGCATTGCGAATGAAACTCACCCTCCGCTTCTGATGCTGCGTGCTGAAGGCATCGTGAAACGGTACAAGCGCCGCACCGTGGTGGGCGGCGTTAGTGTGCAAGTGGCACAGGGCGAGATCGTCGGGTTGCTCGGCCCGAACGGTGCGGGCAAGACAACCACGTTCTATACTATCGTCGGATTGGTGAAGCCGAACGAAGGCCATGTCTACATGGAGGACAAGGAGATCACGGATCTGCCGATGTACAAACGGGCCCAGTTGGGCATCGGTTACCTGCCGCAAGAGGCCAGCGTGTTCCGCAAGCTCAGTGTGGAGGACAACATCCGGGCGATCCTGGAGATGACGAAGTTGAGCAAGGCCGATCAAGCGGCGAAACTCGAATTGCTGCTCAATGAGTTCAACCTGCAACATGTGCGGAAGAACATGGGCGACTTGCTCAGTGGTGGTGAGCGCCGCCGTACGGAGATCGCGCGCGCGCTGGCCACGGAGCCGAAGTTCATCCTGCTCGATGAGCCCTTCGCAGGCGTGGATCCCATCGCGGTGGAGGACATCCAGGGCATCGTGTCGCAACTGAAGAAAAGGAACATCGGCGTGCTGATCACCGATCACAACGTGCAGGAAACCCTTAGCATTACCGATCGCGCATACCTGCTTTTCGAAGGGAAGATCCTCAAGCAGGGAACCGCCGAGGAACTCGCCGCCGATGAACAGGTGCGGAAAGTCTACCTCGGACAGAACTTCGAGTTGAAGCGCATCAGGAATCAGGAATAAGGAATTCGCAATACCTGATTCCTTATTCCTGATTCCTAATTCGCTGATTCCTCGATCACGAAGCTGTACTTCTCCATGATCAGGTTCGCCAGCAACTTCTTGCAGGCCTCGTCCACTTTGGCTTCGGCGGCTTTCTTGTCCTTGGCGGAAATTTCCAGCGTGATGTGCTTGCCGATGCGCACGCCGGTGATCTCCGGCAGTCCGAGGTTGGGCATGGTGCCGCTCACGGCCTTTCCCTGCGGATCGAGCAGGTTGTCGTGGGGCATCACGTCAATTGAGGCTTTGTAGGTCTTCATGGTCGGGCTGGAAGATCAAACGCAGAGGCGCGGAGTTGCGCAAAGGAACGCAGAGGTTGTGTAGCGGCGATGTGCGCAGAGGTCGCTTCGTGGCGGGGCGAGGTCGCGCAGCATATCGCTTTTCTCTGCGTCAACTCTGTATTCTTCGTCCGCGTCTCTGCGTTCAGGCATTTTGATGGAAGAACTTCGCCCACAGCGGGCTCAACAGGTAGATGATCAGGATCAACGGAACGGCGAGAACGCCATAGAGGATGATCAGCAGAAGGGAAGCGGCGAGCAGCAAGTAGATCACCTCGTTGCCTTTCCACTGGGTGGTCTTCAGCTTCAGGCTGGGGAGCGGGAGTTCGGAGAGCATGAGAATGCCGAGAAATACTGCGGCGCACAGTTTAGCCCGTTGATCCTGAGCGAACCAATAGAAAGCTGATTGAAGGTGTTCAGCGAAGGGGCCATGTAGCAGGCCAACACCCCAAGCGATGAACCCGATGGATGCCCAAAAGAGTGCATTCGCTGGTGTTGCCAAACCGAGGAAGCCGCTGGACTGGCGTGTGTCGATATTGAATTTGGCCAACCGCCAACAGGAGGCCACCACGACTATCAAAGCTGTTGCGAACGCTTGCCACGCTGGTTGCGCCAAGAGGCTGAATGCGACCAGACCGGGTGTGGAAACGAATTCCCGATGAGAGTCCAAGGTCCAATTCAACGCGCCTTGCGGGTATGTTGCAGCGATCATCCCCGGTGCCACCCCGAAGCTCACCATGTCCGCCAGACTGTCCAATTGAGCGCCTAACGGAGTACCCCCGCCCATGGTCCTTGCCGCCAGCCCATCGAGCACGTCAAACACCGCTGCCAGGAAGATCAGCCCACACGCGATCGTTAGCTGTCCTTGTGAGGCTAAGAGGATGGAAGCCACGCCGCAGCATAGGTTCGCGGTGGTCAGCAGGTCAGGAAGTCGAGGCGGGCGCATTGGAGCGCGCCGAAGTTGGATAAATTCGGGGCAATATCGGAGGCCACCTTCAGTTAGAAGCTGCGTCAACACGCACACAGATGAAGAGCATAGGAGAGAAGAGCGGCAAGCGTATCGTATCGGGGCTGCTGGGTCTGATGATCTGTACCGCCCTCGCGGCGCAGGACGCGCCCAAGTACAGCAACGAGTTCTTGGCCATCGGCGTGGGTGCGCGCGCGCTGGGTATGGGCTACGCGTATACCGGTGCGGTGCATGATGTGACCAGCGGCTACTGGAATCCGGCGGGGTTGCTCGGTATCAAAGGCGATCTGCAAGTGGCCGCCATGCACAGCGAGTACTTCGCAGGTATCGCCAAGTATGATTATGTCGGCATCGGCAAAGCCATTGATACCAGCAGCGCCATCAGTTTCTCGGTGATCCGTTTCGGCGTGGACAACATCCCGAACACCACTGACCTGATCGACAACAACGGCAACCTCGACTACAACCGCATCACCTCGTTCACCGCTGCGGACCACGCCTTCCTGATCAGCTATGCGCGCAAGATGAAAGTGCCCGGGTTGCGCGTAGGTGCAAGTGCCAAGATCGTTTACCGCAAGGTCGGCCCCTTCGCCAAGGCTTGGGGCTTCGGCTTGGATGCGGGCGCGCAGTACGACAAGGGCAAGTGGCGCTTGAGCGCGATGGCGCGGGATGTCACGAGCACCTTCAACGCATGGAGCTACACCCTGGACGAGCGCACGACCCAGGTATTCGAAGAGACCGGAAATGAACTGCCGGCCAATGGCGTGGAGGTCACCTTGCCCCGTCTGGTGCTCGGCGCAGCGCGCGAGTTCCGGTTGAGCGGCAAATTGAACCTGCTCGCTGCCGTGGATCTGGAGAACACCTTCGACGGCAAGCGCAACACGTTGCTCGCGAGCAAGCTCTGGAGCGGCGACCCACGGCTGGGCATCGAACTCGGTTACGCGGGTGTGGTCTTTCTGCGGAGCGGTATCAACAACTTCCAATACGTGAAGGAGATCGACGGCAAGAAAGTCCTCGACTTCCAGCCCAACGTCGGGGTGGGCCTGAAGATCAAGAGCGTGGCGCTGGACTATGCGCTCACCAACATCGGCACTACCGGCGTGGCGCTCTATTCCAACGTCTTCTCCCTGCGCTTCGACCTGTACAAACCGAAGCTCCCCACATGAGGCGACTCGTACTCTCGGCATTGTCATTGGTCGCGATCCTGCAAGCGTTCGCGCAACCGCAGCACTTCGGCAACGAGTGGATCAACTACAACGCCCGTTACTGGTCGTTCGCGGTGATGCAGGAAGGCGTCTTCCGTCTCGACAGCACTTCGCTGGCGAACGCCGGTTTCCCCTTGGGCCAGATCGATGCCCGCACGATCCAGATCTTCGGCCGCGAGAAGCAGGTGCCCATCTGGATCCCCGGCGATACCGACGGCGTTCTCAACGCCACGGACTTCATCGAGTTCTATGCGAAACCCAATGATGGCTGGCTCGACACGGCACTGTGGGACAGCCCCGATCACATCAACAATCCTTACTACTCGCTCATCAGCGACAGCATCCTTTACTTCATCACCTGGGATGCTACGCCGGACAAGCAGCGGATCATCGAGAAAGGCCCCGGCGACTACAACAGCCAGCCCCAAGCCACATGGTTCTATCATGAATCCGTGGTGCAGCCCCCCGTGCCTTTCTACCAGAAAGGAGTGCGGGATCCCGTGGACGCCACCACTTCATGGACCGGCGAAGCGGAAGGGTATTGGAGTTTCCAGCTTTGGCAAAGCGATGGGGGTACGTACCAGGAAACGCTTGTGCCCACGCCCCTGGCGGGTGGTGTTGGCGCACAGGCGGCGACGGTGAAATTGACCTTGGCCACGACCAACGATGCCAGCGGCGGAGCATGCCACGACCATCATGTGAAGGTGTATGGCGGGGGTGATAACCAACTGCAGGCCGATACAGCCTTCTCTGGCGTTCACCTGTTGAAATACCAGTTCACCCTCACCCCGCAGCAGATCGCTCCGGCCACTTCTATCGGTTTCCGTTTCCTGCACGATCAGTGGGTGCCTGACTGCAACATGCAACCGGACTATCCGGACAGTTGGGGCTATGGCTTCATCAGCATCAAGTACGCGCACCGGCCGGAGATCATGAACACGGAATTCCCGCACCACATGTTGTTGCCGAATCCCGTGGACCCCGCCCCGATCCATGTGATCTTCAATGGCAACCTCAATGTTCCACACCTGTACGTATGGGGCGATACCCTGCGGCGGTACTCCCTCGAATTCGCCGGCAACTACAACAACGCCTTGGTGCCTGAGGATGCCAGTGGACCGGAGACGCACGCGTATGCCTTCCAGGACGGATCCTACCTGCCCATCGCGCAGTTCCTGCCGGTGAACGGCAATGGCTACTTCAACGATTACGCCGCCAACAATGTGGACAGCGCGATGGTGATCGTTACGCATCCCACCCTCATGAGCGGCGCATTGCAATACGCGGCTTATCGCGAGAGCAATCCCTACAACCGCTACAATACGTTGGTGGCGAACGTGACCGAACTCTACCAGCAGTTCGGCGGCGGTGTCCCACGCCATCCATTGGGCATCCGGCGGTTCATGGGCTACCTGCTGAACCGCTTCGATACCAAGCCACGAGCGCTCTTCCTCATCGGCAAATCCACCGGCTCGGCGCACATCGGTGGTGGAGACAACGTGGGTTATCGCAGGAACGCCGTTTCCGCGCAGCGTTGCCTCGTGCCCTCATTCGGTTATCCGTGCGGTGACAACCTGCTCACCCATGCGCTTTCCGGGGATCCGTGGGACGCGACTGTGCCCGTGGGCCGGTTGGCCGCCCAGACCAACCAACAGGTGCTGGACTACTTGGCCAAGGTGCAGCAATTGGAAGGGCAGCATGTGGGCGCATGGATGAAGAACATCCTGCATTTCCGCGGTGGATTCACGCTGAACGAACAGATCCTGTTCGACAATGCGCTGGAGGGTTATCGTGCAATCGCCGAGGACACCTGTTTCTCAGGCCATGTCACCAAGTTCGTGAAGAACCCGGACGACCTGATCTCGCAAGCCTCCGCCGATAGCGTCTACAACCTGATCGATGAAGGGGTGACGCTGATGACCTTCTTCGCCCATGCGAGCGGCGGTGGCTTCGATATCACCATCGATCAGCCGAACAACTACCAATGGCACGGGAAATATCCGATGATGATCGGTAACTCCTGCTATACGGGCAACATACACCAGATGTCATCGGTGAGCGCGAGCGAGCAGTTCGTGATGCCAGCGAACAGCGGTGCCATCGCGTTCCTCGCTTCCGTCGATCTCGGGGTCACGGGTTGGCTCTATGTGAACACGGTGAATTTCTACGAGAGCTTCTCCAAGGTCCACTACGGGGAAAGTATCGGCCGCCACATCCAGTACATGGATTCCATCGCGCTGTATTCGAACGGCCTCACCGACATCATGCGCGACGCCGGCATACAGCAGTTCACCTTGCACGGCGATCCCACGTTGATACTGAACTCGCCTCATCTTCCGGACTACGAGATCAGGGACAATGATCTCCGCCTCTCTCCCAACCCGATAACGGCGGACGTGGACACGTTCCAATTGTCGGCCACCATTCGCAACATCGGCTGCGGCTGCCGCGGTGGTCAGTTCCCGGTGGCGGTGAAGCGCCACTTGGTAGAAGAAAGCATGGACCTTGAACCGGTGATCCAGCAGCATGTGATGCAAGGCTGGCGCGACACGCTCACCTTCTCCTTGCCCGTGCTGCAAGACAGCGGGGGTGCAGGCCAGAACGATTTCGAAGTGCGCGTGGACCAGGATGCGCCCGTGATCGAAGAGATCGAGAACGATACCAACAACTTCGCACACCTGCATACGCTGATCACCAGTGGAGACCTGCTGCCGGTGGATCCGTACAACTTCGCGATCACACCGGATGCTTCGCCCTTGCTCCAGGCGAGCACCGGTGATCCCTTCGCACCAGCGCGCAACTACATCTTCCAGATCGATACCACGGACCTGTACAACAGCCCGGTGATGCAACAAGGTACCGTACACGCGCCGGGTGGTGTGGTCTCCTGGCAACCCACAAGCATCTACTCCTTGAACCAGGCGCACGACAGCATCGTGTTCTTCTGGCGTTGCGCGATAGACAGCGTCGGCAATGGCGGCACATACGACTGGCATGAGTTCTCCTTCCAGCACATCATCGGGCGCAAAGGCTGGGGACAGGCGCACTACTTCCAGTTCAAGCAGAGCAACAACAACTATGAGGACATCCTCTACGACCGGCCGGAACGCGATTACGATTTCTACACGGGCAACCGGAACATCGGTTGCATTACACGCGGCAACAACGGGGGAATATGCAAGTGGACCAAGGACCTGGTGAACCAAGAAGGAAGCGGGTGCGGAAGTCCACCTGCGTTGCATCTCGCCGTGGTCGACCCGGAGGACTTCGTTCCGTGGTTGACATGGTGGCAGGGGGCAGGGCACAACTTGGGAGCCATGAACGATTTCCCTGGAAGCTGCACGCTTTCCTACCGAGCCCAGAAGGTCCACATCTTCCGCGTCTCAACCCCGGGCCAGATGACCAATTTGGCCCATGCCCTGAGCGACTCGATCACCGATGGCCGCTATATCCTTCTGTACACCTATAAGTACCTTGATCGGAACGGGATCGATGCCGACTATCCGGAACTGATCAACGTCCTGCATGGCTTGGGTGCGGACAACCTCTTCAATGGAACGGTACACGATACGGTACCCTACATCTTCTTCTGCCAGAAGGGGAATTCGAATTGGACCCAAGAACATTGGGGCGAACGACTGGATACAACGATCAACATGTCCGTGTTTCTCCCTGTTACCGGAAATCACGGCTTCATCACCCCGCCGCCATCTTGCGAGGCCTTGTCGTGGAACTCCCTGCACTGGCAGATCGCGCCGAACATTCCCACGGACAGCGCGGCGATCACGATCTCCACGATCGATGACAACAACGTGGAGCATGTCGCCTACACGATGCAACCCTCTGCCACCACGGACTCGTTGCGACTCGACACTGTCGGCGTGAACTCATTGTTGCATCAACGGCTGCATTTGTCCGGCGCGTTCAACAGCGAATTGATCGGCACGCCGAAACCCGCCCAGCCCCGGCGCTGGCAGATCGTGGCCTCACCCGCGCCGGAATGCGCGATCGACCCGCCGCTCGGCTTCTTCGTGCATGCGGACAGTCTGTACGAAGGGCAGATCGCTCGCGTGATGGTGGCCGTTCACAACATCAGCGACGTGGGTATGACGAACCTGTTGATCAGCGCGCGTATCACCACCACGAACAACGAGAGCTACTATGTGCATTACAAGTGGAACGCACCCTTGCCTGCCGGTGGCGTGGTGTTCGATACCATCGCGTTCCCGCTTACCGGATTCGCGGGCCTCAACTCGCTCGTGATCGAAGCGAACCCGCACGACTCCTTGTCCCCGTACCACTACGACCAGCGCGAGCAGTACCATTTCAACAACATCGCCACGCTGCGCTTCGAAACGCTGCGTGACCGCGAGAACCCGGTGCTCGACGCGACCTTCGATGGCATACACATCCTGGACGGCGACATCGTGAGCGCACAGCCTGAGATCAAGATGACCTTGGATGATGAGAACACGTCGCTGTTGCTGAACGACATCGCCGACACGGCATTGATCAAGGTCTTCCTGCACCGCCCGAACGAACAGGAATTCGTCCGGATCTATTTCCGGGACCATGCGGGCAATGAGCAACTGCGGTTCCAGCCCGCCACTGGCATCGACAATATCTGCCACATCATCTACAGCCCTGATCTTATACAGGACGGCACCTACACGCTGAAGGTACAGGCCAGCGATGTGAGCCGCAATCCCAGTGCGGACCACGATTACGCCATCCGGTTCGAGGTGATCAACCGGCCCACGATCACCGAAGTGCTCAACTACCCGAACCCCTTCACCACCAGCACCCGTTTCGTTTTCGTACTCACCGGGCATGAAGTGCCCACGGGTCTGCGCATCCGCATCATGACCATCGGGGGGCGCGTGGTGCGCGAGATCGGGCTCGATGAGATCGGGCCGTTGCATGTGGGACGCAACATCAGCGAGTACGCGTGGGATGGCCGTGATGAGTTCGGCGACAAGCTGGCGCGTGGCGTTTACCTCTACCAGGTGGCGGCACAATTGCACGGTTCGGACATCGAGTATCGCGAGACCCAGGCGGGTGGCTATTTCACCAAGGGCTTCGGGAAGATGTACTTGCTGCGCTAAGGCGCTCCGCACGCGCAGATGATCAGTTCGCGCTCGTTCCGCTGGATGGTGGTGGGTGTGTTCGCACTGGTCCTCTGCATCGTGGCGGTCCGTCAGGGACTTGCCACAGACAAGGAGGCATTGAAGTACGTGGGTTGCGCGACCGATGTGCTGCACGGCAATACTGAAGACCTGTTCGGCAACTACGCCAAGTACGCGGCGTACGTCCTGTTCCTGCTGCCTTTCATGGCGATCGGTGTTCCTGCACTGGCCGTTGTGGTCCAGTTCGTTCTCGCTGTCCTGGCCGCGTTGGCGCTCGCGCGGATAGCGGAACGCATCACGGGATCCACGCGCACGGGTGATATCGCGTTCGCGTTCGCGCTGCTGTGCTACCCTTTGCAAGTGTGGGTGCTCGCGCTCTATACCGAATCGTTCTTCGCCAGTGTTGCCGTTCTTTTCATCGAGCGCGTCACACGCGAAGGAAGGCCCGATGTCCGCACGATATTATTGGGCGCGGTGGTGCTCTTCGCGCGGCCGGTGGGCATGCTTGTTATCGGTCCGGCCCTCGTAAGGAAATGGTCCGCATCGATGGATCGTCCTGTGGCGACATGGTTGCGCAGGTCGGCACACGCGCTGGTACTGGTCGTGGCCATGTGTATTCCGGGGATCGCTCGCGACCAGCTCGCGCCGATCGTGGAAGGCCATGTGATCTGTGGTTTTCCGGAGCGGCCGGAGGCCATGGCGGACTTCCATGGCAGCAGCATCATCGCCGCCCAGGTGCATCTGTTCGCATACAACGGAACGGCCTATGCGGCAGGTCTTTTTTTTCGGCGCATCATCTCTCTCTTCACGCTCGCACGGTCGTACTATTCCAGCGGTCACAAGGCCGTCGCTCTTTTCCACTATGCGCTTTTTCCGTTGGCGGTGTTCGGCTGGTGGCGCTTCCGCACGCATGCGATCGTTCGCTTGTGCGGGACTGTCCTGTTGCTGAACGTTCTCCTCGTGGGGCTTACACACGACGAATGGAGCGGGCGCTTCCTCGTTCCCATCTGGCCCGTGCTGATCATGTTCGCGGCATTGGGTGCGGGCCTCCTTGCATCATCCTTGCGCGCTGCCCGCTGATGCGGGCTTCTACCTTCGCCCACATGCGGAACCGGCGGGCCTATCTGATGAGCGCGTTGCTCACCGGTGCGCTGCTGGCGATCGCTTGGCCCGCCAATGGAGGGCTGGTGCCGCTCATCTTCATCGCTTGGGTGCCTTTGCTCTTGGCGGAAGAACGTTTCTCCACAAGTGATCGCGAACGACGGCCGAGGCATTTCATGCCGTACGTGTTCATTGCCGTAGCCGTATGGAACGCGTGTACCACCTGGTGGCTCTTCTGCGTGCGTGAGGACATGGGTACGAAACTCTTCACGGTGATCGGCCCCAACATCGGGAACGACCTGCTCATGTGTCTACCGTGGCTGGTGATGCGCTGGGTGCGTCGTGCTTTTGGTGGATGGAGCACACACGTTGCGCTCGTGGTCGCGTGGACGGCTTTCGAGCGTTTCCACATGCACTGGGATCTCAGCTGGCCCTGGCTCACGCTCGGCAATGTGTTCGCGGAACACCCTGCATGGGTGCAGTGGTACGAGTATACCGGGCACCTCGGTGGAACGATCTGGGTGTGGCTGGTGGATCTGGCGATCTTCTCGCTGATAACGACCAGCCCCGAACGGGATGGACGATCGCGCGGCAACCCTGTCTCTGGAAGAAGTGTTCTTGCCGCGTTGTTGATCGCGGTGCCGATGATCGCTTCGTATGTCAGGTACACCACGTTCGAAGAGCGCGGCGATCCGCTGGAGGTCGTGGTAGTGCAGCCCAACATTGACCCGTACAACGAGAAATTCGGTCCCGATCCGCTCAAACAGCTCGACGTCATGCTCGCCCAAGCGGAGCCCTTGATCACACCTGTGACGGCGCTTGTCGTGATGCCTGAGACCTCCTTGCAGGAACAACCCACATTGAGCAATGATCAGGGCCGCCTTGTCTTTCATGGCCTATGGGAGAACGACCTCGGTGGATCGGAAAGCGTGAAGCGCATCCGGGATCTTCTCGCTCGCCACTCCGGGCTTTCACTGATCACCGGCATGTCATCGGCCTATCTCTTTCCCAAGGGTGCGGACTTGCCTGTTTCGGCGCATATCCTTGATGGGATTGGCCGTGGTTTCGATGCGTACAACGCCGCGTTGCTCGTGCGACCGGATGGCAGTGTGGAGCCCTATCACAAGAGCAAGCTCGTGCCCGGCGTAGAATTGCTCCCCTTTGAAAGCGTGATAGGTCCCCTTGCCGGCTCGGTGGCTCTCGATATGGGCGGTACGACCGGCAGCTTGGGCACGCAAGTGGATCGCGAAGTGATGCGCACACCGGTTGGTCCACGGACTTCATCCGGGATCAAGTTGGCACCGGTGATCTGCTATGAGAGCATCTACGGGGATCATGTGGCCGCGCATGTGCGCAACGGCGCTACACTGATCACGATCATGACCAACGATGCGTGGTGGGATGATTCGCCCGCCTACAAGCAACACCTCGCATACGGCCGCTTGCGTGCGGTGGAAACGCGCCGCGACATCGCACGGTCCGCGAACACGGGGATATCGTGCTTCGTCGATCAGCGTGGGGATGTGAGCGAGGCCACCCGCTGGTGGACGGCCGATGCGCGTCGCGCGATCCTGCACACGCGGGACGACCTTACGTTCTATGTGAGGCATGGCGACTACATCGGTATCGGGATGGAATGGTCCTGTGCCATGATCCTCCTCGCCACGCTCATTGTCACGTTCCGCAGGCGTGTGATGACGCGCGGATGACGGTCGCATGCAGAGGCACCGGATAGTTTCGCGCGCTTTCCGATCGCATGAAGGACCCTCTCACCGGTGTGCTCTTGATGAACGTAGGTACGCCGGACAGCCCGCGCACCGCCGATGTACGCCGGTACCTCCGACAGTTCCTTGGCGATGGCCGTGTGATCGATCTGCCATGGGTCCAGCGCAAACTCCTGGTACACGGGATCATCACCCCGTTCCGCGCGCCGAAGAGCGCGAAGGCCTACGCTAAGCTCTGGACCGACCAGGGCTCGCCGTTGATCGTACATGGCGAGGCGTTGCGGAATGCACTGCGGGAGCGGTTGGGTCCCAACTTCCGCGTCGCGCTGGCGATGAACTACCAGCACCCTTCCATCCGTGCGGGCCTGGACGAATTGAGAGGTGCGGGTGCAGGTCGGCTCGTGCTGGTCCCGTTGTATCCGCAGTACGCGTCATCCTCCACGGGTGCCTCATTGCAAGCGGCG
>JANMKC010000153.1:0-2115 GCA_031371785.1 Flavobacteriales bacterium | reverse complement strand
CGTTTGGGCGAACGTGTACTGCGATACGGTCTGAGCGGATGCGGTGTCGGGGAACGCGAACAGGCCGAAGGCGGACAACATTACCAAGGTCCGGATATACCGCGGAAGGGGAGAGATGGCGCGCATTAAGAGGGTGTTTTTGGTTGTACGCTCCAAAATTCGCCGAACGAACTGGCGACTGTCAAGCCCATATCATCGATGAACGCGTTATTTGTGTAGACGAACATCGATTTCGGCCATTCTCGCTGATGAAGCCGAATGCGGGATAGCCACCTCGATCCGAAAAGCCTTCTTCTCCATTCCGCAGCCCCCCTGACCTCACCCTCACACGGCTCGGAATGAATAGACCTCTTTCATAATTCATCCTCGTCCCTCTCCACCGGGAGAGGGACAAAGCTTCAAAGCCCCGATCCTTCGGGGGGTGAGGGAAGCAGGCACGACTGAATTAGGAAAGAGGTCTGATGGATCGTGAGAGGGGTGTGCCAAAAAAAAGGGGGCCGTCTCAAAAGGGACGGCCCCTTCGTTTTGTGATCGATGTGACTTGGCTTGGCTCGTGGGAGATCAAGGACAGTGGGTCACCTGAAGTGGCGAGCGCATGGCGGTGCGGAAGAGGCAGAAGGCGTTATCGAGGCTTTCCAGGGCCTTCTTCTGGATGATCCTCACCCATTTCTTCAGGTTGATCGCCGTGGAGAGCAGCCCGATCTCCAAGGACACCTTATCGATCCCTCGGAGCATGAAGCGTGTGAAGCCCTTGTTCTGTTTGAGGTTACCGAAAGCCGATTCCACTTCCACCGGTCTGGCGCTGCGGTGCTTCAAGCCTTCTTCGCTGGTGAGCCGTTCACGCGCTTTGGCCTTGTGTTGGTTGAGCCGATGGTTCACCTCGATGATGCGGTTGCCTTGGGCTTTGTGGCAGGTGCCGTTGAGCGGGCAACCCGCGCAGTTCAGGGCTTGATAGCGCGATACGGTTTGGATATGCCCGGCCTTGGTCGTTGAGCGCTGATCACCGATGTGCCGCATGGGTTGGCCCATGGGGCAGATGTACTGGTTGCGCGCAGCGTTGTAGTGCAGCCTGCTCTGCTCGAAGGGGTGCTTGTGCTGATGGCTCTTGAGCTGCTCGCGGTGGAAGTAGTTGTATTTGACGAAGGCCTCCACGCTCTCCGCTTCCAAGTATTCGTAGTTCTGCTCCGAGCCGTAACCGGCATCGGCCACTGCGGCCTGAGGTAGTTTGCCCAACTGGGCTTTCAGTTGCTCGTAGTGGGGGATCAGTGTCCTGGTATCGGTGGTGTCCTGGTGCAGGCTGTAGTGCACGATGAACTGGTCCTGCGTGCTCCATTGCACGTTGTAGCCCGCCTTCAACTGCCCATTGCCCATGTGGTCGTCCTTCATGCGCATGAAGGTGGCCTGCGTGTCGGTCTTGGAATAGCTGCCGCGTGTACCCAGGATGGACTCCTGCATCTGGTACTTGCGCAGGTTCGCTCCCCAGTTCTTCTTGGCGTAGCTCAACTTCTGCGTCACCTTCTTCTCCACAGGCTTGTCCTTCAGTGCCGCGTTGATCGCATCGATGGTCTGCTCCACTTTCTGCGGGTCGAGCTCTTGCATCTCTCCGGGGTCATCGCCATGGAGTTCTTCAGCGGCCACGCCTTGGGCATAGTCCCAGAGCTCTTCCAATCGCGCCTTCATTTTCTTCTTGTTGGTGGCTATGCTCTTGGCCCACACGAAGGTGTACTTGTTGGCGTTGGCCTCGATCTTGGTGCCGTCGGTGTACACCGCTTTGAGGTCCACATGGCCCGCCTCCATGAGCAGCAACACCACTTGGGTGAACACTTCGCGGATGTTGTTCTTGAGCCGCTGGCCCCGGAAGCGGTTGATGGTGTGATGGTCCGGACGCTTCATCCCGGCAAGCCACATGAAGTGGATGTTCTCCTTGATCGCCGCCTCGATCCGCCGCGAGGAATAGGTGTTGTTCAGGTAGGCGTACACCAGCACTTTCAACAGCATGCGCGGGTGGTAGCTCGATGTGCCGCCGCCCTTGAAGGTCTCCATCAGCGGTTCGATGTCGATCCGCTCGATCACCTCACTGACCACGCGCACCGCGTGCGTCTTGCCGATCAGTTC
>JANMKC010000149.1:0-2983 GCA_031371785.1 Flavobacteriales bacterium | reverse complement strand
GCACGGGGTGAAGTTCAGCAACGGAAACCTGAACCAAGAGTCCAGGGGTCGAACTTGAAAAAGGAAAAGTGAAAACTGGAAAGCAGGAACAGGAAACGCGGCAGGGGTGACCATGTGTTGTTTCAGCTTTCCTGTTCCACCTTTCAAAAACAGAAACTTGAACCAAGAGTCCAGGGGTTGAACTTGAAAGAGGAAAGGTTGAACAGGAAAGCAGGAACAGGAAACGCGGCAGGGGTGACCATGTGCTGTTTCAGCTTTCCTGTTCCACCTTTCAAATTTGCCCAGTGACCCGCGTCTTCACCTTCGGCAACAGTTGTGCCTTCCACTCGGTGAACGAACCGTTCATGATCCGCTCGCGCGCTTCGTTCATCAGTGACACATAGAAACCGAGGTTGTGCAGGCTGGCGATCTGCAGGCCGAGGATCTCGTTGGTGACGAAGAGGTGGCGCACCATCGCTTTGCTGTAGGCTTGATCCACCCAACATGTGCCATGGGGATCGAGCGGTGTGTGGTCATCGGCCCAGCACTTGTTCTTGATCTGCACCACGCCGTTGCGCGTGAAGAGCATGCCATTGCGGCCATTGCGTGTGGGCATCACACAATCGAACATGTCGATGCCGAGGGCCATGTTCTCCAGCAGGTTCCACGGCGTGCCCACGCCCATGAGGTAGCGCGGCTTGTCTTTGGGAAGAATGTCGCAGCAGAGTTCCGCCATCGCATACATCTCCTGTTCCGGCTCGCCGACACTGAGCCCGCCGATCGCGTTGCCATCAGCACCTTTCGCGGCGATGTATTCGCTGCTTTGCTTGCGCAGTTCCGGGAAAGTACTGCCCTGCACGATGGGGAAGAGCGCCTGCTCGTAGCCGTACTTCGGCATGGTGCTATCGAAGCGTTCGAAGCAGCGGTCCAGCCAGCGGTGCGTGCGATGCATGCTCTTCGTCGCATAGTCCAGCTCGCAGGGCCACGGTGTACACTCATCGAAGGCCATGATGATGTCGGCACCGATGATGCGTTGTATGTCCATCACGATCTCCGGCGTGAAGAGGTGGCTGCTTCCATCGATGTGGCTCTGGAACTTCACGCCCTCCTCGGTGATCTTGCGGATGTCACTGAGCGAATGCACCTGGAAGCCGCCGCTGTCGGTGAGTATCGGCCGGTCCCACCCGTTGAACTTGTGCAGACCGCCCGCGTGCTCCAGTACTTCAACACCCGGCCGCAAGTACAAGTGGTAGGTATTGCTGAGCATGATCGGCGCACCGATGTCGTCGCGCAGCTCCCGCGTATGCACGGCCTTTACCGCGCCCAATGTGCCCACGGGCATGAACACCGGTGTGGGCACATCACCGTGATCGGTATGCAGCATGCCCGCGCGGGCCTTGCTGTTCGGGTCGGTGGTGAGGAGGGAGAAGCGCATCAGGGTATCCTGCGCAGGAGCGCTCTGATCTCCTGGGGAGAGGCCGTTTCTTTCTCTGCCTTGTCGAAGATGTCCAGAAGAAATACGCGACCACCTTTGAAATGGACGTGGGTGACGACGCGGCCTCCACCGCTTTTGCCTTTCCCCTTCGATGCTATCGCGAGGCGGATCTTGTAGCAGTGGTTCCCGATAGGAGTGCCCATTACAGGGTCTGTGACCAGTGCTTCCACCAGCTCGGCCACCTCCCGTTTCAACGAAGGAAACTTCTTGGAGAGTCTTTTGAGTTCATGCGCGAACGGTGGAACCGCGATGACTTCAAAGCTCATCCAACACGTCCTTGATCGGGATCCCTTTCTTCAAGCCTTTCTTGATCAGCGTTACTTCCCGCACGGCTTCTTTGAGCCGATCCAGATGCGCGGCCTTTGAGGGCGAGAGCGTTTCGGCCTTCTTCACGAAGGAGATGCTTTTCAGGATCTCCAGCATCAGGTCGGCCTTGTTGTCCGGGACGTTCACCAGAAGTTGCATGGGGCGAAGTTAGCGCGCGTGCAGCATGCCCGCACGGGCCTTGCTCTTCGGGTCGGTCGTGAGGAGGGAGAATTTCATGAACGCCTGCCTGCCTGCCGGCAGGGCCGCGAAGATGAGCTGTTCATTCGTAGTTTGCGGACGAAGCACTAGAAGCTATGATGGCTCGGTCGTACCGTGTTGTGCAGAAGTCCACACGGCTTGAACGAATGCCTGTGTTTGTGTGGTTGTTTTCCCTGTTGGCGATGATCTTGTTGTTCCCGCCTGAGATACCAGGTTATGGTTTGAGCAAGAATGTGCTTTTCGCCATTGGTCTTGGCACCGCGATAGCTGCCTTCGTCATTGGCTCCATGATTTCCAAGGCCGATGTGGAATTGACCATGGACGAGAATGGAATCTCCAGGAAGTGGATCCGGCGGTTCCGCTTGCAGAAACGAACAGTGGACCAGTTGAACTGGGATGAGATCGAGCAGTACCTTTTTGAACCTTCTGACCGCTACACATCCGTTTTGCGCATACGGACTCACGGCCGCAAGCATTTGTCCCTCAGCCATGAGAAGTCTGAAGACGGAGCGGATGACTTTCTCCGGTTCGTGAAGGACTTTGAACGGAATGTGGAGATGTACAATGCCCGCTTGCGATCAGAACGCCTTGATGCGGAAAAAACCGAGGATCCGCCAACACCGCGCATTCGTCGTGAGCCCACGCGATATGAAGAACCATTTGCCTTGGTCATGGCGATCATTGGGATACTCCTCCTGGTGAGCATTCCATTCGTGTTCTATTTCGCACCCCAGAACAACAGTGCGGCAACAATCGGGCTGTCGGCTGCCGCAGCGGGCACGATCTGGTACATTCTCCAGGTCTATCGACACCGCAAGAAATGGCGTGCACCCTGAGCAGGGCTGCTCGTCCCGCCCTTCCACGCCCCATCTGTTCATAACTGCCATTCGTCGCGGCCCAGCGCGGAATGATGCGCGGATAGCTTCGCCGCACAACCACCGCGCGTCATCGCGGCCCTTCGCGTGTTCGCCCTCATCGCTCCTT
>JANMKC010000295.1:0-3313 GCA_031371785.1 Flavobacteriales bacterium | reverse complement strand
GCGCACCGCTCACGGTGAATTTCACGCAGTACAGCGTGGGCGTCACCAACTGGCACTGGAGCTTCGGGTACAACAACAATGTGTCCGTAGCCTACAGCACATCGTTCACCTACACCCAGCCCGGAACGTACACGGCCACGCTCTTCGGGGACAATGGATGCAGCTACGACACGGTGAGCGTGACGATCGATGTGCTGCCTTCACCGGACATCGACTTCAGCGTGGTGCCCGATTCGGTGTGCGCGGGAGTGCCCTTCCAGTTCATCAACAACACACCGGACATCGCCGGGATCACTTGGGACTTCGGGGACTTTACCGGAAGCACGCTCACCGATCTCACGCACACGTATGCTGATTGGGGTACGTATGATGTGACACTCACTGTGCAATCCTCATTGAACACCTGCACGGCGACGCAGACGCAACAAGTGGATGTGAAAGAAACGCCCACCGCCGCGTTCACCCCCGATCCGATCAGCGGCTGCGTTCCGTTGGTCGTGCAGTTCAACAACCAGAGCCAGAACGCGGACTATGCCCAATGGGACTTCGGTGACAACAACACGAGCGGGAACATTTCACCACAGCATTCCTACCAGGTGGACGGCACGTGGCTGGTGCGGTTGATCGCGGAGAACCTGAACGGATGCGCGGATACGGCTTATGCGCAGATCGTCTCCTATCCCGTGCCAGTTGCGGCGTTCACGCTGGCGCCCGATCAAAGTTGCACGTCGCCTGTTGAAGTGCAATTCACCAACAACTCGCAAGGTGCGCTCACGAACGATTGGAGCTTCGGCAACTTCCAGACCTCCACCGACGTGGACCCGATGACCACGTATGTGGCCCCGGACACCTATGACACAAGGTTGATCGTGCACAACCAGTACGGCTGTGCCGACACGAGCAACGCGCAGTTCACGGTATACCCCACACCCCATGCCGCCTTCAGCGCGGAGCCGCAACCCGGCTGCGCCACCTATCCCATCGACTTTACGAACAACTCGCAGAACAGCAACGCCTGGCTCTGGAATTTCGGCGACAATACCACCGCGAGCGATGAGGATCCCGCGCACAGCTATGCCGATCCCGGTCTCTACGACATCAGCCTGATCGCGTACGGCAGTGGCGGCTGCACGGACACATTGATCTCACCTGCCGCCATCGTGATCAATCCAACGCCTGTGGCGCTCTTCACCTGGGACACGCTACTACATGTAGACAACGCGCTGCAATTCAACAACGAGAGCGAGGACGCGGTGAGCTGGAACTGGGACTTCGGCGATGGCTCGCACACCACCGAGCGTGATCCGGTACACATGTTCCCCAACGGTCCCGGCAATGATTACCGCGTGTGTCTCGTTGCGATCAACAGCTATGGTTGTCCCGATACGACGTGCGCATGGGTGAGCGCACCGAGCGATCCGCTGGTATACGTGCCGAACGCTTTCACGCCGAACGGCGATGGGACGAACGAAACCTTCATGCCGATCCCCTTCGGATTCACCACCTGCCAGTACGCCTTCTATGTCTTCGATCGCTGGGGCGAACGCATCTTCACCGCGGACAGGCCGGGCGTTGCATGGGACGGCAAATACAACGGTGTGGATTGTAAGCAGGACGTTTACGTGTGGCGCGTGGTCTTCAAGAACTGCACGAACCCGGCGGAGCGAGAGAAGGAACGCTCCTTCATCGGGCACGTCACGGTGCTGCGGGGGGAGTGATCGTCTTTGGCGCGATCTCCAGCAACGTTGCCGTGGAATCGATCATGTAATCACGCAAAGCAGCGACACTGAATGTGAGCGGACGGCCATCGAGCGTAGTGGCCATCGCATAGTACAGGCTGTCGCTCGTGCGTCGGCTTTCCTTGAAGTTCACCGATGCACTGTCCATGGCAGCGCACAGATCGGCGAGGCCGATATTCATCGCATCAAGCTGCTGTTGCGCGCGCGACGTCGCATGCACGAGGGTGTTGTGCATGCGCAAACGCACGCGCGCCTCGGGCATCCATGCGGTGTTGGTGCAGCCCTTTCCGAAAATGCCGAACGATAGAAGTATACCTCCGCCGAGGCCGATCATGTAAAGCTGAAGTCGTCGCTTGAATTCCATGGGGCGGCAAAGATGAACAACGCATCATGTGTGTGATCACACTTTGGCTGTTGTCCAAGAGCTACCGATCCTCAGGATCAAAGATCGCTTCGCCCGAATGCGGCTCGCGATGACGGTAGTAAAGGAATGCGGATCCGGCGCGGCTTCGCGCGCCGGATCCGCATTCCACGGTCTTCGTCACTGCGAGCCTGTCCCACGGCGAAGCAGTCTTTGATCCCCGTACGACGTTCGACTATGAACGGGGATCAGGGAAAGCGGTACGTAAGGCTGAAGTAGCAACCGTACGCACTGGACATTCGCGAAAGGCGATCATCCGCGAGGGCATTGGCCAACTGGCCTCGCATGGCGGGTTCCACGCCGAGGTAGAGCGCGTTGCCGAGCCGGTAGCGGATGTACATCCTCGCCGACATACCGTACACCATCGAGCGGAACGACTGATCTCGCAGATCGGTGTATCCATCCGATGAACTGTTCGGCGTTGAACCGCTGCGGGCGGAGAGCAGGCCGATCGTTGGGCCGAAGCGCGCGCCGAAAGACCATCTACGAATTGCGGTGTGGATATCGAACAACAAGGGGATCTCCCAGTAGCTCTCGCTGTTCACCTGACTGAGCGCGTGCCGCTGCACCACAGCGGTGGATACGGTATCGGTATGGATGTCGAGCACATAGAAACTCGTATCGATCTGCTGGCATACATAGTGGATCACGCCACCTTGGTTGATGGTATCGACCACCACCATTACCGTGGTATCGACGGACAGAAGGGAATAGTGGTTCGTGAAGGTTTGATCGGTGGTGCTGCGCTCGTCCGCGAGCAATTGGTCCCTGTATTCGACGTGATGCACGCCGATGCCAAGGCCTATGTGCGGACCCATGCGCATGATCTCAGCACCAAAGCTCATGGCCTGTCCGTTCTGCACCTCGGCGTTCCAGGAAGCGCTCGCTTCGCCGGTATAGTGGCTCACGGTGGTGAAAGGACCATACAGCGCGCTCAACTGCCAAGGAGAAGCATGTGCGATCACGGGCGTTGGCGGACCCGGTTGCTGTGCCACAGCACTTGTATCGTTGGTCGTGATCATCCCGGCACCGCTGCTATCAGGTACTGTTGCTGCTGGTGGTTGGTCGCTCGCACTGGCCGCACCTGTCGCGATCGCCGGGCTATTCGTGCGTTCATTATCCGTGGGGAAGAAGGTTGTCGCAACGTTTACTG
>JANMKC010000104.1:0-1817 GCA_031371785.1 Flavobacteriales bacterium | reverse complement strand
CCGACCGTCGCGGTACCCTAGAATGAGGCGGTGCGCCATGTCGATTCCGATCCTCTCGATTGCCAAAACGGAAAGGCCTGCGACAAATTTTCGTCTGGATCGAGATGGCGTCAACAGCAATTCATTATTTTGTAACGCATTGTTAACCAACAGTGGAGATACTAACGACCGATGAAGAAGATTCTGCTCATTGAAGACGACAGCGACCTCTATGCCCTCCTAAACTACAATCTGGAGAAGGAGGGCTTCAAGACCGTGGGGCAGCAGACCGGAAAGGGAGCCGTAGAGCTGTGCCGGCGCGAACGGCCTGATCTGATTCTGCTGGACGTTATGTTGCCTGATGCCGACGGGCTGGAGATTTGTCGCGCGCTGAGGGCCATACCCGAACTGGCGCAGATTCCTGTCATATTTCTGACGGCGCGGGCTTCGGAAGCCGATCGGATTATTGGTCTCGAACTCGGAGCCAACGACTACATCGTCAAGCCCTTCTTTGTTCGCGAACTGATTGCGCGCATTAAGATTCAGTTCCGCACCCAATCGGCCCCGCAACGAACGCTGAAGGCGGGGGAACTGGAACTGGATCGCACAACGTATCGCGTATTCCGCGGTGGTGAAGAGATTCAGCTCACCGCCACTGAGTTCAAACTGTTGGAATACCTCATGGCCCGGCCCGGCGTTGTTTACAGCCGTGAACAATTGCTCGATTCGGTGTGGGGACATGACCGCGCCGTTACCGACCGGACCGTCGACGTCTATATTCTCCGTTTGCGCCAAAAGATTGACGCTGAATCGACCACCGGGCACATCCGTTCGGTCCGCGGATTCGGCTATAGCTTTAACGCCGCCACAGAGCCTATTTCGATTTCAGCAACCGCCTGAAAGCGGGTGCGTCCCAAGACCGTTATCGCAAATAGTCGAACAAAGACGGCCGCGATTGCACCTTGGCTTCCGCTTGTAGCGCGGCCTGTTGATGGATTTGTGCCTGGTTCAGTTCAACGATGGAGGCAGCTAGGTCAGCTTCTTCTGTCGAAGCGATCTCGGTCTTAAGCCGGATTTCGTGCGACGCCGCATAGTCTAGGGTGGAGGTTACTTGATTTTGCACGCCGCCATAGAAAGCCAGAGAGTTGTTCAGATGAACGCTCGCCGACCTCACCCGCGCTAGCGAATCGCTCACCGTGCTCGTAGAGCCTGTCAGAAGGTTCTGCCGCAGCGACTCGACGGCGGCAAATACGCTCCGAGACGGATCCGGGTCTTCAAATATCTGTCCCGCCGTCTGCGCAATCGCGATTCGTGCTCCGGCTGCGTCGATAACTTGGCGCGTGGCAACCGAACCTCTGTACGAACCGTAGGGAGGTGTACCACTGGCGTTATAAACGTAAGGCGGCTGCTGATCAAAATCGCCCCCGAAGATATAGCGCCCATCAGTAGCTGTCCCGGCAATACCCACGAGCTGCTGCTGCAACCCAGCGAGTTCGCTGGCGATAATCCTCTTTTGCGCTGGATCTATTACATCGGTAGCGCCTTCGGCTCCGAGCGAGGCCACCCGATCCATAATATTCACCGCTTGTTGCAAAGCCTGTTCGGCCGAATCTGCTTCGCCCTTGACCCGGTTGAAGTTGGAACGAATTTGCTGCGTAGAGGCGAGCTCACTCCGAACCGCCAGCAGATTCGAAACCTCATCGGGCGCATCTGAGGCTCGATTGATGCGTCGGCCAGATGAAATGTTCCCCTGTGCGGCCGAAATCCGGGCGGATATGCCGGAAAGGTCGCCGAGGAAGCGTTGCGTGCGCGCATCGAGGGAAGAAATCATTGTGGGT
>JANMKC010000059.1:0-5979 GCA_031371785.1 Flavobacteriales bacterium | reverse complement strand
AACTCCTTGCGGATGATCGCTTCCCACTGCGCGCGGTCCTGAGCAGGGAACGCATCGAACAACTTATCGCTGGCCATCGAGGGCGAAGATCGCGTTCGTTGCGTTGGACCCGGTCCGGCTTCTATTTTCGCCGTCCGTTTTTCGCATAACGATCACCCACCAAGGCATGAACATCACCACCAACTCCGTCGTTTCATTCCATTACGCGCTTAGCGACAATGATGGCAAACTGCTCGATTCATCGCACGGGCAGGATCCCTTCACTTACATGCAAGGTGCGAGCATGATCGTGCCTGGGCTCGAAGAACAGATGGAAGGCAAGGGAGCGGGCGACACGTTCAAAGCAGTGATCGAGCCAACGAAAGGCTACGGCGACTTCGACCCGCAGCTCCTGCAACAGGTGCCGCTGGAAAAATTCGGCGAGCAGAAAGTGGAGCTCGGGATGCAGTTCCAAGGTGGTGAACATGGCGTGTTCACGGTGAAGGAAGTGGCCGATGGCAAGGTGTTGCTCGATGGCAACCATCCGCTGGCAGGGATCACGCTCAACTTCGATGTGGAGGTGACGAACGTGCGCGAGGCCACGCCGGACGAACTATCGCATGGCCATGTGCATGGGTCGGGAGGGCATCACCACTAAGGTCAAGTAGGCAAGAACAGCAGGCAGTGTCAATGCATTCCTGCCTGCTGCCACTGCCGACTGCACCTGTCTCACTTCTCCGGCACCAGCACGAACACGTCCTCGTCGTCACGCTTCATCAGGTACTTCTCGCGGGCGAATTTTTCCAGCAACGCCTGATCGCTGTTGAGCTCGTGCAGTTGCTCGCGCGTCGTCTTGATCTCGGTGGCGTACCACTCGTGCTGGCTGCGCATCGTGCTCAACTGATGCCGCAACTTCAACGTGGTGTACAGGTCGTAGTCGCTGAGGAAGCAGATATACAGCAGCAGCACGGCCACGCTGAGGCCATAGCGGTTCCGGATGCGTTCCGGGATGAAGCGGAGGAGCTTCTTTTTCACGGAAGCGAAGGTGAGAGGGTGAAAGGATGAGAGGTTGAGAGAGTGGGGACCACAGTACACGATCGATCGTTCATTTCATGGTCCGCCGGGCACCAGCCCAGCCTGCTTGCTTGGCCGGCTGCCACGGCTTTCGCCGCTCTCCGGCGGACCGATCAGGTGAGGAACGGATACTTGAAGTCCGTGGGCGGTACGAAGGTCTCCTTGATCGTGCGCGGGCTTGTCCAGCGGATCAGGTTCAGGTAGCTGCCGGCCTTGTCGTTCGTTCCGCTGCCGCGTGCGCCACCGAAAGGTTGCTGACCGACCACAGCACCTGTGGGTTTGTCGTTGATATAGAAGTTGCCCGCGCTGTGGCGAAGCACTTGTATTGCTTGAGCGATCGCCTCACGATCGTTGCTGATCACCGCGCCGGTGAGCGCATACTCGCCCGTTGCATCAACGAGTTTCAGCGTGTCCATCCAGCGGTTCGCGCTGTATACGTAGATCGTGAGCACCGGTCCGAAGATCTCTTCGCACATCGTCACGCTCTTCGGATCCTTCGTCACCGCTACAGTAGGTTGCACGAAGTAGCCGACGGACTTGTCGCACTTGCCGCCAGCGATGATCTGGATGTTCTTCTTGTCCTTCTTCAGCGCATCGATGTACCCGCTGATCTTGTCGAAGCTGCGCTCATCGATCACCGCGTTGATGAAATTGCCGAAGTCGCGCGGGTCGCCCATTTTCATGTCGGCGAGGTCGGCGAGCAGCTCCTTCTTCACCTGCGGCCATATGTTCTCCGGGATGTACGCGCGTGAAGCAGCGCTGCATTTCTGCCCTTGGTATTCGAAGGCTCCGCGCGAGAGCGCCGTGGCTACCACCGCTGGATCGGCGCTCGGATGCGCGATCACGAAATCCTTGCCGCCGGTCTCGCCCACGATGCGCGGGTAGCTGCGGTACATCGGCAGGTTCTTGCCGATGGTCTCCCAGATGTGCCGGAACACGTTCGTGCTGCCGGTGAAGTGGATCCCCGCGAAGTCCTTGTGCCTGAAGATCACATCCCCCGCGACCGCACCCTCCAAGTGGATAAGGTTGATCACGCCGTCGGGCAATCCCGCTGCGCGGAAGACCTCCATGATCACGTGCGCGGAATAGATCTGCGTGTCGGCGCATTTCCACACCACCGTGTTGCCCATCAGCGCTGCGCTGCTCGGCAAGTTGCCCGCGATGGCCGTGAAGTTGAACGGTGTGAGCGCGAAGACGAATCCCTCCAGCGCACGATACTCGAGGCGGTTCCAGATGCCCGGTGAACTCACCGGTTGATCGCGATAGATCCGCTGCGCGTAGCTCACATTGAAACGCAGGAAGTCGATGAACTCACAGGCCGCGTCGATCTCCGCTTGGTAGCAGTTCTTGCCCTGCGCCAACATGGTGGCCGCATTGATATGCGCGCGGTAGGGTCCACTGAGCAGGTCGGCGGCTTTCAAGAAGATCGACGCACGCTCTTCGAACGGCATGTTCTCCCAATCGCGCTTCGCACGCAATGCGGCATCGATCGCGGCGCGCACGTGTTTCGTATCGCCGAAGTGCGCCATGCCCAGCTTGTGCGCATGGGTGTGCGGCGGGCTCATCCTCCGTAGGTCCTTCGTTTCGACGGGCTTGCCGTTGATCCACATCGGGGCATCGATGACCGTCTTGATGCGGCGGTCGTATTCGGCTTGCAGCGATGCGCGTTCGGGCGTGCCGGGCGCATAGCTCAGCACCGTTTCGTTGCGGGGAAGGGGAGGAGTGAAGACGGCGTTGCTCATGGTGCGATCGGGAGATACGATGATGGGAACGGGCCGAAGATATCCGCGCTCCCCTCTGCCGTGCTTGAGATGGTTCAAGCCTCACTCCATCCGCACGCCGCCCTCCTCATTCTCATACTTCGTGCGGGTAACGCCGAGATCCTTGATCAACCCATCGTTCAGGCTGTATACCCAACCATGCACCTGCATGGCGCGACCATTGGTCCACGCATCGCGCAGCACGGCGGTGCGGCTCAGGTCATAAACCTGCTCGGCCACGTTCAGTTCCACCAGGCGATCGAAGCGCTTTTCCTCGTCCGCGATGGCCTCCAGTTCCTCATGATGGATACGGGCCACATCGCGGATGTGACGGACCCAGTTGGCTGCAGGCCCGCCGAACTCCGGTCCCATCGCCGCCTTCACCCCGCCGCATCCGTAATGGCCGCACACGATGATGTGGTCGATGCCCAGCACGTTCACCCCGTAGTCCACCACGCTCAGCAGGTTCATGTCCGTATGCACCACCATGTTGGCGATGTTGCGGTGGATGAACATGTCGCCCGGCATGGTGCCGGTGATCTGGTTGGGCGGCACACGGCTGTCGCTGCATCCGATCCACAGGAAGAACGGTTTCTGGTGCTTGGCCAGCTCGCTGAAAAGTTCCGGGTTCTCACGGCGCATACGCTCGCTCCACGCGCGGTTCTGCGCGAGCAGCGTCAGGTGCAGGTTCTTGTCGTGCGCGATGCCGTTCGACATGGTGGCTGGTACGATCGCCGGCGATCAGTTCGCTGCGAACGGATAGTGGAGTTCGAACGCGGGAATGGTCACATCGAAACCGCTGCCGTCATCCGTATGGCGCATGTTGTAGGCGCCCTGCATGCGACCGAACGCGCTGCGCAGATCACAATAACTGGTATACGTGAAGTGTTCGCCTGCGGCAAGCACAGGAGTCGCCCCCACCACACCGGGACCCCGCACCTCGCGCGGTTCGGCCATGCTGTCCGTGATGATCCAATGGCGTCGCATCAACTGCACGGTACGCGCACCGCGGTTCTCGATGCGGATGCGGTAGCTGAAGATGTAACGCCCCTGTTTCGGATCGCTCTGCTCCGGCTCGTAGACGGACCGGACGCTGATGCGTATGTCGTGGGTGACCTGGGTGGCCATGCTCGTGCTGTTGCTTCGTGCGAGGGTCGATGCAAGTGTAACGAGCCGCGCGTTCGTTCGCATCTTTCGACCGGGAAGTTTCAACACCACGATGTTCCGATCTCTCATCCTTTCGCTCTCCTCCCTGCTCTCGATCACCGCGCTCTTCGCGCAGCGGCCCTCGGCCACCTTCATCAATGGGAACCTCGTGCGCCTCGACCTCGATGGGCAGCGCGTGTTCGTGGATGCCCCGTTGAGCGGAAAGAGCATCACCGATGCCGACATCGCTTTGTACGTGACGGTCCCCGCCGCGGAGCCTGTGAGCACCCTGACCTTCTCGCCTTCCCTTGCTGGCGGGGATCTGGAGAAACGATCCGCTGAAGTAGGCGAAAGGACGGAGGTCTATGTCTATCCCCCTCCCACGCCAGCGGGCACCGCGCCGCACCTGTCCTATCTGGTGCAATGGAAAGGCCGCCGGATGTGGTTCTGCGGCGACACGGAGGATCCCACGGAGATGATGGCGACGAATGACATTGATGTGGCCTTCGTTTCAAGACCGTGGTGGTCTATCACACCACCAACGAGCAGCAGCGATCCAATTCGCTCAGCGTGCCCTGCGATCGGTGCCGGATCGTACTGCCCATGTCCGGGGAGGTGATCCAGATGTTCCGCTGAGACCAGCGAGGGAACACCTTCGTCCCTCGTGCTCATCTCAGGATCTATGATATCCCACGACCCCATCATCGATCGGCAGCCCCAGCATCACGTTCGCCGCCATCAGGCCGCTCATCACCGTTCCCTCCACGCAGCCTACGTTCATCGGTTGCCAGGTCCAATCGCCGGCGATGATCAGGTTGTCGAATCCGGTATTGTCCGCGCGCATGCGGTGCTGCGTGGTCTTGGGCAGGGTAAGCGTGTAGCGTTCGGTGGGATCGATGTTCACACGGCAGAACTGCGCATCGAAGCGCGCCTCGCCGCTGCCGTTGTTCGGATCGGTGAGCACGCTCCAATCGAGCGCGCCGTTGGCTTGTGTTGCTTTCGGCCAGATGAAGCCGGGATTCGTGCGCAGCCATTCTAGCGCGAGATCCTTCACCGCTTGCAGTTCGCGCTTCGGTGCATCGACGTCGCTCTTGGGTGGGATGCCGCCGGTCATGGTGCCGCAGAAGTAGGCGATGTTGTTCACTGGTGAAGTGGGCGGCCATTGCTCGCGCACGATCAGCTGGCTCATGTCGGCCCAGGTATTGAAGGGCTGCGCGTAGCTGTCGATGATCGGGCTGGGCTCGTTCCAGCCGAGTGCTTTCAGATCGGGCGTGATCCACAATTGCATCGCCAACGTGCGCGTGGTCTGCACGTTCTCGACCATGTCTTTCCACAAGCCGTTGCGCGCGATCAGCTCACCGCAGATGAATGGATGCGATGCCACCGGGATCCCCAGCACCACCATGTCGAAGTGCTCGCCGCGTTTCAATGTTTTCGTCGCGACCGGCTTCCACGTGGTCCAGAACGATTCGAGGTTGATCTTCTCCGCTTTCAGCGCTTCACCTTCAACAAGCTGGTCGTAGCGCGGATCCGCAGGCCAGCATGGCAGGCCGTTCACATCCACCAGTGGATCGTATCCAGCGCCGGCAACTCCCGATGCTTCGTTCTTCAACGTCGCTTGGATGTTGATGTCGATCGAATCGATGTTGTTGCCGTCCGTGCTGACGTGCAACTGATCCACGCAATGGAAGAATTTGAACTCCACGCCGCGCTTCTTCAGCACCTGGTAGATCGGGCCGAAGATGGTGTCGCCCATGCCGGCCTGCATCTTCCAAAAGACCGCGCCTCGAAAAGTGAGCGCCATGCGGATGGCGAAGTGCAGAAAGCTGCCCGCGCCGAACGAAGGCTTCGTCACGTCGCCGTTCACGTAGGCGAACATCAGGTCGTACATGCCGTGGATCAATCCGCTGCTGCAGGTGATGTCGTTCGCGCCGTGCGATCGCAACCATTTCGCAGCATCGTAGTGATCGAGGTCGTCGAAGTCGATCACGCCGCTGAGCACGCCTTCGCCCGCTACACC
>JANMKC010000284.1:0-4004 GCA_031371785.1 Flavobacteriales bacterium | reverse complement strand
GTTCAAGCTTCTGGTGCTTGTGCTGCTCATCGAACAGGCTGCGACTGGGGCGTTTGCTCATCTGACAAAGAGATCGATCACCAAGCACTTTGTCAAGATCCCGTACCCATCAACTTCTCAACAGGTTCTTCGAACTACCCTATAGCCACCCTCCTCGCCTGCTCCCGCGACTCGGAAGCGAAGCACACCGAGCAACAGCGGGAACCCCGCGCCGACGCACCCGCACCCACCTCCGGCAGTTTCAAGGAAGCGAGCGCCGATGAGGACCAGAACCAGGAGAACGGAAAGGACCGATGGGCGAACACCGCCCTGACGACAGTGGCCTTGGACGCCACCAACGCCAGTGGCACCTCTGCTCCTTCCGCCGGTGAGGCCATCAGCAGCAGTGCTGCGAAAGTGAACGGCACGGACACCACGCACCGCTTCATCCGCACGGCCGACCTCCGCTTCCGCGTGAAGGACGCCGTGAGGGCCACGCTCGGCATCGAGGACCTCGTGGCCGCGCACAACGGCTGGGTCGTGAGCACCACTTTGAACAATGCGCCGATGGGCATGGACATCATTCCCGTGAGCGAGGACAGTTCACTGGAAGTGTCCCGCTTCGAGATGACCAACGATATCGTGCTGCGCGTGCCGAACACCGAGCTCGATAGCACCATCCGCGCCCTCGGCCGCTGGGTGGATCTCTTCGACCACCGCACCATCAACGCGCAGGACATCAAACTGGACATGATGCGCAACGCCATGGCCACCCGCCGCGCGATGGCCCACTCGCGCCGCCTCAGCAACGACATCGATGAACAGGGCAAGAAATTGCGCGACAGCGAAACCGCCGAAGAAAGCCTGGAGAACACCGAGGCCCGCGCGGACGAGGCCCGCCTGAGCAACCTCGAACTCGCCGACCGCGTGGCCTTCAGCACGGTGAGGCTCTCCCTTTACCAGCGCCAGATCATCCACCGCGAACTGATCGCCAATGAGCGCAATGTGGAAGGCTACCAGCCGGGATTGCTCAGCCGCATCGGTGCGGCGTTGAAAGAAGGTTGGCACATGCTGGAAGCATTGGTGGTCGGGCTTACCACCATCTGGCCTTGGCTGCTGGCCATTGCGTTGGGGGTCTTCGCGTGGCGGAAGTTGCGGGGGAAGAGGAAGAGCCCGCCGCCGGTTGGGTGAGCCGCTCCGAAGGACCCTGACAGTAGACACGAGAGTGGACGCTCGTGCTATTCCTTGGGCCTGCGACCAAGCTGATCGTGTTACTGCCCAAACCTGAATTTGCTTCCTTCAAGGTAGTCCTCTACGCAGTCGATCGCCAACCACTTGCGGTTCATACGTTCGGCACAGGCCCCAGTGGTGTTCGAGCCTGCGAAGGGATCCATCACCAAGTCGTGGTCCTCAGTGAGGAGGTTTATGAAGAACTCCGGCAGCGCGTTCGGGAAGCGCGCAGGATGCCGCTTAATGCCACGTTCCTTGCAGGCCAATGCGTAGTTATCATTGGCTGCATTGTTGCCGAACTTCATGAAATCCTCGGCCATGCTATCGTTCTCGAACACGTTGGGAGGTATGGAGCCACCATGTTCAACATCAGCGAAACTCTCTTTGATCAGATGCCCTGAAGGTCGAGTGGTATTCTTCAGCCCGCGTTCGTTCAGCCGGATCATATCCTTGCTGTAGGGCCGCAGGACTTTGCGGTTGTTCGCCTTCGGCCAAGGCGTTTTGCTCAGCCACCACACATGCTCTACACTGTCCTTCACACGGATGCGCCGCACCGTCACCCATTCCGCAGGCATAGGCATCTTGGCCGGATTGTACCAGTAGAACTCCTGCGCCAAGTGGAAGCCGATCTCTTCCACCAACGCGATCAACAACTTGTATTGATAGAGCGACTTGGTCGGGTTGCCCTTGTTGTAGCTGCCCGCGATGTTCAGCACGAAGCTGCCATCGTCCTTCAGCACCCGGAAGAATTCGAGCGCGAAACCAAGGAACCATTCCTGGTACTTGTCCTTGTTCTCGTTACCGTACTCTTTCTTGAACTCCAGCGCGTAGGGCGGCGAGGTCATGATCAGGTCCACCGATCCTTCCGGCATGCGCTTCAACACATCGAGCGAATCGCCCAAGAACGCCGAACCGAGACCGGTCGAGTAGAACGGGGTCAAGCCTTCAATGCTCACCGGCGAGGTCAGGTCCGTGAAGAGATGGGAGCCGATGGAAGGTGTGGAAACAGGCATGTGAAGGGCTTATCCGGTCCGAGCGGATAAATTTAGCCGCAGCGAAAGTAATTAAATGGTTGACACTGTCAACCTAATGTCAAAGAAGATCTCCACATCCGATTGGATCACGCAAAGTGAGGCTTCCCGGCTTCGCGGCGTGTCGCGTCAAGCCATCAACAAGCTCGTGAAGGGCGGCAAGGTCCGCACGCTGCTAATGGCAGGCGTGCTGCTGGTGCATAAGCAGGACATCAAAGAGTTCGAGGCCGCGAAACCAGGTCGTCCCAAGAAGCCCAACGGATGAGCGACCGCGTGAAGGAGATCTTGGCGTTGTTGGAGCGATGCACTGAAGAACAGCGCAAGGCGGTTTTCGCGGAGTTGCGCAAGACCATTCCATTCCATCCAATCGAGAAGAGATTGAAGGTGAGCGCCGAGCGAATTCTAGAAGCCGTCAACCGAAATGACGAAGGACTAACGTTCCGGATGATTCGAGGTGTAATCGCAGACCTCGCCTTCGAAACCGATGTCATCCGGAAACTGAACGGCTGGACCTCAACCACACCGAAAGGTGACCTGCCCTATGATTATCTTCTCGACGACGAAAAGGGTTCAGTGAAAGTCCAGGTGAAACTCCAAAGAAGCGAAAAAGGGCAGCTCATGAGGGGTAACCCTAAAGCACGGAAATACAAACTCCCAAGCGACATGTGGGTCGTAGAGACCCAGAAAACAAGAGGCGGCACCAATGCTGAAGGCTCCAAAACGCGGCCTTACCGATTCGGAGAGTTCGACATCCTTGCAGTTTCGATGCAACCTTCCACCGATGATTGGTCCAAATTCATGTATGTCGTGGGTAACAAACTTCTCCCAGATCCAGATGACAGTGCTTGTTTATTGACGCTGCAACCTGTTGCTATGAAACCGAATGAACTCTGGACGGACAACTTCGAAGAATGTGTGGCGCGACTGCGCACAAAGGAGTAGTGGACAATGCAGTGCGGCTGTTCTGACAGGCTACTTCACCGCGATCTCCCTGTCCTGCACCCTCCTCATCACCACCAAGAACACTACCACCCCGATCAAGGCCATGAGCATGTCGCTCTGCGTATCCCAGATGTAACCCTGCGTGCCAAGGAAGGCATCACCGGCGCTGCCGGTACACACGCTCACCCACCACTCCACCAGTTCGTAGGCCGCGCTGATCGCCAGGCAGATCGCCCCCACGATGAAGGCGAGCCAGCGGCGATCGCGCACCACATCGCGACGAATCAGCACTTCGCGCACCACGGCTGCGGGCACGAAGCCTTGCGCGAAATGGCCCAGCTTGTCGAAGTCGTTGCGCGTGCCGCCTACCGCATCGCGGATCCAGTTGAACAGCGGCACCTCGGCGTAGGTGTAGTGCCCGCCCACGAAGAGGATGATGCATTGCAACAGGATCAAGGTGTAGCTGAGCGGCGTGAACGCGAAGCGACGATAGGTGAGCGCCAGGACCACCAGCGCGATAAGACCCGGCATCACTTCCAGCCACCACGTGAGGCGGTCCTTCGGCCCGATCGCGGACCACACCAGCACAAGGATGAAGAGGAGCAATTGGATGAAGGGCGAGCGGAACACGGGATGGAAGATAAGTGGGCGACAATTGGCATGGTAGGCCGTCACAACCGATGGTGGAAACGGACGGCCCGCCCGTGTTCGCGTGGATCCACGGATCCGTTCGCGCTCGGCTCGGGTTGTGGGCAGGCTGTGCGCGCCGATCGCATTCCTGCCCAACAGTCCGGTCGATCCCCTTTCCGATTTGCTTTACTC